>NZ_JBALBY010000015.1:0-1436 GCF_036919575.1 Nostoc sp. | reverse complement strand
GGCTCTTCAGTACTTATTATGCCAAACTAATAAATAAAATGCCAATTTAATAAACATCTAACTCTAAAATTTTCAAAATTTCTAAATCCATAACCAGAACGTTTAATCAGTTTAAGCTTGTTATTAACTCCCTCAACCATGCCACTATTTGTACCATTATCAAAGTAAGCAATAATTTCATCATACCAACGAATAATAGTGTTGTTGCTATTGGGAAAATATTTTTTAGCTCTCGATAACCACATACCTAGTTTAAACACTCCCGCATACCAATCATTTGTCTTATTAAAAATTTTTCTAATCTTTTCTTTTAGTTCATGCATTACTTTTAAAACAGGAGATACATTTTTAACTTGGATAAGTTTATTAACTTGCTCCTCGTTTAAGTTATCTTCATTCTTAAGCAAGGGATATTTACTATTTTTTAATGCGAGTAATATTTCTTCGTATTCATCTTTTTGTGCTGCTAATGTTGCTTTTTTAATTAAATCTTCTATATTTCGTTTTTCTCTTTTTCTTTGTGTGTCTAATTCTTTATTTATCTGTGTCATTACATGAAATCTATCTGCTACTACTTGAGCATTCGGCATTAATTCTAACACTAAGTTTTTATACCCTCGCCACAAATCTATACTTACCTCTTCTATTTGCTCTAACAGCTTAATGCCCCATTCCATAAGGGTTTTCTTGATTATTTCTTGTGTGCGATCGCTTAAAATCGCAATCAGTTTAGATGTATCTAAATCTACTAATACTGCACAGTAATTACCCCTCCCTTTAATCAAAGCTATCTCATCAAGTCCAAGTCTTTTTAAATTCAAAGGTTTTAAATTGGGTAATTCCTCAGATGCATCTTTTAACATCCGTTCTATCTCTTCTGTTGTAACGATCCCTTTTGATGCTACGCTGTGTATGTCATTCTCTAAAACTTCTTGTATGGTTTTGTGTGCAAGCCGTTTTGTATAAGTTCTTTTCTTCCTCACAAAATCGAGATGTTCACTAAATGGTTTTTGACATTTTCTGCATTTGAATTGTCGCCTATTTATTTCTAAAAATACTGGTTTCTCTCCAAAGGGTAAATCTTTAATAATATGTCGATGATTTTGATGTAAATTATGGCTTTTTGTGCCACAATTAGGACAATTAGCATCTAATTTTTTCGATTCAGTTTTTAAAATTATTCCAATCCCCTCATGAAGACGATGTGATATTACTTTTATGTCATCTAAATCAAGAAGCTCTGTGAGGATTTTTATATCATTTTTATGAACCATAATCGTAAATTTACCAAAAAAATAATCTGATTGGATTTACAGTTAACAACAAATTTTATTTTATGTCAATGATTGCAATGCTTTTAGGAATCTTTTAATACAATTTTTAATATCGTTTTGGATTTGTAACTAATAATTTAGCATAATAAGTACTGAAGAACC
>NZ_JBALBY010000014.1:0-99355 GCF_036919575.1 Nostoc sp. | reverse complement strand
TTTGAGCTTGGGAGTTGAGCCTTTGAGCTTGGGAGTTGAGCCTTTGAGCTTGGGAGTTGAGCCTTTGAGCTTGGGAGTTGAGCCTTTGAGCTTGGGAGTTGAGCCTTTGAGCTTGGAAGTTGAGTCTCTGAGCATGGGAGTTGAGCCTTTGAGCTTGGAAGTTGCACCTCTGAGCCTGGGAGTTGCACCTCTGAGCCTGGGAGTTGCACCTCTGAGCCTGGGAGTTGCACCTTTGAGCCTGAGAGTTGCACCTTTGAGCCTGGGAGTTGCACCTTTGAGCCTGGGAGTTGCGCTTTTGAAAGACTTGATTACAAAAATCTGTTTTTCTTGCTCAGAAAAGTTACTGATTCCCCCCTTTTCTGCTCCCTCATCCCCCACTCCCCACTCCCCACTCCCCACTCCCTATTTCTCAACCCAATCAGTTAATTTAAAGTCCGACTTTGCTAAACCCTGCGAGACTAAAAATTTCTTTGTCCCCTCTAAAAGTTTCACACCCTCAGCTGGTAATGGTTCTTCTGATATCTGTTTGAGTGGTAACGATATTTTGATAATGTCGAGAGGATATTTAGTAATTTGAGCGTGGTACTGATAATATTCTTCAGAATTAGCTTTTAAATCCTTAGCTGCTTCTGTGAGAATTGCATTAAATTTCTGGGGAAAATCAGGCTGTTTCGCCAGAAAGCTTTCAGTCGCTACAACTAATGATGTCCCTGACAAACCTTTATGATTCGCCGAAGAATCAAGCACTGGAAACCCTTGCGATTTCAGAAAAGGCCCCAGATCACTTGAAGTTGCATAAGCTGCGACATCACCACGTTCTAAAGCCGCTTTTGCCTCAGTAGTCATCAAGTGGACAACTTTTACATCCTTGGCAATTTTAGCTTCAGCTAACAGACCCAGCAGGTATCTATGCATATAAGAGCCTTTTTGGGTAGCTATTTTCTGACCTTTAAGTTCAGCGAGCGATCGCGCGCCATTCTTTTTCGCCACTAACCACGCGATTGTATTAAACTGAGTAATCCGTAGCAGTCGGGTTTCAACACCCCTAGCTCTCAGAACTATGGCTGGTGTATCGCCTAAAGAGCCAACATCTAATTTCCCTGCGACAAGCGCCTCATTTAGATCCGGCCCGTTAGGAAACCTTGCAAAAGTAACGTTTTTAAATCCCGCTTTTTGCAACTCACGCTCTAATATCCCCTTTTTCTTTGCCCAACCAAGTGGCCCTGTAGGTTCTGAACTACCTACATAACCTATTCGTAGGGTAGAAATATTGTTAGATGCAGCTACAGCGCTAGCATTACTGGCTTTATTGGCATCAATGGATTGAGCCGATTTAGTTTCACCTTGGCTACACGCTGTAGTCAGTAGCAGTAGGACACAAGCCACTGAGGTTGATAATCTTGAAGGAAGTTTATTTTTACTCATAGAACCTGTTCCTACTGCGATCGACAGCATGACTATTTTCTCCACCGGACTATATATATGCCGTGTGCGACTTTCTCTCAAACCTAACCCCCAACCCCTTCCCTACAAGGGAAGGGGAGCAAGAATCAAAGCCTCTCTCCCTGTGGGGGAGAGGTTTGGAGAGGGGTTCTAAGGATAAGTTGCACATCGCATTACTATTTCATCTGCTTGAGAATTTGGAATGTTTGATCTGTTTTTGCTGTTGATGTGCGTTTATTTCCCCAACCAACCTTTTCCCGGTAACTACCCAGTAGCCCGACTTCTACCAATTCTGCCTCGTTGACTGAAGTTTGTATATCGCTTTCTGGTGCAACATAAAGAGCATCAACTGGACAATACAATTCGCACATATAACAGGTTTGGCAGTCACTCTGTCGAGCAATGGTTGGTGGTGCATCAGGTACTCTGTCAAACACGTTGGTCGGGCAAATGTTCACGCAAATATTACATTCTATGCACCGCGACTCGCTGACCAACTCAATCACACTGCTGCTCCTATTTTAGATTTTAGATTTTGGATTTTGGATTGGGGAATTTCTGTTGTGCTATTTAGAATTTCTGTTGTGCTATTTAAAGGCTGACTTTTCACCCAAACTTGATCTAATCCGCCACTAATCAAGTAATGTTGCTGGTTAGCATCAAGTTCTGGATAATCTAAGTGTCTGTGCATACCACGAGTTTCTTTACGTTCGATGGCGCTGCTGTACATCCACCGCGCTGTGGCTACCATCGCCGCAGCTTCTCGCGCCCGGATTAGCTCTTTATCTGATGTTACCTGGCTATTGCGGAGTTCTTGCCAAAGATGATTTAACTTACCCAAAGACTCGGTTAAGCCTTGTTCTGTACGGAAATAATTCTTTTCGTAGGGGAATACTTCAGCTTGAACTGCTTGAATCACTTCATCAGTTGCTAATGTTTGAGAGCGATCGCTCCCAGTCTGTAATCCTACCTCTCCAACACCATGAACGCGGCGTTGAGTTTTCTGTTCTCCCAAACTGCGGGTATATTCAGCAGCCGATTTCCCCGACCAATAGCCAGAAGATATTGCCCAAGCCGCATTATGGCTACCACCACCAGTAAATCCGCCACAAATCAGTTCGCGTGTAGCGGCATCTCCAGCCGCATAAAGTCCCCGTACAGAACTACCACAACTCTCATCTACAATCCTAATTCCCCCCGTACCGCGCACAGTTCCTTCTAAGCGCAGAGTCACAGGGAAACGTTGAGTAAATGGATCAATGCCTGCACGGTCAAAGGGTAAAAAGAAGTTGGGCTGTGCTAAACGCATAGATGGCCGCATCGATTCCGCCGCTTTGTCTATGATGGCGTAAACTGGCTGTTGCAGTAATGTCTGGGCAATTACTGAACGTCTATGAGAACTTGCCCCCGGAATCACAGTACCATCTTCGTAGGTGAAGGTTGCCCAATTATAGAACAGGGTTTTGGTGACTGAAGAAAAGGCGGGGGAGATGCCGTAAGCATTGGAAAATTCCATACCCGACATCTCAGCACCAGCTTCTGCCGCCATTAAATAACCATCCCCTGTCAGGACGTTGCATCCTAACGCTTTACTGAGAAATGCACAGCCGCCAGTTGCGATAATTGTGGACTGCGATCGCACTAGCCATTTCTCACCAGTCTGACGGTTCACACCTGATGCACCAGCAACGGCACCATCATCATCAACCAGTAATTCTAACGCGGGGCTGTTGTCTAAAATTTTGACTCCCGCCCGTTGAATTTGTCGCCGCATCAGCCGCATATACTCGGGCCCTTGTAGCGATCGCCGATAGGGTTTACCTTCATCGTCGGTAGGAAAGGGATAACCCCACTCTGCTAACTGATTGACGTTTACATAAGTCTGATTCAGTACCCGATCCATCCAGTTGCGATCGGATAAAAACCCACCCAAAGATTCCCGACTCGCCTTTGCTGTTTCTCGTGCTTCTGGATCGGGTGGCACATACCACACACCATTACCAGATGCCGCAGCGCATCCAGTTGTGCCACAATATCCTTTGTCTACAAGGATCACTCTAGCTCCATTTGATGCAGCACTCCATGCCGCCCAAGTTCCAGCAGGCCCACCTCCAATCACAAGCACATCTGCTTCTAAGTCGAGTTCAAAATCGGTTGTTAACGTCTTCAGCATCTACAATTTCCTCCCATCGATAAAGTCTTAAGCATCAAGTCTTCACCCCATCGATGCTGCAAAATATTTACAAACCTGTTTGTCTATCTACTTGACGGCTTACTTGTTGCCTTAAATTGTGGCTCCTTAAGACAGGTTGCCACTAGATTGGCATCCATCTACTACTTTAACTTGATCGATAAACCGTAGTTTGCAACATAACAAAGCTTTTCATAGTTTTCGACAAAAAGCAAGCATTTTAACAAACAAATTCAAACATAAAGTTATGTAAATAAATTTGGTTATCTCTCCCAATGGATTTGCTTTTTAACGTGAGTTCGATAGGATTCTGAAGAAACCGCTTCCATTCCTCTCGACCCTTGCCTAACGGCAGGCTGACGCCAACGGGGAGAGGCTTAAAAACCCGATTAATTTCGTACCAAGTTGTAGATTTTTTGCCCCTTCCCTTGTAGGGAAGGGGTTGGGGTTAGGTTCGGTCGAACTGATGTCTTTTTACACGAAGTGTTCGCGGAGCGTAGCTTGCTTCTCCGTAGGAGTACGTCACACTCGCAATGACATTGTGTAATTAGTTCTGTCCAACTACTTACCGTAATTTATTAAAATCTAAAGAGAGTACGAACCCAGGCAAATAAACTATCAGGATTGCTGGAATCAGAGTTCGGTGCAGTAATCCAGATCAAACCCGGCGTAATCTCAATATTATCTCCGATTTTATATTGGTAGAATGCCTCAACGTGCAGGGAAGTATCTTTGTCCGCTTGTCCCGCACCTGCTCCCAAATCTACACTCTTACTGAGACTGATCATTTTCGGCTCCATACCAACTAAAATCCCCCCTAGAGCACCTTCCTTAAAAAGATCGGGGAATGCCACTCCTACCGCCCAATCCATGCCTTCGCCATCTCCGTGTCCCAAATAGCGGTGTGCTGCATAACTTACCCACGCATCGAGTGCCAACTTGGGACTAACTTGATAGAACGCCTGTAAACCATAAAGGTTGCCCACAGTTCCCGCTCCGGGCACGGTGCTGTTTATCAGGTTACTCCCGACTGCTGGACCGAAGTTTGTTCCACTAAAACCTATGGTATTTGGTGGGCTATAGGTATTAACGTAAGTTCCCGCCACCCGAAAATTCCGATCAGAAGAGTAGTATATTAACTGTGCTAAAGCTAAATACCTGCCTTTAAAGAAGCCATTATTAGCTGTCGGATTGTTGCCGTTTGGTGCACTGTACGCTAATCCTAATTGAACCTGTTTGCCTAATCCCTGGAGTACGGCAATTCCGGCACCGCTATCTCCATAGTTATAGACCAAAGACCGCCGTGAAAATCGTGAAATCCCATTAGCACCAGTCGCAGAAGACGATTCAAAATATGGGTTAATCGGACCAGAAAGACCTATCTCACTAGCTCCATCAGACAGGGCATAAATGTTGACTTGGGTATTTGGATAAGGTAGAAACCGATAGCGGACACCACCGAGAATAATCTGATTGCGTGCAAAAGTAATACTGGCGTTATCAGCACTTCTCCCCTCATAAGTTCCCAATAATCCAGCTCTTGTTTGTCCCAATGATTCAATATTTCCACCTCCCAGCGTTATACCTAGTGAATCTTTACCGTTAAAACTGGTGTTTAACCGTAAAGAAGTTAAACCTTGAAGTGTGGGATTGTGAGCTGCGGGTGTCTTGGTGACGACGTTATTGCCCGCCAGAACTGAGCCAAGAACAATCTGGGCTCGACCGATAAGTTTGGTTGTGGTCGAAAACTCAGTTGTTTCTAACTTCGCAGTTCGCGTTTCCAGGCTATCTACGCGTCCCCGAAGTTGAGCAAGTTCTGGAGAAAATTGTTCTTGTAACTTTTTGAGAGTATCCAAGTCTTCCCGTTTAACTAAATCTGTCGTTGAAGTCCCAATTAGCTCATTGATGCGATTTAAAGCTGCATTCAATCCAGCCGCAAATTCATAGCGCGTTAAAGGACGATTCCCTTTAAATGTGCCATCTGTATATCCTGTAATTACACCGTAGCGCTCAACTAGAGACTGTAATGCTTGAAATGCCCAATCTGTCGGCTTAACATCTGAGAGTTGTGAGACGGATGTTGCTTGTCCGGCAGCATTATTTGGAGCTTTTTTATTAGTTGGCGGTGCAACTTCCAACAATTGCGATACAGGTGTCACTTGCCCTGTTACATTATTTGTAGCCTTTTTATCACTTAACGGTGCAATTGAAGTGTCTACTGTTTGATTGGTAACTGCTTCTGGAGCTTTTTTCACTTCTATTTGGACAGTAGATGCATCAGATTTAGGCAGTTCAGCTTTACTTTGTGCCGGATAAAAAACCAGGATGATTAGAATATCTAGCAACGAAAGCAGGAACATTAGGCATCTATAATTCCAGCGAAAATTCGACATGACTCCTCAACTCCTCAACCTTAATGATGAATAATCTAGCTCTAAGTTGGACAGATAAACCAGCAGAAATACTTGATGCAATGTTGCTGCTAAACCATTAGAGAATAACCTTCGTAAAGGTTTCACTATGGAGAAAATTAGTAATCTCCTATAGATATCGAAACCAGTATTAAGCAGCTGAATTTTGAATCCAAAAGTCGCACTAAAACCCCCTTTGAAATCCTGTTTTTATTGGTTATAGTGTACAAAGTTAATCAATGGTTACTGACATTGACTAAAGCTTGATTTGGATTCAATTTATTATCGAACAGCAATATTGACGCCAGTCGTCAGAATTCATGTTAGGTATTCTGTACGAAAAAGCGGATGAATAACCGGCGTTTTTGCACCCCCACCAAATCTACGATTTGGTGGTCAACTTTCGTAGTGGCGGGTCCCAATCCCCGACTGACTGATTCTGAATTCAGAATTCAGAATTCTGGATTCTGGATTCTGGATTCTGGATTCTTCTTCAATTGCCAATTAACATTAGCTGAAAACACTAATTTGCAATCAGCTATATTTTGACAGCATCAATTGTCAGTTAAATACGATAAAACGATAGAATTACCGTACTTTGTGTAGAATTATCTTTGCATAGAGCTTGCTACAATGCAAGACCCAGTATTTCTTCATAAGGTGAAAATATGTCAAAATAATTGGGTAAGTCAGCTGAGCAACTGCGATCGCCGCAGATAATCAGACTTGCGGCGAACATCCACAGCAAGTAGCACACAAGTAGCACAAAAGATTGCCCAAGTCCGAAAATTAGGGGCTGAACGATGCACAACAGTGCGTTTTGGGATTTGCTTGTATGTAATTAATTTGCGATCAACCGAATCTACGGTTTGGGATACTTGTGGATGAAGATGAGGATGAGGATGCGATCGCTAATGTTCTAAATTATCTAGTTTGTCAGAATTGTTCGTTGAGTTGGGGGATTTGGAATATAAACCACCTACCTCAGCCAAAGTATAGAGAGGTCTAGAGGTCTAGCTTTAACTTCTTCGTAGATGCGCCCGATATATTCGCCTAAGATGCCAACACTGACTAACTGGACAGATCCGAGAAAGAAAATTGCCATCAAAATAATCGTAAACCCGGTTAAAGGCGAATGGGGGACAAAAAGACGCCAATACAAGACTAATAAAGCCATGAAGATGTCCGCCGCCGCTACTAAGCCTAAGTAGATTGACCAAGCCATAGGGCATAATCGGTACTAGTCGAATGGCAAACATATAAAAAAGCCCCTTCGACAAGCTCAGGGTAACACCTGCCGAAGTGTGGGCGAAAAAAATTAAAATATTCTCGCCTTAAAACTCTATCCCTTTATGGGTAGAGTTTTCTGAATTCTGAATTCTGAATTCTGACTCCTGTTTTATAATTTTAACGTCTCAAACTTATTAGTCAAGGTAGATGGTTCAATATCAATCTTCCTAGCATTTTCATCTAAGATATTTAATACAAGATAACCTTGGGTATATTCCTTTTTTTCCAATAACAATCTCTTTACTTCATTTATTTTGGATTTCCAGCCTTGGTAATAACATATAAATTTATTTTTTTTATTCTCTACAACTATTAAACTTATGTATATAGGTTTAGGTTTAAAAGCAGATTTTTCTTGATCTTTGATATCCTCGTCTGTAAGAATATTTGTTGTTTCATACTTCACCTTTGTATCTTTTGACATAAGTTGCATTTGAACCACTGCCGGAATCGTATCGCCAACTACGAAAATTGGCTTATTTTTCGGCTCTAATTGTTGTAATTTGTTACCTAGTTCTCTCACTGTGTAAGAGTATTTCTTTGACATTGGCACAGAATAGGAAAACTTATAGCTTATGGAAAGAGAAACTATTAAAATTACGGCGACTGTTACTCCTATGTTTCTATTATTTTTTACCAAGGATTTTACTGCAAAAATATCTACTAAGAAGATTGCAATGCTAATTGCTACAATAGGAGATAAATAGATAAAATGACGCGCTGGTTGAGGATTTGGTAGCCAAAATATATAATTTAATAAGACTGTTGGTAAGATAAAAAAGAGATATGAATAATTACGTTTATACAATAAATAAATGCAGGATATTAAAAATATCAAACAAAGTAAATGATTCAAGCTCGAAATAAAAAGTTGGTTCCCATGCAAAAAATTATCAATATCAATGTATCTAGCAGGATTATTCCATAATAAAAGTTGATCAAATATTCCATTACTCTTTTCATCAATGTATGGAAGTTGAGATTGCATCACTTTAAAAATAATTAATGAAAAAAAGCTATATAAAATCGAAGTAGAAACAATCTTTTTCAAAGGAAAATTTTCGAGAAGAAGACAGGCAGGAATCAGAGGAAACATTAGTATTGCATCGAGCCTGAACATTAAACACAAAGCAAAAGCAGCAATAATTAGTACATCCAATAAAATTAATCTATTCCATCCTAATCTCAATGAGCTTATGAAAGAACGATAACCAATCAAGGCTAATCCTATGAACATGAATAATATAGCTTCAGTCATGGGATGTGCATATTGGCTTGTTGCTCTCCAAACTGGGAGCAACACTAGTAGTATGTTTGCTAATAAGGCTATAGCTGTTCCCCAATACCTCCTAACTAAAAAGAAGAAAGGTATAACCATACAAATAGCACTCAAGGCATTTATATAGTTCATAAAAGGAATCATCAAGGCCAAATTTGTTTTAAAAATTGGCGTAAAAAAATCTAATAGTACAAAGTATGCAAAAGAGATAGAACGACCATAAAGCATACTGCTTCCTAATGGTTTATTAGATGTGATCGAGTCAATAAGACCCATTGCCATTCGGAAGCTATCTCTCTCTCCTAATGTATCTTTGTATACAATAGACAAGTAAAATATGCTAGCTAACCCTAATAAAGTTATAATTAATACAATTGTATGATTTTGTTGTTTCATAACTCTTCAGTAGCAAAACTCAGTGTAACTCTACCATAGAGAGTTAAATTTGAAAATATTTTTAAGTAAAAATTGAGTTATATCAATTAGGTAGGTAGGCACAAATTAACCTAACTATGTAACAAGCTTTCTCTGGATCTCATAGATGATCACATAAAGCTACAATTGTGCCGCGATGCGTAAGCACAAGGCACAAAAAGTCCAAGTTTTCAGAGCAAATAAATTTATTTATGGGGATTTGAATGCAAGAATTTTGAATTTTGAATTCCCCGTTCGCGTAGCGTCTCCAAGAGTTGGGTTGACGTTGTATAGACCAATAGATATAGCCAGATTTTTCCTTTAACCATTCGCGTCTAGATATAAGCCTTGTATCCCAACTCTCTGCTAAGTCATAGATTTCTCGCTAACGATAACGTTTATTCCAGCACAGTCGTTGTGGAGGTCATCCTACAACAATGACAAAATTTGTATTCTTCACGACAGCCATTCTTGCAGCAAAAGTGTCATGATTAATACGGTGGTCTGCGATCAAGTCAATTTTGGGGCCAGTTATTCTTTATGAATCGTTAATCAATACTCCTTTTTTAAATAATTTCCTGTAAAATGCTGATTACAATCTACGGTAATTGTGTCTAATTACCGTAGATTTAAGCCCTCATACCCTGACAAACATGGAAATTCTCTGGTTTCTTCCGACTGGATCTCATGACGGACGCTATTTAGGCACAGATATTGGCTCTCGTGTTATCACACCTGATTATTTGCAGCAAATCGCCCAAGCTGTAGATAATTTGGGCTACACAGGGGCATTGTTACCCACAGGGAGTTCTTGTGAAGATGCTTGGATCACCGCCGCCGCTTTGATCTCTGTCACCAAGCAGATGAAATTTCTTGTGGCAATTCGTCCAGGGATTACTTCTCCAGGTGCTGCCGCACGGATGGCAGCAACATTTGACCGAATTTCTAAAGGAAGATTGTTGATTAATGTGGTGACAGGTGGCGATCCGGTGCAACTCGCTGGGGATGGTTTGCATCTTAGTCATGACGATCGCTACGATTTAACCGATGAATTTCTCACAGTTTGGCGGGGTATCGTCAGTGGGGAAACAGTCGATTTTAAAGGAAACTACCTCGATATCAAAGGCGGTAAGCTCTTATTTCCACCAGTTCAAAAACCCTATCCACCCTTGTGGTTTGGTGGTTCATCTGCTGCTGCCAAGCGAGTTGCTGCCAAACACATTGATGTTTACCTGACTTGGGGCGAACCACCACAGCAAGTAGCCGAAAAGATTGCTGAAGTTCGGCAACTGGCGGCCCAACAAGGTAGAACAGTACGTTTTGGGATTCGTTTGCATGTAATTGTGCGAGAAACTGAATCTGCTGCTTGGGATGCTGCCAATGAGCTAATTAAGTATGTGGATGAGGATGCGATCGCCAAAGCTCAGAAAGGCTTGGCTAGTTCTGATTCTGAAGGGCAGCGCCGCATGAGTCAACTACATAGTGGTAGTCGAAAAACCTTAGAGATTAGCCCCAACCTGTGGACAGGAATTGGATTGGTGCGGGGTGGTGCTGGTACGGCCCTAGTTGGAGATCCCGACACCGTTGCCGCTAGGATGCTGGAATATCGCAATTTAGGCATAGAAACTTTCGTTTTCTCTGGATATCCCCATTTAGAAGAAGCGTATCGCACTGCTGAATTATTATTTCCGCGTCTACCTTTCCAGAGCGAACCTGCACCTTTAACGCCACCAATCTTGAGTACTGTTAGCGAAATCGTCACCAATGAAAAATTTGCTAAACAACTAACGAGTGCTTCATGACCGAAACAGACTCATGATACAGAGCAAGTAAATTTCTTTATGGGGATTGTCAATTTTGAATTTTGAATTTTGAATTCGGAGGGAAGCGACGTGACTATTACCTTTAAACCCACTAAAAGCAACAATAATATATCCCTAAGAGAGGTGTTAGAAAACCCGCAAATCCAGAAAATAGTTCCCTGGATTGTCCCCGTTTCAGTGCTAATACTTTGGGAACTTGCTTCCAGAACTGGTTTACTTTCAACCAGAATTTTACCAGCCCCTAGTGGCGTAATTGCTACAGCGATTAAACTAGGATCAACTGGAGAATTGTTTCAAAATATCGGAATTAGTGCTGGGCGAGCGATATCTGGTTTTATAATTGGTGGTAGCATTGGGTTCGGCTTGGGATTGCTCAATGGTTTTTCCCCTGTAGCCGAAAAGTTATTAGATAGTTCCCTGCAAATGCTCCGCACTATCCCTAATTTGGCATTAATTCCGCTAGTGATTCTCTGGTTTGGAATTGGCGATCAAGCTAGATTATTTCTAGTATCTATGGGGGTATTTTTCCCGTTATATCTCAATACATTTCATGGCATCCGCAGTGTTGACCCTGGACTGATTGAGATGGGAAAAGTCTATGGATTGAAAACACCACAACTTCTGTGGCAAATTATTTTTCCAGGAGCCTTGTCTTCGATTCTCGTTGGTGTCCGTTTTTCCTTGGGGATTATGTGGCTGACATTAATTGTGGCAGAAACGATCGCGGCAGATTCAGGGCTTGGTTATATGGCAATGAATGCCCGTGAGTTTATGCAAACTGATGTTGTGGTCTTGAGTATTCTGATCTATGCACTGCTCGGTAAATTAGCAGATGCTGTTGCCAAAGGATTAGAAACAAAATTCTTGGCTTGGAACCCCAATTATCAAAAGTCATAAATGCCAAAATTACCAAAGTCGAAAGTTGAAAAGTTTTGATTTTAACTTTTGACTTCTATTCATTTTGAGTGTGATTTGCTTTCTTCAACGTCTGATCAAATAATTAAATCCCGATTGTGCTAAAAAAGGAGGTTTTGCAAGTGAGTTCAAATGTACAAGGTACACAACTAAGTATTTTGGATTTGACGAAGACTTTTGGTAAGAAAACTGTTTTAAACTCGCTGAATTTAGAAGTTGAAGCAGGTGAGTTTGTCGCTATTGTCGGACGTAGTGGTTGCGGTAAGAGTACCCTATTGCGTCTTGTGTCAGGATTAGATAAAGCAACTTCAGGCGGAATACTACTGAATGGAGAACCCCTGCGTAGACTCAGCCGTTCCGTAACAGTGATGTTTCAAGACCCCCGCTTGCTGCCGTGGAAGCGCGTTGTTGAGAATGTGGGGTTAGGCTTGGAAGGTAATTGGCGTGAAAAAGCTTTGTGGGCACTTGATAAAGTTGGACTCAAAGATCGGGCTGATGAGTGGCCCTATGTCTTATCTGGTGGACAACGGCAACGGGTATCATTGGCAAGAGCGTTAGTCAGTCAGCCCCGTTTGTTGTTGCTAGATGAACCTTTGGGAGCATTGGATGCTCTAACTCGCCAAGAGATGCAGGGTTTGATTGAGAACTTGTGGCAAGAGCGAAGATTTACTGCGTTTTTGGTTACTCATGATGTGGAAGAGGCTGTGGCGTTGGCAGACCGAGTGATAGTGATTGAAAAAGGACAGATTTCACTGGATTTGCCTGTGAGACTTTCACGCCCACGAGATAGAAGTAGTGAAGTGTTTGTCAATATCAGAGAATCAGTTCTCCAACGAGTAATGAGCAATGAAGCTACTGTGCCAAATAACCAAGTGTTGCAGTTGAGTAGTTGAGATTTAGCTTTCGTTAATTGATTAATGCTTGAGGTAGCTGCGGTAAATAGGCTACTTCGAGACTCAATATTATTAATATAAGAATCCTATCTGATTTGTGAAAAATGATTTTTTATTTACATATAGCAGATTTGAACTTCTCTACGAGAGGCTACGTCAACGTGAAGTATAGAAATAGCCCAACCGCCCTTACCTAATAGATAAAAAAGGCTGTAAATTACCGAAGAAGACTTCAGAATTCAGGAGCCAGAATCCAGAATGGATTCTGTGTGACTGGATGGAGAATCGAGGTTTAGAGCAAGCGATTTTAAACGCGGGTGATATTAAATTCTTTCCGTGACCGTTACCCCTGACTTCAGGTATGGGGTATTCTGAATTCTGAATTCTGTCTTCTGACTCCTTCTCATTTTAGCTGTTAATAATTTGTTCCACCACAACAGAAACATCAGGAAATGCAAGCGGTTGAATTGTTCCCCTAGTTAATGTCAGTTTTGTCGCGTAATCTCCATCTAAGATTTCTTGAAACACCACTAGGTGTAACTTTTTTAAATTAACAACCCAATATTCTAAAATACCTGCTTGTGCATAGATTTTGCTTTTTGTCTCTAAA
Source organism: Nostoc sp. (assembly GCF_036919575.1). Taxonomy (GTDB): domain Bacteria; phylum Cyanobacteriota; class Cyanobacteriia; order Cyanobacteriales; family Nostocaceae; genus Nostoc. The sequence continues at coordinate 86,086 of NZ_JBALBY010000014.1, read as the reverse complement.
TCTTTTTCTAAACTAGAGTTAGCGTACTCAATCAACCAGAAAATATTTTCTGGATAGGGATGATGCTCTCGATACTCGCGTCCTAAAGGTTGGACAATGGCAATATCTGGTTCAGGTTCCGAGTCGTTGGGTAGAGTAATTGGTTTAGCATGACGAATTTTGGCGCGTCCAGCCAATAACTTTGCTAGATACTCACCAGCTTCACCACTACTATAAGCATGGGGTTCCCCTTCTGGCGACATTTCGACAATTTCTCCATTGAGTAGTTCAACTTTGCGATCACTCAAAATGCCGGCGTCAATCATGCGGTGATATTCGTCAATCGTCCACTTAGCAACTATCACAGTCATGACGATTGATTCCTCCCAACGATTCTTTATATTCTCCCATTTTAAAGGCACTTCAGGTCTGATTCAGAATCAGTCGATGGATTAAAGATACAAAAAGTTTTTCCTTAAGAATACTAAAATGGCTCTAATCTTGAACAAAAGGAGAATCACCGCACAAAATACAGAGATGTTGAGAGTAAAAAATATCTCAGTGAGATTAGAACTGAGTACAGCGAAGTTTTAAGTAGCCTCTGTTGAGAAAATAAAAACCTCTGCTGGTTGAGTCGGCCAAACAAATAGGTTTTGCTTTGCAATATCCAGGTCAATAGCAACGGCTTCTATTTGTTTTATAGAGTTATCTTGACCTCTATATTTGAGCAACGTAGTAAATTGACCAATTTCTAGACTTGGTTCACTGATGCGTATTTGCACTGGCGGGTTAATTTGAATTGGTTCCCAGATTCCAGTTGCTCGATCAATTTCTATTCCAGTAAGATGATGCTTGATAACAAATTTATTATCTAAATGATTCCACCATTCAGAAATTATCTGAGCTTCTTTAGTATATTTTGGTGTATTATTGCAGTACCAACGAATAGCATTGGAACTATATTTAATTGCTTCTTTAACTTTGTCTTCCCAATTCTGATCATTCAAGTCTATGCTGATCATTTGCCCTTCAGATTTTGAGCGATCAACATACACATAGAAAGCGGCAACATCTTCCCGGTGAGTCAGAACATAGCGACGTAGTTGATTGAGATTCATCGCTTCATACTTAGCTACTGTCATGGTTCATACTCTCCAGTTGGTTTAATCTCAAAGTCCAGATTTTCGCCAGCAAGTACGTATAAGTTTCCAGTACGTTCATCTACCCTAACAAGTTCGATGTTTGTGTATGGCCATCCAGGGTAAATGACATTAGTAAGTCGATAACAAAGCCTGTAGAGTCCCTGAGTTTGTTCGTTTGTGGGCTTCATATCGACTTTACTTGATTTACCTACTGATTATATCGGCAAATGATATCTGAAATCACCTGCGAAAGGCGATCGCCTTAGTGGTACATCTTAAAATACTCTACCGTTTTCTAATTTCTATTTGAGATTTAATCCCAAGTTCTAAATTTTACTCGACCCGTTGGAATTGAAATTACTGATACTGTTTTTGACATCGCTTTACCAACCATCTGTCAAGTAGTTAATAGGATTGTCGCAGATGATTTTTCAATTTCAACCGCATTATGAAGCGCCATAGCTCACCAATAAAAAGCACTGTCGATGTTCCAACAATTACACTTATCCAATCCACGAAAGACAAAGGTACTGTTCTAAAAATGCTACCACCAAACTGAATAATTAATATCTGTCCGATAAAAATGGTGATAGCGATCGCTATAAATCCTTTATTCTTAGACAAGCCTTTCAAGGCAGACTGCTTTAACCCCAAGCATCGAGCATTGAACAAATTCCAGAACTGTAACATTACGAACACGCCGAAGAACACGGAAAGCTCATAAGGAGTGATTTCCCCATCCCGACGGATGTAGCGTAAGAAACCAATCAGAAAAATCAAAAATGCTAACCCAACAGTAAAAATATTCTGTGCCATCGCTTTGGTGACAATAAAGGCTTGCGGGTTACGAGGAGAGTGCTGCATGACGCTCAAATGAGGCCATAATTAATGCAGTTTCGATTGAGTAATCCTCCACTAGGTCATACCGGACTACTTCTTGATTGCTGTGAGCATTAACGACGCGCACAAAAGCATTTTGAACTTGACCAAAATTTTGCTTCCGTTCTGCGGCTTCATGAATGGTTACAGTAATAAAAATTTTATGAACCTCAGCAGGAACCTTTTGCAGATTAATTTTGATGACTTCATCATCACCATCGCCTGCGCCTGTTAGATTATCTCCTGTGTGTTGAACTGAGTTATTTGGATCTGGGCTGAGAAGATTGTTGTAGAAAATGAAGTGGTTATCTGAAATTAGTTTATCGTTACTCCCGACTATGAAAGCTGATGCATCTAAATCAAAAGCGAAACCAGTGTCCATTGCTTTGACATCCCATCCAAGACCAACAAATACCTCTGTTAGTCCTGGTGCAACTTTATCAAGTGATATACGTTGTCCTTTTGTAAGTGTAACTGCCATGATTTGGTAGACTCCTTAAATTTTTTACTAGTATCAGTTATGTCTCTGCAATAGTTGCCTATTTGTAGCGTTCGAGAAGTGCTTGTAAGCCACCTTCATAACCTGAACCTACAGCGTTGAGACGCCATTCATTGTCTTTGAAATAAAGTTCAGCCATAATCATGGATGTTTCTGTGGAGTAGTCTTCCACAAGGTCGTAGCGAACAACTTCTTCATTAGTTTGAGAATTAACAACTCGCACAAACGCATTTTGCACCTGACCTTTCTTCACTGGAAAGACTTTTAATTGCTTGAACTACATCACTGAAGGTCATAACTTAGAACACCTTTTAGTGCTTATCGGATCAATCTAACATGGTAACGATAAAGCTAAAATTTTAAATCCTATTCAAATCCTTGGGGTAATAATTCTCATTGCTATATTGCTATTGATAGAAAGTCGATATATACAGAAAGCAACTACAATTCATCAATTGTTACTAAACCGCCCTCGATAAACTGTATGACAAGTTCATGATCATCAAGTAAAGCAGTTCCTAATAGAGGTAGCCGTCCTGTAGCAAGTACATTCACTTCCCGTTCTTCTCCATTCCAAATAATGGTGGCTTGATGTATTGGCAAGATTACATTACTATTGTTAGCTAAATTTGCATACATATCATACACAAAAGGAAAACCCAATAGAGTAACTGCTGTTGGAGGCAGAGAAAGAAACTCTGTAAAACCTGTATCGATAACAAATTCAATAGTAAAGTCTGGTTGATTGGGCAGTCGAAATATGATATCAACGGTTGCGCGTCCGTTCTTGACAATACCAGAAATCACCGATAATCACGCTCCATGTCACCACTGAAGGAAACAGCAACTTTGTAACCAATGCGAATACCAAAAAGTCGAGCTAATGGGTTTTTATTACGTAAATATCGTGCCGATTCTAAGCCTGTTTTATCAATTGCGTATTCACCTGTTTCTATATCAATGATCACCATTTTACCGATGTTTTCTTCTCGTTCCACTTGTTGACGAATGCTATTTTCATATAATTCTTTTGCACGTCGTCCAACTTCTTCGCGGCTTAAAAGTATGCTTTGCACGTCGTTACTCCTTTGTTCATGTTGTATATTAATTCTACTACCAAGCTATAATACAAGGCGGTTTAGTGAACGATATACTAACGCAGACCGAAAAAAACGGTAGAGTATTTATTGCTCTACCGTTTTCTAATTTTCTATTTGAGACTCAAATCTCAAACCCTAAATTTTACTCAACACCTTGGGGTAACAATTCCCGACGCTGTTCAGAACTAACTTGCACAACGCCGTTTTCATCGACATCAACGATCGCAGTATCGCCATCTTTAATGCGACCAGACAGAATTTCTTCTGCGAGGCTATCTTCTAACAGGCGCATAATCGCTCGGCGTAACGGCCTTGCGCCGTAGCTGGGACTGTAACCTTCAGTGATCAAGCGATCCTTGAAGCGATCGGTGACTTCTAAGGTGATACCCTTTTCCGTCAGGCGACCAAATACTTCCTTGAGCATAATTTCGGCGATTTGTGTTACCTCCGGCTTGCTCAACTGACGGAAGACGATAATTTCATCGAGTCGGTTGAGGAACTCTGGACGGAAGTATTGCTTCAATTCTTCGTTCACCAAAGAGCGAATCCGGTTGTAAGTTGACTCGGTGGCATCTTCGGAGAACTCAAAGCCGATACCACTACCGCCTTTTTCAATTACCTTAGAACCAATATTGGAAGTTAAAATCAGCAAGGTGTTTTTGAAGTCCACCGTGCGACCTTTGGCATCGGTTAACCGACCGTCTTCCAAAATTTGCAGCAGCATATTAAATACATCGGGGTGTGCTTTTTCGATTTCGTCGAACAACACCACGGTGTAAGGACGCCGCCGCACGGCTTCGGTCAGCTGACCACCTTCGTTATAGCCAACATAACCTGGAGGCGAACCAATCAGCTTACTGACGGTGTGACGCTCCATGTATTCGGACATATCTAAGCGAATCATCGCTTCTTCGGAACCGAAGAAGTATGCAGCCAAGGACTTCGCCAACTCGGTTTTACCCACACCAGTCGGCCCAGAGAAGACAAAGCTAGCTATGGGTCGATTGGGATTTTTTAAACCAACACGAGCGCGACGAATTGCTCGTGAAACTGCTCTGACAGCTTCATCTTGACCGATTAAACGCTGATGCAAGGTATCTTCCATGTGCAGCAGCTTTTCAGATTCAGATTCGGTGAGTTTGCTCACCGGTACCCCAGTCCAGGAAGCGACAATGTGGGCAATGTCTTCTTCTGTAACTACAGGTTCTTCACCTTCAGTGCCAGTTGCATTGGTCTTGCTTTGAGCGATCGCGCGGATTTCGGCTTTAATTTCCATCTCGCGATCGCGCAATTCTCCAGCTTTGTCAAAGTCTTGAGAGCGCACCGCATCATCTTTTTCTTTTAATATCTGACGCAGCTCTTTGTCTAACTCTTTGGCTGCGGGTGGCAGCTGGGAGTTAATCAAACGCACCCTAGAACCAGCTTCATCAACTAAGTCGATGGCTTTATCTGGCAGGAAGCGATCGCTAATATAACGATCTGACAACTTCGCCGCCGCCACCAATGCTTCGTCAGAGATTTTCAGTTTATGGTGTTGTTCGTAGCGTTCGCGCAGACCATACAAAATTTCAATTGTTTCATCAACTGTAGGTTCGCCAACCATTACTGGTTGGAAACGCCGCTCCAGCGCTGCATCTCGCTCGATGTGCTTCCGGTATTCATCTAGGGTTGTAGCACCGATGCACTGCAACTCACCCCTAGCCAAAGCTGGCTTGAGGATATTCGCTGCGTCAATAGCACCTTCTGCCGCACCCGCACCAATTAAGGTGTGTACCTCATCAATCACGAGAATGACATTACCCGCAGAGCGGATTTCATCCATGATTTTTTTCAAGCGTTCTTCAAATTCACCCCGGTACTTGGTGCCTGCTACGAGCAAACCAATGTCCAGTGTGACGACGCGTTTATCTTCTAGGATATCAGGGATATCTTTAGTGGCAATGCGTGAAGCTAAACCTTCAGCGATCGCTGTTTTACCAACCCCTGGTTCCCCAATCAGCACTGGGTTATTTTTAGTCCGGCGACCCAATATCTGGATCACCCGCTCAATTTCCTTGGCGCGTCCCACCACTGGATCGAGCTTATTGTCCATTGCCATCTGAGTTAGGTTTGAGCCAAATTCATCCAGAGTCGGGGTTTTTGTGCGCCCGGATGAACCGCCTGGTGAAACTTCGGCAGTTTCTCCCAACATGCGGATGACTTGGGTTCTTACCTTAGATAGATCCACACCGAGGTTTTCTAGCACCCTGGCTGCCACGCCTTCCCCTTCGCGGATTAGGCCCAACAGCAGATGCTCGGTGCCAATGTAGTTATGCCCCAGTTGGCGTGCTTCTTCCAAGGAGAGTTCTAGAACTCGCTTTGCCCGTGGGGTAAACGGAATTTCTACGGCAACAAAGCCTGATCCCCGTCCGATAATTTTTTCAACTTCAATTCGGGCATCTTTGAGATTGACGCCCATTGATTTCAGCACCTTGGCGGCTACTCCAGTGCCTTCGCCAATCAGACCCAAGAGGATCTGTTCGGTTCCGACAAAGTTGTGACCTAAACGGCGGGCCTCTTCTTGGGCCAGCATGATTACCTTAATGGCTTTTTCTGTGAAGCGCTCAAACATGGCATTTATCCCATCATCTGCGGTCGTGCCGGTATGCTGATTTTAGCACAGGCAAAGCTTTTGGATGCCTGTAAAACAGATTATAGACATCCTGAAGCTATGACTTGAGTTGATGGGCTAATTGTTAACTATTGACTACTTTTATCTGGCTAGCGTACTGAGGAGCTTTAGTTCACCAGCCTTTTTGGGATTTATTACAAATAGCTGACTGCTGACATTGAGAGTTTCTTTACTTAATCCCAAACACTTATATGTAACATTTGTATTTTTTAATGTCAAGAAAAAATACTATATATATGTTTTTATCATAGAAAATATCATGTCGATAAGAAATTTGAATATAAATAGATGCAGCAAAGTTGCATTTTTTTGCTGAAGCCGATCGCCAGCCCCGATAATTCCAAATTAATTACGAATTACGAACGCGAGTGCGTGCCGGAGGCTCTATTACGAATTACGAATTACTTAAAAAGCAAGTGCCAAGAGGATTTGTCCAGGCGATCGCTGATAATAGAGTGCCACTGGTCTAAAGTTGCTTGAAATTTGGGGTATTGTAAATTTGGCAGCCAAAGAATCAGTGCGTCCTCATCGTTATCTTGGTAGTAGCGCTTACGCCGGCCAGCTGTTTGGAAGCCAAATTTTTGATATAAAGATATAGCCCCCAAGTTGGAAGCTCGGACTTCTAGGGTCGCTCGCTCTAAGCCGCGATCGCAAGCTGTCTTAATGAGTGAATATAATAAAGCCTGTCCTAAACCTTGGCGGTGATATTGGGGATGAACCGCCAAAATTGTAATGTGGGCTTCCTCTAAAATTGACCAAAAGCAACCCATTCCCAGCAGTCTCGAATTAGAGACAGGGGAAAATAAACCCAATATATCGCTGTTGGGACTGTCCAATTCTCGTTGGTAGCCCTCCATTGTCCATAATCTGCCAAAACAGGCTTGATCAAGTTCTAACAATGCACTCAGATGCTCTGGAGTCAGTAATTTAATTTCTAAGTCTAATGAGATCACATTTATTGAATAAGATTACAAACCATTTGTAAACTGGGAATCAGAAGACGAATTCAAAGCCCGTAATTTGAACAAGGAAAACTTTTATAGTTATGGTATCGACTCACCCCACTGGGGTTCAACATTCTGGAAGTCAATATTTACCTCAAAGGGGCGACACCAGCGCCAATCCATCGCCTAATCAAGAACTTTTACCCTTGACTGCCAGAGTTCACGATCATCACCTCCTGGAAATTGGTGGGTGTGATGTCACGACCCTAGTTGAGCAGTTTGGTTCACCTTTATATATTTTAGATGAAGAAACCCTGCGTTCGGCTTCTCAGCAATACCGAGATGCTTTTAAGCAATACTATAAGGGCGAATCTCAAGTATTGTACGCTTCAAAAGCTTGGAATTGTTTAGCAGTTTGTGCGATCGCTGCCTCTGAGGGTTTAGGAATCGATGTAGTTTCCGGGGGCGAACTTTACACCGCCTTGCAAGCGGGTGTTAGTCCCAATAAAATCTACCTTCACGGAAATAATAAATCTCGTGAAGAATTAATTTTAGCGATCGAGTCTGGTGTCACCATTGTGGCGGATAATTGGTATGAGTTGCGTACCCTTGTCGAAATAGCCCAACCTGCTCAACCAATCCGCATCATGCTCCGGCTAACTCCTGGTATTGAGTGTCACACCCACGAATATATTCGCACGGGACACTTAGATAGCAAATTTGGCTTTGATCCCAACGATCTAAATGAAGTTTTTACCTTTGTCAGTCAACAACCTGCCCTTAATTGCGTAGGAGTACACGCTCATATTGGTTCCCAAATTTTTGAGCGCCAACCGCATCAAGATTTGGCGGCTGTCATGGTTCAGTGGCTAAGGGATGCCGGGAAGTATGGTTTAAATATTACAGAGTTAAATGTTGGGGGCGGTTTAGGGATTAAGTATATAGAATCAGACGATCCCCCTAGCATTGAAGAGTGGGTGAAGGCGATTTGTGAAGTGATCCAAGAAGCTTGTGTAAGCGAAAATCTGCCTTTGCCGAAATTACTGAGTGAACCGGGGCGATCGCTAATTGCCACAGCTTGCGTCACTGCCTATACTATTGGTTCATCGAAAGTTATCCCAGAAATTCGTACTTACGTGGCGATCGATGGAGGAATGTCTGACAATCCCCGCCCGATTACTTACCAATCAGTTTATCGGGCAGTGATTGCCAATAAAATGTCTTCTCCCTTAACCCAAACAGTCACAATTGCTGGTAAACATTGTGAATCAGGAGATATTCTGATTAAAAATGCCCTACTCCCAAAGACTGAACCAGGGGATATTCTCGTAGTTATGGGAACTGGTGCGTACAATTACAGTATGGCATCTAACTACAACCGCTTGCCCCGACCGGCAGCAGTTGTAGTGGCGAATGGCGAAGCAAATTTAATTTTGCAACGTGAAACTTATCAAGACTTAATTAGACAAGATCGCCTACCAGAAAGACTGAAAAAATAGTCATTAGTCATTAGTCCTGGGTCATTTGCCAGGAACTAATTACAAATAACTAATGACAAATGACAAATGACAAATGACTAAATGTAATTAGAGGCAAAAGTGTAATCCAGATGTCATGAGAGATTGGTGGAAGCAATGGCTGACAAACCTAGGATGGTCACAGTCCTTGCTACTTGGGACTCTGGATATTGTCTTAGTGCTGGCGCTGACATATATGATACTAGTTATCATTAGTGAGCGCCGGACACTGTGGATGGTGCGGGGGTTTATTATCTTAATGCTAGCCTCAGCACTAAGTGGCAGATTAGGACTACTTCTGCTAAGTTTTGTACTGGAAAAGTTGGTGATTGGTTGTGCTGTAGCGATGGCAGTTGCTCTACAGCTAGAGTTTCGGCGGTTTTTGGAGCAATTGGGGCGTGGCGAATTCCGCCAGATGTTTCAACCAGACCGTCTGGCGATCCCCAAATCTGATAGTGTAATTGATGAAATTGTCGAGGCTGTTAAAGAATTGTCAAAAAACCGCATTGGAGCTTTACTAATTTTAGAAACCACAGGGCCAATTGATGAGCGAGATTTTTCTGTGCCAGGAGTAAAGCTGAATGCGGAGGTTTCTAAGGAACTGATCCAAACAATTTTTCAGCCGAAAACTTTGTTACACGATGGAGCGACATTGATTCGTGGCTCACGGATTGTGTCATCGGGTATAATTTTACCACTTTCGGGACGCACAGCCTCGCGCCAGTTGGGAACACGCCACCGGGCGGCAATGGGAATTACTGAGCGGGTCGAAAATTGCATTTGTGTGGTTGTATCTGAAGAAACGGGTTCCATTTCCTTAGCGGAACGCGGAATCCTAAATAGACCACTGACAATTAAGAAGCTGAAAGAGTCATTAGAGGCTCTTTTGTCCCCAACCGTGGATAGAGAAGCTGTTGCTCCTGGTCTGTTGAGTTTTGTTCATCAGATAGGTGGGAAGACACTAGCACTGGTTTCACGTTTACTCGGATTACCATCGACCGCTTCTCGAGATAAAAAATGACAGGACAACAAACTAAACTGCAAGATTTGCCTACTGATTTAAAACGAGAACTATTGCCCCAGCACGTTGCAGTGATTATGGATGGCAATGGTCGATGGGCTAAACGTCAGGGTCTACCCCGGATTATGGGTCATAAGCGAGGAGTAGATGCTCTGAAGGATTTACTTCGCTGTTGTCAAGATTGGGGAATTCAAGCACTGACAGCTTATGCTTTCTCGACAGAGAATTGGAAAAGACCGCAGGAAGAAGTGGATTTTTTGATGACTCTGTTTCAAAGAGTTTTGCGCCAAGAACTGCGGGAAATGGTCGAAAAGAATGTGCAAATTAAGTTTGTGGGAAATTTGCAAGACTTGCCACGATCGCTCCAACAAGAAATTTCCCGTTCGATGGCAGAAACCAAGGATAATCGGGGTATCCGGTTTTCGGTGGCAACTAATTATGGCGGACGGCAGGAGATTTTACAAGCTTGTCAGGCGATCGCAAAGCAAGTTCAGCAAGGTTTGCTACAACCCGATGAAATTGACGAGCAGGTGTTTGAGAGCCACTTGTATACAGCCGGAATTACTGACCCAGATTTGTTAATTCGCACAAGTGGAGAAATGCGCCTTTCAAATTTCCTTCTCTGGCAAATGGCTTATGGCGAAATTTACATCACCGATACTCTCTGGCCTGATTTTGATCGGGCTGAGTTTCACCGCGCCTTGTGTGCCTACCAGCAACGGGAGCGGCGGTTTGGGAAAGTTTGAAACAGAATTCAGAATTCAGAATTCAGAATTCAGAATTCAGAATCAATTTAGTGGGGGATTTAGACCCGCCACTACGAAAGTTGACCACCAAATTAATTCAAAAAATGTTTACAGCCAGTTACCAATGAGAATGAATGGTGCCCAGTATCCAGGGTGACTTTCAAGTTGCTGCTGATGCGCTTGTAGCCAAGCTATTTGAGTCGCTTGTAAAGCTTTGGCTTTACTTAGTCCACTGTGCCAACTTTGATAAAATTTGGCTATCAGTTGCGCGGTTGCGGCATCATCAATTTTCCATAGAGAGGCCATAGCACTTTCAGATCCCGCTTGGATGGCGATTCCAGCTAGACCTAAAGTTTCACGATCGCTACCTACTGCTGTTTCACAAGCTGTCAAGGTCAATAACTCTATGGGATGATTGCGATCGCGGCTATTACTAATTAGTTCATAAAGGTCGGCTATTGTCAATTTTTCATTATAAGTCTCAGTTCGGCGAGATTTTTGATAATTTGCTTCCACTTTTTTACCAGTCACCAAGAATGTTTCTCTATCATCAATCCCAAACTTGCCGTGTGTTGCGAGATGAATTACTGGGTAAGTATTTTTTTGTAACTCTTGTTGCAAGCGATCGGGTGTAAAGTCTTGATCCAGTAAGCCCTTACTTTTAGGTAAACTCGTTGTAATGGTTTTAATCTCTAATTTCACTTGACTAAGCGGCTCAAAAGATTTTGCACCCGCATCCGTTTCAACGGTAGCTGCCTGTGTCAAGCCGAAAGCCAATATTCTTAATTCTTGAGGGTTATAACGGATTGGATTGGTTAGAGTCAGTGCTGGGGCAGTGGCGATCGCATACTTTTCAATCAAGAATTGCTTGCCGTCAAACAGCGCCCCCATCGGGACACTCCGAAGAATTCCATCTTGGATAAATACTAAAGTTTCGATTTTCTCTGTTTCTAAATATTTGATAAAAGGACGAATGAACCACTCATACACTTGTTGAGCTTTGGCTTTATAACTGTTTACCAAATCGGAGCGCTTTTCTAGTTTAACTCGGAGGTCATTGATTACATCTTTGACTTCCTGACTCTTAGCCTGTACCCAAAACAATCGTGATTTAAATTTTTGATCGCCGTCAGCCAAAGTCAGAATGATCGCTAGGCGCTCTTTCAAGATAATCGAACTCAAGACAGCAGTGTTTTTCCCGATTAATGGCACTGGTTCCTGAATCTGTGCTAAATCACAATCATTACCTAAATAATTTTGTAGTTCTGCTAGCCTTAATTCATCTATTCCGAGAAGGACAAATTTCAAATTCTGTTGAATATCAGATTCTTTAACAAGATGCTGACTTTGCTCTAGGCGTAACTCCAGCAACTCGCGGTAAACTGGTTCAACATTGTCTCGAAAGTCAAATTGAAAATCTCGCTGTTCTAAGGTCAGGTCGCTACGGATAGTTTTGAGGCTGTCAATAGATTGTTCATAAAAATTAATCGCTTCTTTCACCCGACCTGTGGCTTTAGATAGGCGTCCCGCCTGCCAAGCCCACAAGTAAAGGCTCTCGTTTGCGATCGTGCCAATCAGCGCTTGTTGAGTTAAATTTATCGCTTGTTGATAATCATGGCGACATTCGTAAATATGTCCTAATCGACCTTTGGCAAAGGATTCTCCCTCCCGATCTTGTATTTTTTGAGTGATTTTTACAGCTTTATTGAGTAGTTGAATAGACGGGAGTAACGATTCTGACTCTAAGCATTGAGTTGCTGGGTCAGTTGTTACCGACTTGCTGTTTTGGTTAACGAGTTGTAAAAGATTAGCGAGTTGAATCGCCCCATAAGCTTGCTCGCGGGAGTCAGGCAATTGTTCCAATACAGCGATCGCTTGCTGTAATGTATTGTTAACTATGGTTTTATCCTGACGATGTTGGCGGTAATAAAGCCTAACTAGACCTAGTAGCGATCGCAGTTCGTTTACTCTATCGTTTTGGCTACGAGCTAGATTCAGACTTTGTTCAAAATATTGTGCAGCTTGGTTATCATCACTAACCGCGTCTTGCTGGAATTTTTGGGCTGTTTTATTATCGCCTACCTCGCTAGCGAATTCAGCACGACGCTCATTCCCCTTAGCCAGACTAGCGTAGGTATTGGCTAAACCATTTAAGCTAGACATTATATAAGTTTGATTATTGATGCGCTGGGCTATTTCATAACTGCGTTCAAAATCTTGAATAGCTTTCTCGTACTCGCCTTGGAGACGATGAGCATTTCCCAGACTGCCCCAAGCGGCGACTTCGCCCAGATCATCTGAGTGGTGGCGGGCAATTTCTAGGGAACTATCCTGAGTACATGGCAAATTGATTTGATTTTGACCGCACAAAATAGCAACTGCCCGTCGGTGCTGTCCCAAGCTACTGTAAAGTTGAGCCTGTTCTGTCAGCATCCGTCCTACTTTTATCGGCTCCTTTGTTTGACGATAGTAGGCAATAACTTGCTTTAATTGCGCGATCGCTTCGGGTATTTGACCTACTTGTTGGTATGCTCTGGCAAGGTATGTGAGGACACTTATTCTATCAGCAGAATTACTGTTGCTCTCTTGATCGGAGGAGAGGGATTTTTGCCAAGACTTGATTGCTCCTTGAATATCGCCAGCTTGATATAGCTTAAGTCCTTGCTGTGTTAAAGCCGACGATTTAGCTGTTGCGATCTCTGCGATTCCCTGATGCCCAATTGTTAGAGAAGGATGTGCTAACCACAAGCATAAGGTTAGCGTTGTGAGGAAGATAACTGCCCAAACGCGACGAATACGGTATGGCAAGCGTTGCATGATGGCACAAAGTAATATTTTAATTAATCAGCGATCTCTTCGACTCTAGTTGCTAAATCAGTGGATATCGCATACATAATTAAATACAGTGTACACACAAGTTTTTCTCAACGCAATTTACAGTTAGGGACTTCCAAGAAATAAATTATCCAATCTTGTGGGGTGGACGTCACGAGAGCCCAGTAACTAAAGGCTCTCGTGACGCCCACCCCACAATAAATAGTTGGATATTTTTTTATTTGGAAGTCCCTTAAGTCTCATAGCCTCTGAGATACCTCACCCTGGTTTTGCTACGCAAAACCTGTCCCTCTCCGTGAGTTCGGAGAGGGATGTCTGATAGGACAGGGTGAGGTTTTTTTATTATGGTCAGTTCAGCCGACATGATATTATTTATCTCTGTAATCTGCTGTTGTTAAAGTCAGAACCTATATGCATTTACTCAAAGTATCAATTTTGACAATATTAGTCATTTCCAATTATCTGGATACAAAAATCGTTGTCGCCAAGTTCTTGCTATAGGCCAACTCAACTCGCAGACAGTGCCTTGGGGAGAGTGAGGAAATCGTCGAAACTTACCTCTCAATTTTCGGGCTAAATCTTGAGCTTGGTCTGTTCCTCGCCCGCCACTTTGATAGTGAGATTTGGATATAATTCCAGATCCATTATCAATTATTTGCAAGCAATACTCGCTCGCCGATCGCAAACAAATAACATCAAGACGGGTAGCTCCTTGGGAATGTTTGCCGACATTACACAAAGCTTCTTGCAAAAATAAGTATAAGCCCCGCTTTTGATCTGCATTTAAGTAACAATCTTCTAGTGGCTCAAAGTTGGGAGGAATAAAACTTTGAATTGTCTCAAATCCTGGAAATTTTCTTTGTAAGGTACTGTCGTAAATATGATAAAGTAACTCAGAAATTGGAATTTGTAGATCGAGAACCACATTTCCCTCTAAGTAGAGACTGTCATTGCGACTCAGCATTTCTTGACTAAGAGAATCAGGGATACTTCGTAACTCCCGATTCAGTTGTTCAAGTTGCGATCGCAAGTTCCGTGTTTCTATGTCTTCTTCGCCAAGACCCCTTAAAATTACAGCCAGAGTTTGCAGAGGTCCATTATGGATTGTCTCAAAACAGCGCTTGAGAGTTAGACTACGTTGTTCGAGTAATGTTCTTAAATCTCGGTCGAAAAAAGATGTTGTCAGTCCGGCACATGCTAGAGATAACAAGGTTGGTACTAAAGGAATCCACCAACCTACAATTAGGAAAATATAACAAACTCCCACAAGTGCGATGCTAGCTAACCCCAGGCTCAACAGTGTTTTTAGAGGAGATTTCAGGATTAAACCCAGAATTATGCCAAGTAAACCCCAAGCTAAAATCCACAAATATTCCCAAAATTTTGACCACACTTTTAACAGTGGTCGTCTGTCTAAAACATTACTAATAATTTGGCTCGTGGCATGGGCGTGAATCTCTACACCATAAATCCATTGATACTGATTAGCAGAATTTTCAAATCCTAAATCTTTAGTATAAAATGTACGTTTTACTGCTGAAGTGATAAATCTATCTTTAATACTGGAGGCAGTCATGCCGACAATCACGACGCGATCGCTAATCCAATTGGGATCAATTTTTTTAGTGAGGACATCTCTCAAAGATAAGATGCGAAAAGGTTCGGGATCAGAGCGAAAGTTTAATAGTATCTGAAAGCCATTAGCATCAGTTCCCACATATCCGCCAGAATTGGGGAGAAAGCGGACTAGCTGACTCGAACCAAACCCGATCGGATCGTAAGAACGACTGCCATGATTAAATACAATTCCTTGTTCGCGCAAATAGAATTGTGCTAAACGCAAAGGTAAGGAGTATTTAAGTTTTCCCGTGTAAGTCTTGCTTGCCATCAAGCTGCGGCGGAGCTTGCCATCAGGATCAACTATTACATCTGCAAAGCCAACTCGTTCGGGAGGTAATTCAGGCGGTGGCTTAACATTAAAAGTTCGTTTCTGATTTAATGCAACTTCAACTCCAATGATATTTTGATTTTCTCTCAAGGCAAGTGCGAAGTCTGTACGATCTGAATTACTATCTTTGTCCTTAAAAAGATCCAGACCGATGACTCTAGGTTTGTAAGTATCTAGAATGTTCAACATTTTAGCAATGTCTTGATCTGGTATGGGATAGCTTCCTACATAGTTAATATCCTCTTCATCAATGCCGACAATTACCACCCGTGGATCGATAGCTTCATTAGGCCGCATCCGTAGCAATTGGTCGAATACAAGCCACTCTTGCGATTGCAATAATCCTGTTGAGCGAACCAGCACAATCAATCCGATTATTGAGAGTCCTGGGAGAATAACTTCTCCCCAGGGTTGCAGTTGTTTATAAACTTTTTTCCAGAAATAGCCTTTTATAAGAAGCGTAAACTTCATCAATTGATTAATCCGATTTTTCTAGCTGCGATCTCAATTTGAATTCTCAATTCTTTACCAGGTTCGTCATAGACACCCAAAGAATCTTGCAGTCTAATCCAATAATTTCTGACAGTGCGATCGCTCAACTTCATTTTTTGAGCGATCGCTTTATCTGTTAAGCCTTCTTGATATTTCAGCGTCAGTACCTCGAGCCATTTTCGGTCAAATTCTGGGCGCGATCGCAATTCTGAAGATAAATAAATAGAGCCGCGCAATGCCAAGTCAACTAACTTCAACATTTCGCGGATTGGCAAAGACTTATCCATAGCGGCAAAGCCACCTTCATAAGCATTAATTATCGGTTTGAGACGTACCAACGGTTTGACATTGGTACTCACCACCACTAAGTTAGGGGCAAGAGTGCTTTCCATCAAAGTTTTGCTCAGTTGCATACCAACCTCAACCTGAGCTAGAGCTTGAGGCTTTTCTGGCAGACATAAGTCCACAATTAGCAAATCTGGGTGGTGGCGTTCAAATTGCTGATACGCAGTTTGGGCATCCTGAGCCGCGAAGATTTCCGCTTCTGGATATTTCTCTTTGAGCGCTGGAATTGTACCTTGAAGAATGGCTTCGTGGTCGTCAACAACTAAAAACTTTTGCAAAGTTTGCTTTGGCTCTCGGTTCATAACTGGTTTACTTTTTAATAATATATTTATTCAACCTACCAAAACTAGAGGAGGTTTAACTTTTTGTGGCGAGAAATTAACTTGCCATTTACAGCTATTTTCAGGTAAATAGACCACGCGGTAGGGGCACAGCATTGCTGTGCCCCTACGACAGATGTGGTTCAAATACATGATTTCTGCTGTAAGTAAAAATTATCCTTCAAGACTAGGATACAAATAATCAACTGACTCCGTGTTGCAGTTTGAGGAATTTAGTTTTCCAAAATTGGAAAATCAGCACCTTAGTTAAGCAATATGACAACTTGTTAAAGTTGATGACATAGTATGAATAACTGGTTGTGAGGAGTCGATAAGTCTTGTGAAAGCTAAATTAAGGTGTTATCAAAGTTGGGAATCTCTGCTATTTAGTTCTGGGGCGATAACTATAACGGGATGCTGTGCTTTTGTAATGACTAGCCCCGTCTACGCCCAAATTATTCCTGATAATACACTTGAGGTAAATTCCAGGGTCGCGCCGGGATGCACAGCTTGCACGATTGAAGGTGGAACAGTTCGGGGAAGCAATCTGTTCCACAGTTTTAGCGAGTTTTCCGTACCTACAGGCGGGGAAGCGTTTTTCAATAATGCGACGCAGATTCAGAACATCTTCACTCGCGTTACAGGTAACTCAGTCTCAAATATTGATGGGTTGATTCGGGCAAATAGCCCTGCAAATTTATTTTTAATCAATCCGAATGGAATTGTCTTTAACTCCAATGCCTCCCTGAATATTGGCGGTTCGTTTATTGCAAGTACTGCTAATAGTCTTAATTTTAGTGATGGGATTAAATTCAGTGCTGTAAATTCTCAAACTCCACCTTTGCTGACTATCAATGTACCCATTGGCTTACAATTTGGAAGAAATCCGGGAAAGATTCAGGTACAAGATTCTAATTTAGAAGTTAATCCTGGTCAGACCTTAGCACTTGTAGGCGGTAATGTGGAGCTTAAGGGTGGTCAACTCCTAGCTTCGGGTGGAAATGTGGAGTTGGGAGGTATGGCAGACATTGGTACAGTTGGTATGAGTATTAATGCCTCATACCTTGGTTTAAGTTTTCCTAATGGCGTTGAACGAGGTGATGTATCTCTGGGCAATGGCACTGATGTCAATGTACTCGCTGGTGCTGGGGGCAGTATTGCGATCAATGCCCGTTCCTTGGATATGACTGGAGAAAGTACACAGCTACAATCAGGGATACCATCAGGGTTGGGTTCTGTTGACTCACAGACGGGAGATATTGAAATTAATGCAACAGATGCAATAAACCTGAATGGAAGTCGTATCTCTAATACAGTGCAATCAACGGCTGTAGGTAACAGTGGCAACATCAATATAACGACCGGATCGCTTTATGCAATAAATGGCGGTCTACTGAATACCGAAACCTCTGGACAGGGGAAGGCTGGCAGTATAAACATAGTTGCCCGTGATACCGTTTCCTTTGATGCCAGTCAGGCATCCAGTGCTGTACGACCAACAGGCGTGGGCAAAGGAGGCAATATCAACATCAAAACTGGGTCACTCTCTGTTACCAATGGTGGTGAGCTGGTTGCTACCAACTATGGTGGAAGGGGGGATGCAGGTAGGGTAGATATTACTGCCGAGGATACCGTTACCTTTGATGGGATAGGTAGCAATGGATATCCGAGTGGAGCATTCAGCAATGTGTTGTCAAAGGGGGTGGGCAACGGTGTCGGCATCAATATTACCACTGGGTCACTTGATCTGAAAAATGGCGCTGTATTGAATGTCAGAGTCGATGGGAAAGGAAATGCAGGCAGTGTAAATATAGTTGCCCGCGATACAGTTTCCTTGGATGGCAATGGCACAAATGTCAGCTCGGTACTCAGCGGAGTGCGGAGAGGAGCCGAAGGTCAGGGAGGCAATATCAAGATTACCACTGGGTCACTTGATCTAAAAAATGGCGCTCAATTGAATGCCAGAGTCGATGGGAAAGGAGATGCAGGCAGTGTGGATATATTTGCCCGCGATACAGTTTCCTTGGATGGCAATCGCACAAAAAATGACACTTGGATAGTCAGCGGAGTGCAGACAGGAGCCGAAGGTCAGGGAGGCAATATCAATATTAGCACTGGGTCACTCTCTGTTATAAATGGTGGTGAGCTGGTTGCTACCAACTATGGTGGAAAGGGGGATGCAGGCAGTGTGAATATTACTGCCGGGGATACCGTTACCTTTGATGGGATAGGTAGCAATGGATTTCCGAGTGGAGCATTCAGCAATATGTTCCCAAATGCGGTGGGCAAGGGTGCCGACATCAATATTACCACTGGGTCACTTGATCTGAAAAATGGCGCTGTATTGAATGCCAGAACCGCAGGGGAAGGCAATGCAGGCAATGTGAATATATTTGCTCAAGATAGAGTCTCCTTGGAAGGAGCCGGCAACAATGGAAACCCCAGTCAAGTACTCAGTACTGTGGAATCCACAGGCGTAGGCAAGGGGGGCGATATAAACATTACAACCGGGATGCTGTCTTTAAAGGATGGGGCCCAAGTAACGGTGAGTAGTCAAGGGTCAGGAATTGCAGGCTCATTAATAGTTGAAGCTAACTCTATCAATCTTGACAACAATGCAAGAATCAGTGCTGACACAAAAGGAGGACAGGGAAATATTAATTTGCGATCGCGGGATTTATTGCTCCTACGCCGAGGTAGTAGCATTACTACCGACGCTACTGGTACTGCCACTGGTGGCAATATTACGATTGATACCGATAACCTAGTGGCTGTTCCAAAAGAAAATAGCGACATCACTGCCAATGCTGAAGATAGCTTTGGTGGTCGAGTAATTGTCAATGCTTCTGGCATCTTTGGTACCCAGTTTCGTCTACAACCCACGCCATTAAGTGACATTACAGCTAGTTCTGCTCGTGGTTCTCAATTCAATGGCGTAGTGCAACTCAACACGCTCGATGTTAACCCTAGTCAAGGCTTAAATGCTCTGCCCACAAACATCATCGATACTTCCCAATTGATTGCCAATAGTTGCATTGCACGGAGTAAACGACCACAAGGAAAATTTATCATCACGGGGAACGGAGGTTTGCCAGTGATGCCAGATGACCCCTCAATTGCACCCTATCAAACTTATCAAATCCCAACTGTCCAGAGCGCAAGTATCTCAACGCCACAAGAAAACGCTCTCGACCCAAAAAACTCGATTACTAGCAACAAACCTCACAATGCTCTTAAATCTGCACCACTGATTGAAGCTCAGGGATGGATGTACGGAGCTAATGGTGAGGTGATTCTCACTGCCTCTGCACCTACTGTCCCTCCTCACGGTTCTTGGTCTAAACTCCCTACCTGTTCGGGTTCCTAAGAAGTTAGCACTTACGCACTGAAGCCTGAAACTCTACAACCAACAAATTAAAACCTCACCCAAGATTACCCTTGGGTAAATCTTTCCCTCTCCTTATTACAGCAGTTTTCATCTATTTGAACCACATCTGTCGTAGGGGCACAGCACTGCTGTGCCCTTACCGCGTGGTCTATTTACCTGAAAATAGCTGTAAGGATGCGGTGTATACACAAGTCTTTGGTGAGGCCATTTAAGATTTATCGCGCAGCCCCTGAGATACCTCAAGAAAGATTTTGCTATGCAAAAGCTGTCCCTCTCCTTATTAAGGAGAGGCATGTCCGATAAGACAGGGTGAGGTTTTTCTTTGTTTTGGGTAATTCGATAACTTATGTGTACACCGTAGTCTTACAGCTATTTACCTGAAAATAGCTGTAACTTATAGGGGAAATTGCGCCCGAATTGTTCGGTTCTACCACTATCAACAGTACGCAAATAGCTATAACCTTTTAAGTAGTAGTGAAATGTCTACCCTAGACGCTGTTAGTCACTCTTGAGTTAAGGGGGTGAAAACCTGTGTATAAATGGATATTGCCAAGCTTGAGCGAAATCTTGGCTGAAAATCAATCAAGTGTGGCTGAATGTTCGCCTGCTAAAGCAGAACGGCAGTGGCGTGTCAGCCTAGCGGCGACAGAACATTTGCTATTAAATACTTTAGCAAATCTTTCAGCTGCCACAACCCAAGGATTAGTTTTAGCTGCACCAGCACCCTTATTTAGTCAGCCAAAACTGACTCAAAGCTTAGAAACAGTAACTTTTTCAGCAAAACCATTTAATCCCTTGGCGCTGATGCCATTTCAGATGCCAGATGCGATCCCAGAGTTGGGCTACGCCAACGCATCTGTAAATGAACAAATCGCTCCCCATGAATCGGTACTTCCCTTACTACCTGCCGATCCGTTAGGGGCAGAGCAGTTTTGCTTAGTTTTTACAGAAAAATTTAGATTAGTGCTGGTTTTAGCAACCCACAAGAACGGTAAAAAAACCTTTTCATTTTCTTTTGAACCAGAAGTAGTACAGCAGGCTTGGCGATCGCTAGGAGCAAGGGTAATGCTGGCTAATCCAGAATTTTTTGCCCGCCTAGACGCATTAGTAGAACAGTATTCCCCGGTAGCACCAGATTACCGCATCATGAATGAGTTTAGCCAGTTATTGCTTCAGGAATTAACAGAACCAGAAGAGACTAGGGACTCTTTACTAGGGACTGGTGACAAGGAGGACAAGGAGAATAACCCATCCCCAATGCCCAATGCCCAATGCCCAATGCCCAAATCCCCAAATCCTGATGTGGAATTGCTCCAAGCTTTCGCTCACGAAGTCCGCACACCTTTAACAACTATTCGCACCATGACTCGTCTGCTGTTGAAGCGGCGAGACTTAGATGCTAGCGTGATTAATCGCTTAAAGATTATCGATCATGAGTGTACCGAGCAAATTGACCGCATGGAGTTGTTGTTTAAGGCAGCAGAATTAGAAACTACTGCTTCAGCAAAATCCTCAAAAACTCAACTCACGCCGATGTCTTTAGATCAAGTGTTGCAGCAGAGCATTCCTCGTTGGGAACAAGCAGCGCATCGGCGGAACTTAACTTTAAATGTTGTTTTACCTCAGCAACTACCAACGGTGGTGAGCAATCCCACCATGCTCGATCAGGTACTCACTGGTTTGATCGAGAATTTCACTCGCAGCTTACCCCCTGGCAGCCATATTCAAGTACAAGTTATTCCGGCTGGAGATCAACTGAAGTTACAATTATCGCCTCAATTTGGGTGCAAAGATTCCAATAAAGCTGCCACACCTGCAAGGCCACCAATTCGGAAAGCTCTAGGTCAACTGCTGATGTTCCAACCCGAAACGGGTACGATTAGTTTGAATATCGCCGCAACTAAGCATTTGTTTCAGGCGATCGGTGGAAAACTGATTGTGCGCCAGCGTCCACACTATGGGGAAGTTTTGACGATTTTCCTGCCATTGGAAGTTAGCAAGCAGAAGCCAGGAGTTAAGAGTTAGGAGTTACTGGCAGTCATTTCAGGCTTTATAAGAAGAATTCAGAACTCAGGAGCAAAGCTTAGGATTGCTCTGCGGCTTGGCGTCAGAATTCTGTGATTGGGTTTTAGATTTAGTAAGGTAGGATGTATATACTCAAGTAAGGAATCCTTACATTTGATAGCAAAAGCTAGGAGGCAAGTCATGCTCGCCAAGTTAACTTCTAAGAATCAACTAACGCTGCCTAAAAGTATTACTCGTGAAATCGGGGAGGCTGAGTATTTTGAGGTAAAGGTGGAGGGGGGGCAAATTATTCTGACTCCTGTAAAAATTCAGCGGGCTGATGCGGTTCGATCTAAGCTGGCGGATTTAGGACTGAGTGAGCAGGATGTGGCTGATGCAGTGGCTTGGGCGCGTCAGTCGTAATGGTTTGTCCACGGGTGGTAATTGATACTAGTATCATCATCTCTGCGCTGATATTTGGGGGCAGAGTATCTAGGCTTCGTTTGGCATGGCAGGACGATCTCTTCACTCCCCTGGTTTCTAAAGCGACAACGACTGAGTTAATCCGAGTGCTGGCTGATCCAAAGTTTAAGCTCACGCCAACTGAGCAAGAAGATTTACTATCGGATTACATACTCTTTTGTGAAGCTGTAGCGATGCCCGACCGCTTGCCTGTAATTCCTGAATGTCGCGATCCGTTTGATGTGCCTTTTTTACTTTTGGCTGTGGTCAGTGAGGCTGATTATCTCGTGACGGGCGATCGCGATTTACTCAGTCTAAAAGATAATTTTTCTTGCCCGATGATCACGGCTGAAGATTTTCTAAATGTTATTGATGGTCATCATGACTAATGACTCATGACTCACAACTCATGACTCATTTTCTGTAGCGATCGCTCTTGGGATATCGCCAACACTTGCCAATTGTATTATCTCGTTAAGAGTCTCCGACTCTTAATGCCTTCCGAGAGGGCTGCCGCCTCAAGACTTGCGGCAGAGCCGCGATGAGGTGCATTTCCAGCTTCTTGCTGGAAACGAGGTTTTAAAAGGCTTTCACTTTAAGTTGACACGCATGAGCTTTTTCTGTGCCCCTACGAGAAATCTATATGTATCAGGGTTTCTGTGAAATGGTATCACAACTGATCATTCATTTTTTGTAGCGATCGCTCTTGGGATATCGCCAACACTTGCCAATTGTATTGTAAATGTGGAACCTTCAGATAATTTACTTTTGACAGAAATAGATCCGCCAGAGCGCAGCAGCAATTGCTGTACAATTGTTAACCCCAACCCAGCACCACCATAATCTTCAGTTGCGGCTGTCCGCACACGATAAAACCGATCAAAGATTTTGGGAATCTCATTTTCGGCAATACCGATACCTGTGTCGCGGAATTCTAATTGGACATAATCGCCTTGAATCCGGGCACGCACCCATACTTGACCACCAATCGGGGTAAACTTAATGCTGTTGTGCAGCATATTGATCACAATTTGCCTCAGACCACCACTCACGCACCAAACAGATGGGAGTTCAGTGGGTACCGTATAGGTTAAGATAATCCCTTTTTCTTGGGCTACTGTTTGATAGGTACTGACTACTCCAGGTACAATATCTGAGAGACGCACCGACTCCAAAGCCCTCCCCTCCAAATTGCGTTCTAGCTGCACCAGTTCCAACAAACCAGTAATCAGGGAATTTTGTTGATCGCACTGCGTATTTAACATCTGTAAATAACGTTGTCGCTGGGGGGGTTTAAGATTAGGGGAATTCAATAACGAAAGTGCTGTCTTCATGTGCGTTAAGGGTGTACGCAATTCCTGACAGACATTTTTCAGATATTCATCTTTGAGTTGCTCTTTGTTGTGCAGTTCTTGATTTTGCTGCTGCAACTTGGTGCTGCGTATTGTAATGATTTGACGATTAATTTCATCTTGTCGCAGGAGTTGTTTTGCCAATAGTTGATTCATCAGTGCGGCTTGGGGCGCACTTGGACAAATAAAACTAGCAGGTAAAATTGGGGATGATTCTGGCGCGATCGCTTTTTGGATACCATTTAATACTTGCTGAATTATTCTCCCCTCAACAGTAGTTATAATCAGCAACGGCTGGTTTTTATTAGTATTTACCTTCCCCGATGTCTGATTTTTGCGTTTTTTAAGTGGTCGATGAGCCAAAATTAAACTGCAAAACTGGGGCGATAATACCATCAGAAAGTTTTCCCGTCGCAGTTGGCTATCTGGTGGGAGGTGAACAGAGACATGATGAGAGGATGAGGGGGATGAGGGGGATGAGGGGGATGAGGGGGATGAGGAGGCATTTACTCTTCCCTCTCCCTCATCTCCCCCTGCTCCCTCATCTCCCCCTGCTCCCTCATCTCCCCCTTTCCCGCTTTCGTCAATCTGGCAAGTGTAAATGAAACTAGACGCACCTACTGAGGATTTATAACGGGCTAATTCTGATTGCCAAATTTTATCCGGTGGTAGCTTCACCCATAAAGTTGCTGCAATTTGCTGCTCAATTAGTAAGTCAATTTGCGCTCTCACTAGTGATAGCAGAGTCGCAGGACTGAGGGACAATGGTTTAGGAGGCACTTGCACTCCCATAACCAGTTGATAAACGGACAGTTCCTTAGTCAGAGATACATTCATGAGTCAAGCACAACAAGGATGAAGCAAGAAATAATTCTGTTTTCGATTCTCACCTTTATGTGTGCATTTTTTACAAAATCCCCAAGGAAAGAAACATGAACAATCAATTATGGGCAAATTTTAATTGTGTTAAATTCACATTATTTTAGGGTAGCACATCTCTGCTACCCTTGAAATTAAGCTTGTATGTTCAGTCTTTGGTGTAAAGCGTCGCGTGCGTGTTCTCGGTCGTCAAAATGTATTTTTTCAGTCCCAAGAATTTGGTAGTCTTCGTGACCTTTACCAGCAAGCAAGACTCCATCACCGGGTTGTGCTTGTAAAATTGCGGTACGAATTGCGATCGCGCGATCGCAAATTACAGTTGTCTGCACTGTATCATCAATTCCCGCCAAAATATCTCCTAAAATCCGTTCTGGGTCTTCAGTCCGGGGATTATCCGATGTCACCACCGCCACATCAGCTAATTCGGCGGCAATTTTACCCATTATTGGGCGCTTAGTGCGATCGCGATCGCCTCCACAACCAAATACACAAATCACCTTCCCAGGTATAAATGGACGTGCAGCTTTCAGCAAATTTTCTAAACTATCAGGTGTGTGGGCATAATCCACAATCACGCTAATATCTTGGTCAGCAGTAATTTGTACGCGTTCCATCCGTCCGGGGACTCCGGGAAATTCAGGTATCACAGATACCAGTAACTGCAAATCTAGCCCTAAGTGTAAAACTGCTCCGACGGCTGCGAGAAGATTTTCTAAATTATATTGTCCGACTAGTGGCGATCGAAAAGCTACCTCACCATGAGGTGTATGTAATGTCCCACTGACACCATTCGGCTGATAATTTAAATCACTCATCCATAAATCAGCGCTGTTATCGTTGACACTGTAACTCCAAACGCGATCGGAATCTAACGAGGCAATTAACCGCTTTCCATAGGAATCATCAGCATTAATTATTGCCCGTCCCTTGAGATAATCAGGGCTAAATAACAACGCTTTGGCAGCAAAGTAATCTTCCATGTCGCTGTGATAGTCGAGATGGTCTTGGGTAAGATTAGTGAACACCGCCACCTCAAATTCACAACCCAACACTCGACCTTGCGCCAAAGCGTGAGAACTTACTTCCATCACCCCGAACTCACTACCAGCATTTACCGCTTCAGCTAGCTGCTGTTGCAGTTCCACCGCAAAGGGCGTAGTATGGGCAGCAGTTTGCTCAAAACCTGCCCAACGAGTGTAGAGAGTTCCCATCAAAGCTGTAGCTAGATTAGCTTTAATCAGCAGAAATTCAATTAGATGAGTTGTTGTAGTTTTGCCATTAGTACCAGTCACACCTACCAGCTTGAGTTTTTTTCCCGGATAACCGTAAAAAGCACTGGCTATCTGGGCGCAAGCTTGAGTTATGTTACTTGCACTGATCACCACAGCCTGATTTGTGGGAGGATTTTTTTGTGCAGCTTCAGGGGAGACGATCGCAGCTACGGCACCTGATGCGATCGCACTTTGCCAAAATTCCCCACCATCAACCCGTGTTCCTGGCATCCCAATAAACAAATCTCCCACAATACAAGCATGGGAATTCGTCTTCAAACCCCTAACTTCCACATCCTCAAAAATCGGATGGTTAGGCAATTGTTCAACACTATCTACCGCCGTTAGTAATTCCCGCAATTTCATCTTGTGAACCTCGTCACCTTCTTAATCTTGCGATTATTCTGCATTATTTTTTTCTAATTGGCTAAATACTTACGTAACATTTGCTCCAACTGCTGCACACTAGCACGAGGAGAAGGACGCGGCAATAATTTCTCACTCCCCTCTGTGTCCTCTGCGCCTCTGCGGTTCGATAAATAAATTACCGGCACCTCATACTGATACGCAGCAAACCAATCTTCACGAGTCGTAATATCCCTAATTTCCAACTCGAAACTAAGATTTTGGATTTGTTCTAGCTTTTCTTGCAAGCCTTCACATAAATGACAGCCGGGTTTACTGTATAAGATTAATTGCATTTAAGAAGTTATATAGCGTTTCCCAATCACATAAAGTACATCATAGCCCCCTCCTCGCTTGCGGGGAGGGGGTTGGGGGTGGGGTTCTTGTATCTCACGCCGCGTTATAAGTTTAGAATAACGAACCGCAGAGACGCAGAGGGCGCAGAGAGATGAGAAGAGAAGGGTTTGATGTGGGTGAGTATGTTGATCAAATGGCGTTGTTGTTGGATTTGGAGTTAAGAAATGAGTATCGTGATGGTGTGGTGGCAAATTTTGAGAGAATTAGAGCGATCGCTAATCTTGTTAATGAGTTTCCCCTACCAGAGGATATTGAAGTTGCACCAGTTTTTGAACCATAATCGCTTCAAGAATAGCTCTGTCGATTCTTAAGTAATTTTACTGGGTTTTAAATATAACTAACAATACTAAGATGTTAGCCGACTATACCTTGGAAAATCAGATGAATAATTTCAATGCTGCTAGTTCATTGAAGTCTGCGGGTGTCGGTAGATTGTTGGTGCGGTTGCTTTGGGTGCTGTTAGGATTTGGTATTGCTTCTACGCTATTATCTTTATTGCAAGTCATAGCACAGCCACTTTATCAGCTACTTGCTTCTCTTGATACACTGATATCAATAGTTACGTCACTGTTCAATTTAACTTTACTCATTGTTTTTTTGATTTGGCTATATCGTCTCCATGCCGATTTAAGGAATCTCTTCAAGGAATATCCGATTACGCCAGGAGGTGCGATCGCACGATTTCTAATTCCTATATATAGTCTTTGGGGAATAGCTAACACTTTGTCTACTTTTGCTGATCGATTTAAAGTGGAAGGTGATGATTTCACACCTTTGAGTGAACAAGTGCGATCGTTAATAAATCCGCTATATATTTTTATGATGGGGTCAAACTTTGTGAATCGTATCGCTTTTAAAGAAGCTGCTAAAAATCCTCAAGATAAATTTCTGCCCTTTTGGTTTTTATTATCTTGTATTTTAGATTTAGGTTTTACAGCTGTTTTGCTACAATTAGCAAAAACTATGCAGACTGCTATTACTCAAAAAGCTAAACGCGCTATCTCCTAATATTCCAGCATGAATTTTGATTCAGCCGATGCCATAACAATATCAACTGCTGTGCGTGAAGGTAAAGTTAGCGCGGTGGAAGTTACTCAGGCTGCGATCGCCCGAATCGCCGCGTGGGATAATCAACTCAACTGTTTTACGGCTGTGACTGCTGAAACAGCTTTAACAGATGCAGCACGTATTGACACCGAAATTGCCCAAGGTAATATTCCTGGAATGCTGGCTGGTGTGCCTTTTGCAGTGAAAAATCTCTTCGATATCGCTGGTTTAACGACTCTGGCGGGATCGAAAATTAATGCAGAAAATCCAGCTGCTAGCCAAGATGCAACAGCAGTAGCAAAGCTGAAACAAGCGGGTGCTGTGCTACTTGGCGCTTTGAATATGGATGAGTACGCTTATGGGTTTGTGACGGAAAACTCCCATTACGGTGCGACTCACAACCCCCATGATTTACAACGAGTTGCTGGTGGTTCATCGGGTGGTTCGGCGGCGGCTGTTGCTGCTGGGTTAGTACCCCTGACGCTGGGTTCTGATACTAATGGTTCAATTCGCGTTCCGGCGGCGTTGTGTGGTGTTTTTGGTTTCAAGCCAACTTATGGACGCTTATCTCGTGCTGGGGTAGCTTTATTGTCTAGCAGTTTTGACCACATTGGATCTTTTGCGCGTTCGGTGCAGGATATTGCCACAGTGTTTGATGTGCTTCAAGGAGAAGACGATCGCGATCCAATTTGTACAAAGCGTCCGCCTGAATTGGTTTTATCACAACTCAAACAAGATATTTCTGATATTAGAATTGCGATCGCAGCTGATTATTTCACTAAAGGCGCAGAACTGGAAGCTTTAGCAGCAGTCCAAAAAGTAGCTGATGCAATAGAAGTCACTGAATATATAACCATACCAGAAGCACACCGCGCCCGTGCAGCAGCTTTTGTGATTACAGCTAGCGAGGGTGCAAATCTGCATTTGGGAAAACTGCGATCGCATCCTCAAGATTTTGACACAGCGACACGCGATCGCTTTTTGGCTGGGGCGTTAATTCCAAGTAGCTGGTATCTCCAAGCACAACGGTTTAGAAGATGGTACCGCGATCGCATTCGGGAAATTTTTCAAAATGTCGATGTAATTCTTGCCCCAACAACACCAATTTCCGCACCGCTAATTGGTCAACAAACGATGATTTTGGATGGCGAAGAAATACTTGTCCGTCCTCATTTAGGGCTATTTACTCAACCATTATCTTTCATCGGTTTACCCGTTTTATCAGTACCAATTCAGCGTCAAAATGCCTTACCTTTAGGTGTACAATTGATCGCAGCACCATATAATGAAGCGTTAATTTTACGGGTTGCGGCTGCGTTAGAGGCAAAAGGTATAGTTTCATCACCAGTGATATCATGTCCGGTAGCTTACCCATAAAAAAAGAACCCCACCCCGCAGGCCGTGTATACACAAGTCAAATTACCCCCCTTAATCCCCCCTTATAAAGGGGGGAAACAGAATCTAGTTCCCTCCCCTTTACAAGGGGAGGGTTAGGGTGGGGTAAAACCCTGGTTAATCAGCAATGCGTTCCCCGAAATCACAAATGGGTTCCCCGAAATCACAAATGCGATCGCCCAAATCACAAATGGGTTCGCCGAAATCACAAATGGGTTCGCCGAAATCATAAATGGGTTCGCCGAAATCATAAATGGGTTCGCCGAAATCACAAATGGGTTCCCCGAAATCATAAATGGGTTCCCCAAAATCATAAATGGGTTCCCCGAAATCATAAATGGGTTCCCCAAAATCATAAATGGGTTCCCCGAAATCATAAATGGGTTCCCCGAAATCATAAATGGGTTCCCCGAAATCATAAATGGGTTCCCCGAAATCACAAATGGGTTCCCCGAAATCACAAATGCGATCGCCAAATTATGTTCTGCGAGGGGGTCGGCAAAAGCTGGAAATGCCTATTATCTCGTTGACCCCCTCGATGTCCTGCTGTCTAAGGGTTTCAGGGTTTTTGTGTGTATGTAATATGGTTGAATTTTGCTGTAGGTATATACCCCCTCGCAAATGGCGTCTGGACATCTGGCTGCGTAAGGGTTTAAATAAGAGGGGTGTCGCTTTTCTTCGGAGAAGTGGAATTAATGGAAACACGTAGATTTCTACGTATCCGGGAATTACGTCGATCCAACGTCGCTTTTCTTCGGAGAAGTGGAATTAATGGAAACCTTTATAGCCTTCTCCCTGGAAGCTTAAAGGGCTTCTAGTCCCTTTTCTTCGGAGAAGTGGAATTAATGGAAACTCAGCACGTTTCTCACCAATGATGATGTTAAGTTGCTTCTCTGTCGCTTTTCTTCGGAGAAGTGGAATTAATGGAAACACATCACTCCAAACACTGCCGTTCAACGCTACATCGTCGCTTTTCTTCGGAGAAGTGGAATTAATGGAAACAAGCCTCCCCACGTGGGAATGCCGATCGCCGATAGAATAGTCGCTTCTCTTCGGAGAAGTGGAATTAATGGAAACGCATAAGGGCTTTTTATTCCCTTATTGATTTCCCAGTCGCTTCTCTTCGGAGAAGTGGAATTAATGGAAACGGGAAAATGTCAGCAGCTACAGAACCACTAGCAGCGATCGCGTGTTGTCGCTTCTCTTCGGAGAAGTGGAATTAATGGAAACTTCGGAACATAAATAATAGCTGAAGAATGGCTACCAGTCGCTTCTCTTCGGAGAAGTGGAATTAACAGAAACCGCAGACTTCTACCTGCGGTTTTTTGTGGGCAGTATTCCGCAAACTCGAACTGCCGATAAATTTCCTCATTCGCATAAATAGCGATTTACATTTGTAATTATTCAGACAAAATATAAATACAACCTTAACCAGCCAAGTGTTACATATATAACTTCCAACCAATCTCATAAATCTATGGGATATATCTAGGTAACTCTTGGTATGACATGACAAAATCTGCCTTCATGAGACATTACGAATTGTAAAAATTAAAAATTTTATACCAACATAAATACTGATGTAAAGCTATATTTTGGTATACGCCTAGAAAAACGAGTACATTTAGGTAATCTAGTGACAGTGACAACATATACTGCTATCACCTTTGCACCTGTACAGGGATTTATCGAGAAATCCCGTAAACTCCGAGATTTATATGGTGCGTCATTAATCCTGTCTTATCTCAGCCAGCAGCTAGTATTGGAAGCTGAAAAAACCACAGAGGTAATTTCCCCAGCCCTCGCCAACGTCCACAAAGGGATGCCAAATCGTATCCTTCTCAAGGGAGAATTTTCACCAACACAAATCCAAGAAACACTGTTATCTGCGTGGAAGGGAATATTGCAGGAATGTCGAACTTGGATAGAGGCGAAATTACCAGACTATAAATACCACTGGGAAAGAGAGTGGACGAACTGGGGAAACCATACGTGGGAATTCTTTTGGGGAGAAGGGGACAGCATTCAACAAGCGATGGATAACTTAGAAACGCGGAAACTTTCTCGTGGGTGGACTGCTGTCAACTGGATTGGTGAGAGTTCTAGTTTAACAGGAACAGATGCGATCGCATTTCCGGGATTGGGTGCAGAAGATAGAAATCCTCAAAATCGCCAGTGGACAAAAGAAAAAAATGAGATAAAAACCTTCTATCACAGCCTCGCGTGTGTTTTAGAAAATCGTCCCCAAGAAGCAGAACCAGAAGGTAAATTTTTCGCCCTCAATGAGAAATTAAGTATTCCCGAATTAGTGAAACGTTTAGTCACACTACCAGAAATTGCTCACAACTTAGAGATGTCTAAACTAGAAAGCTTCAGCGAAATTTATCGAAGTTCCGAAGCCAAAAATGACTCAGGGAAAGGACGCTGGACAGGTTGGTTTATGGGTGATGGGGATGAAGTCGGGAAACACCTGAAAGAACTGGCAAAAAAAGAAAATGGAGATGATGAAATTAAAAAATTTAGTCAAGCGATGCGTCACTGGGGGAAAGAATTTAACAGAGACTTCCCAAAAGAAATCGGTCGAGTAGTATATGCAGGAGGAGACGACTTTTTAGGCGTAATTTATCGAGAAAAAGACCAAGAGGCGATTACAGCCAAGCAAGCATTTGCATGGTTAAGCAAACTTCCCGAAGAATGGCAAAAGCATAAACAGCAAATAGGGTTAAGCGTGGGATTTGTTTGGGCAGGTTCAAGCGTTCCCCAAAGGGATATTTTACAACATTGTCGGGAAGCCGAAAAGCTAGCCAAATCATCAGGACGTGGACGAGTCACCATTAGAATCGTCTTTAATAGCGGACAATATGTGCAGTGGACTTGTCCTTGGGATTATTTAGATATATTAACCAAATATCAAGACCGAGAACATGAATCAAATTGGAGTCATGTTTATCAAGATTTAGCTCAATTAGAATCCCGCCGGGCTTTTAATATTGACAAAAATACATTTACAGAAAAATTCATTATTGAATTCTTTGATATTTACTTTCCCGGCGAAGGTAAACAATTTCTAAATTATGAAAGTGCTAAACATATTGTCGGCTTTAGCGAAGAAGATGAGAGTTTTGATAGAGCAAAAACTACAATTGACTGGATTAGCAACTTAATTAAAGTAGGCTGGCATTTATGTTCAAATACCTAATCACTATTAAACCCTTGGGACTGATGTATGGGAGTGCAGGCGCATTTCTTTCACCAGAAAATTTAGTTGGTCGTTCTGGTGCCAAATTCCCCCCAGAAGCCGCCACTCTATCAGGTTTAATATTTAGTATAAACAAAACCACCGAAAAGTTTCCTCAAAATGAATTGAATGCTAATCTATTTGTCGCCGGGCCATTTTGGGCGAAACTCGAATCTAAGCAAAACTTCTATATTCCCATTCCTTGGAATAAAATAATAGCCAAAAAAGCAGTTGACGAATGGCAATTAAAGGATAGCAAATGGGAGTTAGAAAATAAGAGTGAGAAGCTAGAACCAGATTATCGTTGGCAAACTATAGATTCTTGGGTAACTTCCGCCAAAGCAATCAGAATTGATAAATATAAATCCGTTGCAGAGATTCCTTGGAAATACGTTTCTTTTCTTCATCCCAAAATTAAACACTCAGAACGCTGTGTTGAAGACTCCGACGGACTATTTCTAGAAAACTCCGTTCAGATGTCAGAAGATACCTGTTTAGTTTATCTATCAACATATCCCATCGAAAACGGCTGGTATCGTTTTGGTGGTGAAAATCATCTTGTAGAAATCGAGTCTGAGGAAATAAAAAATAAGAAATTTTTAAACCTCATGAACCAGCCAATTAAACGCAGCTTTGCGTTAGTTACCCCAGGTATTTGGGGTTCCAATCGTTTCTCTCATCGTCATCCCCAACATGAAAGCTTTCCCGAAACAATAGAGATGCTAACTGATAAACCAGTAGCTTACCGTTACCGCGCCAAAGGAAATTTAGGAAGAGGACGTTATGCAGTTCCATCAGGTAGTGTGTATGTGCTTGCAGAACCTTTAAATAAAACATGGTGGGAATGGGACGAAGCTTGGTTTCCCAAAGAAGGTTACAGCCTGAAACGTCTAGGATGCGGTCTATGTTTACCAATAGATATTAAAGGAGTTGCCTAAAATGTACAAAAAAGCCTATGGCATAATTGAGACATTAGCACCTTTGCATGTAGGTGCAACAGCCGGAGAAGAAAGCGGTAATTTAAACTTAATATTTCGTGACCAATTTACCCAAACAGGCATCCTTCCTGGTAGTTCAATACGTGGTCGCTTGCGTTCAGAAATGCGCCTGATAGATGGAGAAGAGACAGCAAATTATTGGTATGGCAATGAAGCAGGCTCAGAAAAATCAGAATTTAATAACGAGTCTATCATTAAATTTGAATATGCTTCCATTCTCTGGCTACCAGTCTTTTGTCCCGGTCAACCCATTGTTTGGGTAAGTAGTCCGCGATTACTCCAACGCTACCAAAGAATAGTCGGCGATAGTGTCAAATATGATGGTAAATCTCTCAAAGAAATAGATATACCCGACCCTTATACAGGTTCAAAAAATTTAAAAGGAAAACAATCTTTAGGTAAAAAAACCTTATTTTTCAACTTAGGATTTTTGACCATCACCAAAACAGTAGACTTATCCCCTTGGTTTCCATCAGCAAAGGAAAAACCAGCAGTGATAGTAGACGATAGTGATATTTCGATGATTCATGACATGGCATTATATCGTCAAAGTCGCGTCCGATTAAAACCAGACCAAAAAGTAGTCGATGCTGGTGGCTTCTTTAACACCGAAGCCTTACCCGAAGGAACTATTTTAGTTTTCCCCATTGCGATGAAAGATGATAAATCAGGAAAACAATGGGAACCATTAAAAGGAACTCAAAGCACAGATATTTAAGTAGGTAGGCACAAATTAACCTAACTATGTAACAAAATGTAAAACCGCCAAAGTCCTTGTGATTGCTTCGTTACACTCCGTTTCACTCGCAATGACATACTTATAAATTTTCCCACCCACCTACTTATCTTGGTGGTTTAGAATCTATTGGCTTTGGTCACTGTAACTTAACTTTCAATGGGGTAGTAAATACATGACTTGGAAATCTTACGACTTAGACCAAGAAGCGCAACGCTTAGTCCTGAAACACCGCGACCAAAAAGGTGTAATTGGTCAATCTCACAAAATGCGAATAACTGTAGCTTACGGCTTAGAGAGATTTTGGGGAGAACAATTACGACTTTTAGACAAAGAAAAAACTAAAGGCGAATATTGGCGCGATACCTGGAAAAGCTTCGTCAAAATTATGCAACTGGCGGGAATTAAGCTTCCTCAAGAGGATGTTAGCACTAATAACACCCCACAAATTCAACAATTCGCTGCTAAATTATGGGAACTTCCCATTGAAGACCAAAGAATTTGTTTAGCCGTTCTGACTCAATTCTGTGACAGCTTAGTTTGGTGGACTCAACGCTACAAAAAATCAGGAGTTGCAGATGATTAATAGTAACGAAGTCCCGTTAATGTTTCAAGCGCAAGTTTCAGGACGTGGACAAATTCAATATATCCGAAATCCCGAACAGTCTGAGAGATGGGTTGATGAATGGGTAGAGGGTTCTGCAATAGATGATTACATATTTAGCAGCAAGATTAAAACAAAAGAATATAAAATTACTTGGCGGTTTATTTCTAATAGCGGACAAGACGAAGATATAATTCGGCCAGTCATCGCCGCCAAAGGATTTCCATTTTATCCAGGCGCAAGTATGAAAGGTGCTTTTTTACGCGCTTGTACCTCAGAACAAGGCGAAAGATATTGCGGTGGAAAACTAAATAGTAACGATACCCAACCGGGAAAACTCCGCTTTCATGGTGCTTATCCCAAAGATGCAACGTGGAGTGAACAACCATTAATTGATGTAGTTCATCCTCAACAAGATTGGCAAATTAAAAATAATAATAGTCACGCAGCTTTTATTCAGATATCTCTATATCAACCCACCTTAGTATTTGGCATTTCTAGCACTGAAACACTAGCAGCCGATGAATGGGAAACTATCTGGAACATTTGGGATAAAGCGATACAAAGAGGCATTGGTTCTAGAGTTAGTGCTGGTTACGGTCAACCCATAAATCATCCAGAAACCAAATTAGTAACTGTTAACCTGCGTGGACAAGGACTAGCGTCAAAATTAATTGATGAAACAGGTGAATTTCGACCCAATATTTTTAAAGCTGCTTTACGTGGTCATACCCTGCGGTTATTTAGCAGTATCACAGATGAAAATACAGCCGAAGAATTAACCAGAGAATTATGGGGAGGTTTTGCTGGTAAAAATGGTGCTGTTGTCGGACAGTTAGGAATTGCTTTTAATGCCATTAATTTAGAGATGGGTGAATATCGGTATAACAATGTAAGTATGCCTACTTATGAATTAAACGCGGGAACTCTAAATATTCTCTGTATGGGTGCATCCTCAGCATAATACAAAAAAGAATTAAAGAACTTAGCAACAAAAATTTTAAAATTTTCTATGCTGCTTGGTGGTTTTGGCAAATCTTGGCGACGCGTTGACCACCGGATCTTTTTTCCAGAGTATTTAAATGGTAAACCAATGATAGGTTCTCATTGGGAATTCCCTAAGCAATCAAATAAATACTACTTTCCAGTAAATAACATTAACCATATTACGAATATCCTGAATGATATCAAACAAACCGTAAAAAACTGGCTGCAATTAAAAGGTAAAACACCAACTAATCAAGTAAGTTCCTGGCGTGAAACATTCCATCCTCAAAAAGTGCAAGTTTGGGGACGCTTTGCAGAAGACGAAGCTGATAGTTTAGCTGTGAGATGGTTTCACGGTAATTACCAAGGAAGCCAATCAATTAAAGGTTCAAGTCTCACAGGTAGGATGGGTCAAATTGGTAGAATTTGGCATCGAATGTACCCGCACTACAAAATAAGAGACGGTGAAATGATACGTCAAGGAAGAAAATATGTAGAGTTACTAACGATTTTCCCTGATAAAAAAGATGAGAGAACACAAGAATTTTTGACTTTCTTACCAACTAGCGATTTTAGCAAACTTTGGGGAGAATAAATATGAGTATTTGGATTTTGACAACAGGTAATAGTGATGTTATTCTCAAACATGGTAGAAATTGGATCAATTTATATGGTGAAGTCAGATATGATTTGGAATGCACACAATTTGCTTCACCACTGCCATTAGACTCCAAAGATAGAAATGCTGGTCATACTATAGCTGCTAGAGTTTTAGGTTTAGTATATGCCAACAAACCTGATTATTATGAGTCTGATTTAAAATTTCAAATCCTGAACACTTATCACCAATATTTTATAGATAATAACATCAAGCTAGAAAGAATTATAATTCTACTCACAGACCAATCTCAAATATTCAATCAAGAGAAAATAATTTATGAACAATGCCCCTATTGGCAAGATACTTGTACACTTAAACCTTTATTAGAGTGGTATTTTAAAGATAAGTTTGACTAT
Organism: Nostoc sp.; assembly: GCF_036919575.1. Taxonomy (GTDB): domain Bacteria; phylum Cyanobacteriota; class Cyanobacteriia; order Cyanobacteriales; family Nostocaceae; genus Nostoc. The sequence continues at coordinate 49,508 of NZ_JBALBY010000014.1, read as the reverse complement.
CAGCCGGAATTCTTATATTTAACACCAACAAAAATAGGTAAAGGTATAGATAATTGGAATGAAACCCTTTCGCTAGTAGAAGAAACATTATGTAAGTTAGACGATAATCCCCTAAAAACAGTATATGTCAGCCATCAAGCCGGAACACCTGCGATATCTTCGGCTGTGCAATTTATTAGCTTAGGTAGATTTAAAAATGTTAAGTTTTTAGTGAGTAATGAATATTTTGATGAAAATTATGATCAGCAATCAATATCTGAAGCTATCGACAGTTCTAACTATTGGCGTGGTATGCAGATTCAAAAAGCAAAGCAGCTAATCATTAAAGGATTACCGGCTGCGGCTAAGGAAATATTGACAGGAATAGCTAATCAACAAACAATAGAAAAAATAAATAAGATAGTTGATTTATTTAATATCAATAATTCTCTCGTCTCAGGTCAAGAGTTTGAAGTTAAAGCGTCTATTGATAGAATAGTTACTGCTCTTGATTTAGTTGAAATCTTTTTTAAACAAGAAAATTATATTCAGGGAGTAGCTATCTTAAATGCTACTCAAGAGACATTTTTAAAAGCTGCTATTATTTCCCAAACCAAAAAGATTAATGATTATCCTATAGAATTGTCAAATATCGTAGGCTGGAAGAAGTATGGTTTATTTATTAAATCTCAAAACACTATCAAAAACTTACTCAATCTGCAAAACCCATTGGAAATTTTAAATCAATTAAAATTTCCTAATTCTATTATCGGTGATTTTAATTCTAAATTCTGGGAAGAATACCAGAATGATAAATCTAAGACTTTTAAATTAAATAATAGCACACAGTTACAATGGCTATGTGAACTCAGACAGGATTTTAAAGCATGGGGACTTTTGGAATGGTCTTGTAAATATAAGAGAGATGAAGATGACCTTCGCAACCAATTGTTACATAACTTATTAGGTGTAAATCAGCAAGAAGTACGTGATTATTTATTAGGATATAATGAGGATTCCCTCAAACGGTTTTTAGGAAACATTAAGAAGTTAAGTAATGATTCTGAACAAATAATTAATCAAGCTTATGAAGCTTATTGCCAAGATGTAAAATCACCTTTTTTCAAAGCTTTAAAACTCTTTGGTCTGTGGAGACAAGAAGCAGATGATAATAAATTAGAGATGAAACTTCAAGAAATAGCTGATTCTCTGATTTGATTGCTGAGAGGATGTTTAAAAAGCGACATCTGTTTTCTTAGAGGAATTCAAACAGAATCAGGATCTACACCGAGCGATCGCAATCTTTCTGCTAATAATTGGGCGCGTTGTTGGGCTTGTTTTACCTGTTCTTCTGGTGTTAAAAGCCTTTCCCCTTGCTGATTATACCAATATAACCACTCGCGCGGAATGCCTAAATAAGTTCCCCGTTCCATACCAATTCCTAAACCAATCTCTGGTAGCAAAACGGGATTTCCATCTTGTAATTGATAGAGATTATTAACTAATTTGTAAACTTCTAATCGGGCTTTGCGGCGACGAGTCGGGTTGTAGATTACATAATATAAAATCCCTAGCTTTGCATACTCTTGCTTCTTAGTCGAGTATTCACCGCGATATTTTCTAGATACCACTTCCAGCGCCAATATTGGGACTCTCCTCTCTTCCCAAAGCACATAACTGGGGCGGAGGTTTTCGTCATAAAATCGCTCAACGCCCAGACTCAAAAACCCATCTGGTACGATCGCTGGGAAATCTGGGTGATAATAAATACCCATATCAACGCCAAAAAACCAATCCATCCGTTCTGCCCAAGCCATAGCCAATATAGCTTTGAGTAAACCGGGAATCAAATCTTGTAATTCATTATCCACAGGAGTATCGTCAGAGTCTGGCAGCTCCTCAGAAGAGGGCAAGCAAGCTAATGGATCGTACTCTAACATGATCGATTTACCGATTCTCTGAATAATTTGATCATAATGCGATCGCTAAGTTTTTCTGACTTCTCCCCTTTTAGACTACCGTGTACACCAAGGCCAAAGAAACCTCACCCTGGTTCTGCTACGCAAAACCTGTCCCTCTCCTTGGTAAGGAGAGGGATGTTTGTTAGGACAGGGTGCTTATTAAGACTCTATATTGAGATTCTATCCAAGGGTGAGGGACATTATACATCATAAATTTTTGTTGCAAATATTACGGCCTATCTCTAGCGTAAAGTGGACAATTTGACAATCTTTAATACTAAAACTACTTGGCGTATAGTCATAATCTGTCCGCACGCAACCAGAACGCAAGACACCTAATATATGGTTCGAGAACTTGAAAGAAAACGCCAGAGTGCAAAGTTTCCCGAAACTGCACCGGCTGCTAATCCCGTATTTTTTAGAACCTATAGCCGCCGTACAAAGGCGGGACTAAGGGAAACATGGGATGAGGTGTGCGATCGCACTCTACTCGGCTTAATCAAGCTGGGGAAGCTAACTCAACAAGAAGCTGCTATACTCGATCGGATGCAGCGCAACTTGAAAGCTATGCCCAGTGGACGCTGGCTATGGGTTGGTGGTACAGACTGGATAAGCAAACCAAAGAACTTTTCCGGCGCTTATAATTGCACCTCCACCAATTTAGAAGACTGGAGTGCCTTCGGATTAATGATGGATTTGGCAATGATGGGCTGTGGCACTGGAGCCGTCCTAGAACCACAATTTATTAACCAGTTGCCCCCCATCCGTAATCAACTGAATGTCACTGTACAAGGTGACATTGGCAGCACTCCTCAACAAGATCGGCGTGAATATACTGAAACTCATATAGAAGGCAACAGCGTCACTATTCACGTTGGAGATAGCCGTGAAGGTTGGGTTGAATCATATCAAGCCCTGTTGGAACTCTCCACTGATGAACAATTTTCAACAGAAGTTGAAGTATTAGTTGATATCAGCGATGTCCGCAAAGCCGGAGAAACTCTTAACGGCTTTGGAGGAGTTGCTAATCCGGTTAAATTACCCGGACTTTATCAGCGTTGTGCCTCCATCCTGAATAAAGCTGTAGGACGACAATTAAATTCAGTTGAATGCTGTTTGTTAATCGATCAAGGTGCTGTAACAATTGTTGCAGGCAATATCCGAAGAAGTGCGGGGATGCGTCAGTTTGATTCTGGCGATCGCCTAGCAGTCACCGCCAAAGATAATTTATGGCAGCAGGATGCAAATGGCAACTGGCGAATTGATCCAGAGCGCGATGCTCTAAGAATGGCAAATCATACCAGAGTTTTTCACCGGAAGCCAACTTTAGAAGAATGTATTGATGCCGTCCGCAAACAATATTATAGTGGCGAGGGTGCAATTCAATGGGCTGGTGAAGCTGTGGCGCGATCAAATATTGATTTGCTGCCAACTGCTAACTTAAAAATTGATTTTTTGAAAGCTTATGAACAGGGAACAGCAAAACAATGGTTACAGGAACGCTATCCCCAGCTTGATGCTAATGAGCTAGAACATCGTTTGGCTCGATATGGGCTTAATCCGTGTGGTAATTGATTTTGCCTCACGTTAAAAACCTCGCAAAAACGGGGAAAGCTGAGATGCTAATCCCGTGGTAATCAAAGGAATTAAAAAGTCTTTGACACCGTACAGCGTAGAGAGTGAAACTAGATTACATCCAAAATTGTTGTCTAGAATATAATCTCTCCAAGAGTGCGGGGGCGGATGTGAAAAACACTTTTATTATCTGAAGTCACATTTGCAAAATGTACGCGGAGCTACTGCAAATAATCAAGCAGTAGAACTAGGGGATAAAAAGCCTCTAGGGTAACAAATTTGGAAATCATCGGTAGTAATTTTCACTGCAATTTGTCAGAGGTTCACCTTAATCAAATCGACCCACGTAACTACAAAGAACAAGAGGAGGCTTTCACTGCTGGGGCGCTATCTGTAGCAGCACTTTTAAATCACAAATTCTTAGAACCACGCTATCAATACAGCCGTGAATTAGACCCAATTGTGGGAGTTTCTTTTACAGGTTTATTTGATTTCTTTGTCCATGCTTTTGGTGTTGATTGGCTGCGCTGGTGGGAAGCAGGAAGACCTGCAACTCCACAAGGATTAGCTTTCAAGCGTGAGGAAGAAAAATATCTAAGTTCCTGGAAAGATATTGTACATCGGGTGGTTTGGGATTATTGCGATCGCCACAATCTCAAACGTCCAAATCGCTGTACCACAGTTCAACCCAGTGGCACCAAGGCTTTATTAACTAATGCTAGTTCAGGATGGCATCCCCCGAAAGCCCAAAGATTTATTCGCCGCATCACCTTCGGCAAAAATGACCCAGTAGCTTTAGCTTGTATTGACTATGGTTACAACGTCATTCCTTCTCAATCAGACAAAGATGAACAGGGCAATTTGCTCAACGATCCCTTTGATTCACGAGTAAGTGAATGGTTAGTAGAAATCCCTGTTTCTGTATCTTGGGCTGATTTACCAGGTGCCGATGAAATCGATGTTTCTAAGTTTTCAGTTTTAGCCCAATTTGATTTTGTCCTCCAGGTTCAACGTTGGTATGTGACTCACAACACATCAGCTACTTTGGAACTTCGCTCTGATGAAATCGAACCTTTAGGACAGCGTATCTACGAAACTATCCAGAATGATCAGGGATATATTTCAGCCGCTCTTTTAGCCCGTTTTGACGATCTGCAATCATTCCCACGTTTGCCATTTGAACCAATAGACAAACCAACCTACGATCGCTTAAATCAAGAGGTGAAAGCACGGCGCAAAACAGATGATTTCTGTGCAGTCTTAAGCCGCTACGATTCCGGCGAAATGGCAGAGGCTGGCCCTAGTGGTTGTGACTCTGATAAGTGTATGTTTCCCGATCAGCAACCAAGCTCATAAGGTGAAATGACTTTAAAGAAGTCGGAAGTCGGAAGTCGGAAGTCGGAAGCGATGCCCTGAGCTACGCCGTTCGCGCAGCGTCTCTAAGAGTTGGGTACAGTTTTGTAACGGGGAGAAGTGCGAGAAACGCGGTCTTGGGCAAAGCCCCAAGTGGAGCGATTTCTCAAGACAGACCCCGCCACAAAACTTAAAGCCGTCCTACAAGGACGGGGTTTTAAACCCAAATTTCTGATCAACTTCGGGTAGGGCTATTTATCTATAGCGCTTCTCCAGTTGAGTGCAATAAAGACCTAACAAGAACAGCCCCTTCCCTACTAGCGTTGGGCAGTAAGATTCAAAGCCTCTCTCCTTTTAAAAGAGAGGTTTGGAGAGAGGTCAAAGTGTATTGCTTCCATTCGAGAACCGCTATATTATAATAAAAAGCAGTGGTTTAACATGACATTTAACCACTGCTTTTTAGATCAACTCAAAACACAAAAATACTTACTTTTCTCGGTGCAAAATTAGACCTGAGTTCCTATAGCTAGCCGTATTCCCCAGAATAAGATTAAAGTTGCGATCGCAAGCCAGTCACGCCCTTTTAATCGTAAGTCGTGCCATTGCACTCGATGCTCATTGGGACTGGTAAAACCCCGCACCATCATTGCATTCGCCATTTGATCGGCTCGTAATAGCAGATTTTCTAACAGTCTCTCTGCGACTGTCATCCAAACCTTGAATGCTCCTTTTAATCCTAGCTTTTTCCAATTAATTGCCCTTGTCATCACGGAGCGAAATAAATTTTGCACTTCTTCTAAAACCAGGGGAATAAAGCGCAAGGACAAGGTTAAAGTTAAAGTAATTTCCGTCACAGGCAACTTGAAGCGTCGTAGGGGTTGCATTAAGCTTTCTATGCCAGATGTGATTTCTTCTGGTGCGGTTGTCAGCAGATACAGGTTGGTGCTGTAAATCACGGTAAATATAAGTGTACTCAAGCGTACTGCCAAACTCAAGGAGTAGCGAGTCACTTTGACTGGCCCTTTGTGAAATAACACGTAGCTGTATTTTTTTTTCTCAACTACTTGCTCTTGAACAAGATTATTGGAGTTTGATGGCTGGGTTAATATTTGTTCATTAGCTGGCAGGCGTGACTGATAATCTATACCCATTCCATCAGGACTGATGGCTGCGATCGCTAAGACAAAAAATGATAAGATTAATAGCCAGCCCATTTGCTGCCGCCATACTCGTCGGGGAATTCTCGCAATCAAGGTGGCAATAATTAACAATACTACCAGCAGCACCCGCCAAAAGTTGTTAGCTAAAATATAGCTTGTTAAAAAGCTCATCAACCAAGCGAACTTGACTCGCGGATCGATTTTATGTAGCCAAGTTTGGGGTTGTTCTAAATAAAGACCAAGTGGCAGCGATCGCAATAAATCCATTATTTTAAAGTTATAAGTTAGGAGTTAGCAGTTTTGACTTTAACTCATAACTCCTGTACAGACGCGATTAATCGCGTCTCTAACTTAATTTGACGCGAGTTGCTCTATTAACATTACCACTTTCGGCATCACGGACTTTCTTACTCCGCCATAGTAAAATAATCGGCGTGCCTTTAAATCCTAGCTGTTGCCGGAATTGCCGTTCAATGTAGCGGCGGTAGTTGTCGTTGAAGCGTTTGGAATCATTCACAAATAGGGCGATCGTTGGTGGTTGACTACTAACTTGTGTACCATAATAAATCTTGCCCTGACGCCCACCACGAGATGCTGGCGGTGAATGCCAACTCACGGCATCTGTTAAGACTTCGTTAATAACTGATGTGCTGACACGGCGTTTGTGTGATTCAGCCGCCGTTTTCACCAATTCTAGAATCTTTTCTACCCGTTGTCCTGACAAGGCACTCACAAAAATTGTTTCTGCCCATTCGGTAAAATGTAACCGTGATTGCAGAGTTTTTTCGTAGTCGTAGATTGTATAAGAGTCTTTTTCGACGGCATCCCACTTATTAACGACGATAATGCAAGCTCGACCTTCTTCGACAATCCGCCCAGCTAATTTTTGGTCTTGCTCAGTGACTCCATCTACGGCATCTATTACTAATAAAACCACATCAGCGCGGCGAATCGCTTTGAAAGCACGGTTAATACTAAAGAATTCCGTGCCGTATTCTATGTGTTTCTTTTTGCGAATGCCGGCGGTGTCAATCAAGCGGTAGGTTTGTCCGTCTCGCTCAATGACGGTATCAATAGCATCGCGGGTTGTGCCGGAAATTGGGCTGACAATTGCCCTCTCTTCGCCGACAAAAGAATTGAGTAAGCTCGATTTGCCCACATTTGGGCGTCCCACGATCGCTACTTTGATTTCATTAGTTTCTGGGATGTCTTCAACATTGGGGATGTGATTAATTAACTCGTCGAGTAACTCTCCTGTCCCACTGCCATGAATCGCGGAGATGGCGTAAGGTTCACCCAATCCCAATCCCCAAAATTCGGCAGCTTGCATTAAGCCTTGTTCTGGGGATTCACATTTATTTACAGTTAGTAGCACAGGTACGGGTTGTTGGCGCAACCATTCGGCGATTTCTTGGTCTGCCGATGTGGGGCCTGTTTGACCATCGACTACAAAAAGAGCGGCACATGCTTCTGCAAGTGCTGTCATTGCCTGTTGGCGAATCAGTGGTAAAAATTCGGTATCATCATTAAAGACTAAACCACCGGTGTCTACCACTAAAAATTCACGACCATTCCAGAAAGCTGGTAGATAAGTGCGATCGCGTGTCACTCCCGGTTCATCATGGACAATCGCCGTTTGTTCCCCGGCGAGTCGATTAACCAGGGTGGATTTGCCCACATTTGGGCGTCCGATAATTGCAACAATTGGCAGTGCCATAAAACCAGGGTAAGTGAGAGACGTAGTATATCACGTACTTACATTTTACTCACTTTAAACTTGAAGTTTTAATAATTTCCCAAGTATTGGATCTGAACGGTTGTGCCTTCGGTAAAGAAGTAGGCGATATTGCCTTCATGTAAGTCCCGAATGGAGGTGGCGGCAATTTTCAAAGCTAGGGGATTACCACCGTAACACTCAACTAGTTGGCGGGTTTCGTCTTCGGAGCCTGATAGCCCTTTAAGTGTCAGAATTGTTTGTCCGGCTGCGACTTATAATCCTGATAAACTAAGGGTACGAACTGGCAAACCATCACCTTCGGTGGCGGCGACTTCGGTAGGTTTTTCCCGACTGGTCAGCAGGACACAGCTTTGATGCTTAGTTTCTCCTAATCGCCACAGGAGTTCACCGTAGGGTTCGTAGCCCTCACGGTAACAGCCTGTCCCTTTACCTTGCTGCAATAATGTGTCGAAATTATCCAGAATCAGCAAGCATCGAGATTTGCGGAGGTACTCGATTAAACAAGTAATTTGCTCATGAGGGGAAGCGGGCAATGTGGTAACTTGTTGATGAGAAAGGATTTTGATGCACTCCGTCACCTTGTCATGGAAAAAAGGTGCGTGCCGCAGCGATCGCCAAATGACATATTCAAATTCTTCCTGCAATTGTTCTGCTATCTTCACTGAGAGGGCGGTTTTGCCCATGCCACCCATACCTAGCAGTGTGACTACACGAGTGCGATGGCTTCGCCCGCCGCAGGCATCGCGCACAATCCATTGGCTGAGGGTTTGTAATTCAGCAGTACGCCCATAGAATTGGGAAACGTCAATTGCTTCCCCCCAGTTTGTGTAGTTCATTCGTGGAGGGTTGAAAGTTTAAGGAGGCGTTTGTGTCCTTTTGTTGCTGTGCGATTCGTTTCAGTACTCTGTGCAGATTATTTTTGGTAACTTTTTCTCCTAAAGCTTGAGAGAGCGATCGCCATAGTTCCGAACCAACGTCTTTGATGTAACCAGCATCATAATCGGACTCTACAGCCATCTCTGAGTACGTCTGTCCTGCCCAAGATTGACGTAAGACAATCTGTTGAACTTTTGTTAAGCGTCCCTGTGGCAATAATTGTTCGACTAGTGCGTAGGCGTAGCCCGTCGCAGACATCGCTTCTTCAGCCGTCATTTATTTCCGTGACAATACTAAATTAACTACGATATTCGCACTATAAGCTTTATTTATTCAAAAAAATTACGTAAATATACTTAATATCTCCGCCACTTGCACATAGAGTCGGGTTGTCAGAGGCACAAATCCTCAATAATCGATTTATAACTTCGTCTGACCCACCCGACAAGTTGATTTAAGTGCATCCTTGACAGATTAAGATCATAAATAATTTGTCAATAAGTAATAGTGCTTAAAATTTTGTTAAAAACGGGGGTAGAATACAACGATCGAGGCGTGGCAATACTGGCGCTGGAAGACTGCATAAAACATGGAGCAGGAGTTTTAGTAGATAAAATTGATGAATATCAAAAGAGGAAACTGGATGATGTGTAAATCTCAGTAGTAGCAACTCAAGTTTCGTAGGCGATCGCAAACTACCACTTAAGGAATAAAATCCCCTCCAGGAATAAAAAATGGAGGGGAAGATGCTAAATAAAACAATTGCGATCTATGCGCTTCCCCGACGACCTTCTCAAAGCGATCGGACATATTGAAACCAGGTTTTACTTTCAATTTGCATCAAAAATTTCAACTTCAATATTCTAAAAAAGTGTTTTCAACTACCTAGAGCAATCCAATGATGATTCACCCTCGTATATTTGTGCGATTCACCGCACTAAAAAGTTATCGAATTGCCACGGGTCATTCCAATCTAGCCAGGGTTCAGGAAACAGAAGTGTAGACGAGTAGGGGCTTGTCGCTAGACATCGACCTTGCAAAGGAGTCCAGTTAGTAGGTACGCTGACCATCCGACCCAGATAGGGACGGGCAATTTGTAAAATTTCATTATGGGGTAGTTGTTCTGGCTCTCGAAATCCCGCTTGCGGATGGCGGACAGCCCAAACTGCGGCAGCGATAACCCCAGCACACACCTGTACAGTAGTGGCATTATGACCGGGAAGAATCTGGCGAGCCTCTTCGATACTGAGTTGGGAACCATACCACCAACCATTGCAAGGATGACCAAGTAACAAAACTCCCAGTTCATCTCTACCAGTCACAATATCTTGATTCAAGACGCGTAGTTTTTCGTGAGGTTGTCCACCTCGCATCATAACTTCCCGCAAGCTGGCGATCGCATCATTAGTCGGATGATAAGCAAAATTTACCGTGGGTCGATAAAGCAGTTGTCCGTCTTGCCAAAGGCTAAAATAGTCGCTAATTGTAATTGTCTCACTGTGGGAGAGCAGCAACCCTTCGATGGCACCGCCCAAAGGTAGCCAAGAGCGAATATAAGTTGCACCGCCGGGACGCTGTAAATATATAGCATTACCAGAACCAAACTCGAAGCAAGCTGCATTTTCTGGCAGGTGTTTTTCATGAGTACCCCACCCAATTTCAGCTGGGTAGTAAGCCTCGGCGAGAAAACCCCAGATACTCCAGGTATTGACAAACTCCTCCAGTTGCTTGGGGCGGGAAGAAATTTGTGTATCTCGCTCGGAAATTTGGATAACTTTGACACCACAAGATCGGGACATAGTTGCCCAACTTGTCTGGTCAGTTGGCCAGATTTGTGGTAGTTTCATAATGCTGGCAATATCTAGCAAAGCGGCTTTGACAAAGTGGCTCACCAAGCCGGGATTAGCTCCGTGGGCGACAATTGCCGTAGCTCCCGCAGAAGCGCGAGTTTTAGCCAGATGGCGCAGTGTCTGGTGAAAAAAGTAATGGGTTCGTTTCCAAAGAGGGATTTTTATATCTTCAAATTGGTCTGCCCACGGTTCAATACTGGAATCCACGTAGAGAATATCGTGAATTTGACACCAGTCAAGAATTGTGATACTATCTACCCCGACAGTGAGATTAATCAGCAAGTCTCCAGGCGATAAGAGTTGCTGGAGAGTAGAGGTAAGATTATCGGGAGTCAGGCGAAGTTGAAGGTAACAAATACCCAACCTAGCAAACCGGGCAAATTGCGCCCGGTGTTTCTGTGCGTCCACAACAGTCACCTGTGCCATCGACATTTCAAAGTGACGCAGAAGCAGAGATAACAGTCCTTGACCCACAGTACCGAAGCCTAGCAACACCACTCGACCGCCGAAAGTTACTTTTTCAACTGCGATCGCGCTTACAAATAGCCGATGCCAGAGAGAATGGATCATATTGTGTCCGGTGAAAAGAGGCAGGGGGCAGGGGGAGCAGGGGAGGAAGAATATAGTTCAGTTGAGCCACAAAACCCTCATGTAGAGACGCGATTCATCGCGTCTGAAAGACCAATAATCTACACCAATACCCCTTAACTGAACCGTATTGCCTCATACCCCGCTTTTAAAGTGGGTGGTCTTTTAACTCAACACTCTTCATCCACCGCCAGTACTAGATTCATCAGGAATCACCGAACCGAAGCCACCTGCACTGTTGCGTCTGAGAAACAGCAGCGTTAAGGCACGATACCAGAAATATCTAAACCAACGAGGGCGACTGACGCTCAAAGGTACAGGTTGACCTGACAGCGAGGGATTCTGCCTGAGTAATTGAATTCCCTGTTGTTGCCAGAGTAACAAGACGTGCGCGAGGTCGGACTCAGGTGTATTGTTTCTTTGTAGCAGCACTACCCTCTGGATACCCTGAGATAAAAGAAACTTGGCAGACGGAAAATCCTGGGGAAATACTAACCAGCGGTTATCAAAATCCCCTGGAGAAGGTTTTGAAGTATCCCGCATTCGGTTGGCATCAATCAAAAATGCCGGCGGAGCAAGTAAAGGAAGCTGCAATTGTTGCAGTATCGGCGTTGCACTCACCAAGCTATCTATAATCGCTCCCATTGGAATGATTGCATTAACACCTTCACAGCAATTATATAAAGGGACGGGTCGATAGCCCCGTTGGGCTAAAGCAACGCCTAACTCAACCGACTCTATTCCCGGTAAATTTACCAGTACAAATGTGCTGCGATCGGGTGTAGGAATGCAATCAGTATTCATGCTGAACTCATTTCTGGGAACGACAGCAGCAACACGACTCTCAGTCAATTGGCTAAAAACTACTGGTTTAGCCCAACGCGACCAAACTACTTCCTTATCTGCCCAGATAGCAAAAAATTCTCTTGGTTGCATTATTCCCCTACTGCTTTTTGAGCTTGAGTTAGGATAGCCACATCCTGGGCAGTTGCGTCGATTAGCGGTCTGCTACCCAAGCGACCATAAGCCCCAGCCGCACGACCATTAATTGTGTAGACTCCAATGCAAGGATAGAAATAGCCTTCTGCGGTCAACAAAGGTATTATTTCAAATCGACGCTGTGCCACCCATTTTTCTGGATGTTGTTTGGCGCTTTGTTGAATCTTTAGCCAATCCTTTTTTTCGGTTACTCCCAAAATACCGATGTTCTCTCCAATGCGACCCAGAGCCGGTTTGAGTACCCATGCTTCATCCTTCAGGTCGCGGACTTGCCGGGGGTCACAAGTTTCTGGCAATAAGGAACGCCAAGTTGGTAGTTGTGTTTTCAGGGCATCCCACACTAAGGGAAACCTCTTACTCTGGGTAATTAAGGCAGAGGTAGGGTTACACTGAGGGATTTGCACCGAACCAAATAGGTGCTGCCAGCCAGAGGCTTTGGGTAGATTGGGCAACCACTCCACAGGAAAAAATCGATACAGGAAATCAATTGATGTTGGGGAATGGTGGTTAAGTAACAACGGACACCCTCCCTCCCACCGAAGTTGGGCAGGACTAATTAGATAAGTTTGCAAGCCGACTTGCTGGAAATGCTGCGCCAGATAAGTCATCACCTGACGGTCATCAGTATAAGCAGTGGCATGGGCGAGAGCAACATGAGCGCCCTCACCAACAGATTCCCGAATGGCGGTAGCTAGGGCTAGGGCGGGGTTGCCCAAGGGGGTGGTTTGTGAATAATGTAGTGCCATTAAGTAAGTAAAGCCAGAAGCTTCAATGTAACCACTGGGAACATCCGAATTGGCCTCAGAAATCCGCCAGTCCTCAGTGGTGAAGTGAAAATCAAACCGGATTACCCGCACTCCTTTGGGCGATGTCTGGATAGATGGATGCTGCCATAATTTCTGAATCGCTGGCGGTAGATTTAAGTGTTTTTGCAGATGAGGTTGGAGTAAAATTTCTTGTTCAGCAGCGAGGGTTTCCGAAGCTAATTTTTCAGCCAGTTGCGCCAACTCAAGCCATGTTTCCAGGTTCAAAAGCAGGGGAAAGTTGGCTAGAGTTGCAACGTCTTCAACTTGAGGGTCCCATTTACAGCAGTCAAAAATGGTCTGTAGCCTTACTTCTTCAAACAGCGTTGCGGACATCGGTATCTCTGCTTGCCAGGGTGGCTTCATATTCTTCCTCCCCAAACTAAAATACAGAGAATGCCACCGCCTATATAAGAGAGAAATGGAATTAAACCGTGGGTGGTAATGGGTAGGAATGGCCGCTTTGCCGTTGGTTGACAAACTTTCTCAACCATTATTGCCGCGATCGCTAAAATCACCGCAGACCAGCCATGCTTGATAAAATCAACTGTAGTCGCACCCAAAGATTCCCATTCTCCGGCAACAGCCCAACCCAAAATTGCCCCAGACGCTACTAAAAAACCAGCCAGACGCAAACCGGATGCGCTGTCTCTGTCAATAGCGATCGCTTCAGAAATGTGCGTGAAAAATTCTAGAACCAGCCATAACAAAAACCATGCACCTGTAGATAGCATTGCCGAATAGACAACAGTCCACCAGCCAGGTCCATCTCCAATGTTTCCACCAGCAAAGCAGAGGGTAACACCAATTAAAGCACCGCTAATACCACAGGAAGCAGCTATGTTCTGCCTTTCTATCGCATCATCACGAACACTTAAGCCACAAAATAGAAAGGCTTCTACAGCTATTCCCAACCAAGTAGTTCCCATCACTAGGTAGAAAATCAGATAGAAAGCATCATTGCGGACATCCTTTGATGCCCAAAATCGCAAAATCAAAAAAAGGATTCCCACACAGATAATAGGAGTTAGGAGTAGAACAAAGCGATACTTAAGAGTAGAAGCCAGTTTCGTGACCGATAGGATAGAAAAATACCATTTAGGCCATATTACCCAACTAGCTACTGTCAAGATCCCGAACAGTAAACCCTCCATTGAAACCTCTCCTACCTGTAGTTACAAATAAAGGCAGAAGGCAAGGATGGAAATAAAAAACTTCACTTGTGGGTTCATTGCCCACTCAAAAAACAAGATTTATACCTCGCGCTGTTCTAAGGTATAAAGCATCGACAGCCTAAGTCCCACGTTGAAAAACGTGGGAACACAGCTAGCTGTCCTCAGACAAGCGTACTTCTGCCTTATGAATAAGTATACTCACAGACCACAGTTAGTCGGAAATATAGCAGGTATGTGTATGCCTACGGCTGTAAACTACGCACTTTCCATTACATGATTATTTTGGACGATGCCTACGGCGGTAAACTACGCGATTATTTCGAGTTGAGGTGAAATGTTTTTCACCAAAAAGCCTTATGTCTAATGTTTTGAGACATTTTCTAGCGTCGAACTTAGGTTTAAAAAATAAAAAAGGTAGGATTTCCTACCTTTTACCCAAAAAAAGCATTTTGTAACCAAATACCAAATTAAATATCGCACAAGCTTTTGACATGTCTATTGCAAAACTATGACGAGTGTATGACGTTCAACAAAACAGAAATATTGGTGTCAGTCGTCAGAATACAGGAAAGGTATTCTGACCGAAAAAGCGGATAGCGCAGTCAGCCGTGTCCGTGTTCGCGTAGCGTCTCGTAGAGAGCGTCTGAATAAACGGGTTTAAGACAAGAGGCACCAAATTCAAAATTTGGTGGCGCAGCAATCGAGCGGTGGTAACAGAGCTTGTCCTTCTCTACGAGACGCTACGCGTAGCTTGCTTCCCCGTAGGGGTACGGCAGGCTCAGGGGAACATCATCTGTGAGAGGTTAAGAAAAAGTACATTTTGTCAATCAGCTAAAATACTCAAATATTTTTAAATAAAAATGATCATCGTAGCAGGTGTCGTTCGCACCCTCGCAGACATTTGTGCAATTCTCTAACCTCTCACGGGTGCTTTGCGGGCAACATGAATAGCAGAAAGAAACGAGAGTTGTACGCTATCTCCAAATTTTTCTAGCTTCTGGCGCAATCCTGCAAATAGTAACTCTTTCGCTTGTGGCTCTAGTCTCCGAAAGGTACTTAAAAGCTTGAGGTAGTCATCAATGCTATAGGTGACTTCGCATGCAGTTTGCTCGACAACCAACTCTTTAAAACAATTGGAGTCTAAAATCTCTTGTCCAAACCCCCTCAAAATCTCCGCTTGAATCTGGGCACCTTCATATCGAACAAAGGAGGGCGCATAAGCTTGATACACTTCCTCTAGAACTTGGTAAACTTCGTATTTCGGTTCTGGGGTCAGATTCCATAACAGGATAAGAAAACCGTTATCGCACATTGCCTCTGCTGCCTTGGTATATCTAATCTCTGGCGGTATCCAGTGAAAGGCATTGGCAGATAGAACGGCATTGAACTGTTTTGCTTCTAGTTCCCACTCCTCAAATGAAGTATTGCAAATTGTCACTTTTGGATATCGATCGCAGTTGTATTGTGCCAAACGACAAAAATCCTGGTTTGGCTCAATACACGTCATTGAAAAACCAAATTGAGCAAAAGCCACCGTCGCATTTCCTGGACCACAACCAACTTCAAGAATCGATGCATCTGAGTCAAGTTGGGCTAAAGCGACAGACCGATCAATTAGTTTATGTGGATAGTTCGCTCTTGCGTTGTAATAAACATCAGCAACGGGAGAATACCAAGTCCTTCGCTGTTCCAAATCTATAGAAGCTCTGGCATTTATTTCTTGTCTAAAGTCTTGCATAAGCTAGGACGTGTCAGCGATGAAGTCCAATTTCATTTTAAAACCAGCAAGGGATCTGTCAAAATTTTTATTCAGGTTATTTTGAGTATTTTAACTGATTGACAAAAGGCACTTTATCTTAACCTCTCACGAATAGCGCAACACTTGCCCTCAGCTTGTCGTACCCCTACGGGAAAGCAAGCTACGCGCAGCGTTTCTAAGAGTTGGGTCGAAGTGTGTGTCTAAATCCCCCACTCATTGATTCTGACTTCTGAATCCTGACCGGAGGCGGAGCGTCTCCGGCTCCGCTCCTGAATTCTAGTTTAATTTGTAATTGATTTCGCTATTCCTCCCAATTGCAACCCAGGCGGATAGCTACCTTCTTCTTTGATCCGCTTAATTTCGGCATCCGTTATTCGCAAATTTAACTTTTGTGCTAGCGATCGCACAATATCTCCCCGATCAATTACACCAGCTACAGCGCCAGCCGGAGAAAGTACGGTAATTCGAGGTAACTGCTCATTTTCTAGCTGATTAATTACCTCAGCTATCGATGTTGCTTCAGTAACAGTGGGTATTTCTGTCAGGGGATGCACAATGCTGTGTAAAGTTTGGGTTTCCCATTGACTCCTTTCGGTTAAACGGAAATCGTCAATGGAAACTAGACCCCGATAACGTCCATCAGAAGCAGCAAAATAAACCTGTGAGGGAGTGGTTTCCAATAGGTATAAATCGGCAAAGGAGCGCAATGTCTGGTCAGCATCAATTACCCGAAAATCACGGGTCATCGCATCAGCCGCCACTACCTTGAGTAGACTTTCTTGCAATGTAGTCATGCTGTCATAGCTGTTGGCGTTGCGGACAGCAAACCAACCTAATAGCGCCATCCACAAACCAACTACTAACTCTCTAGTCACAAAATCTACAACAAATCCGAAAGCGATCGCACTATAACCCAAAATTTGTCCCGCCTTTGCAGCCCAGTGTACAGCTTGAAAGCGATTACCTGTTATTTGCCATAGTGCTGCTTTTAACACTTGCCCTCCATCTAGAGGTAAGCCGGGAATCAGGTTAAATAGAGCCACCACCAAGTTAATTCTCGCCAAATCTCCAACCATGACACTGAGGGGACTAGTATCAGGTATCACATTAGTTACCAACTCGAGCAGCAAAAATAGTCCGATACTCACCAGAGGGCCAGCGATCGCTACTTGAAAGGCTTTGAAAGGAGTTTTAGATTCTTCTTCAATAGCAGCAATCCCGCCAAATAGAAATAGGGTAATTGAATTAACTTTAATACCTTGCGATCGGGCTACCAAGCTATGACCCAACTCATGTAACAACACCGAACCAAATAGCAGCAGTGCCATAACTATTCCAGCACTCCAAGCTATAACAGTCCCCCATTCTTGATAAGCTACCCCAAAGTTGAGAGTTGCCAACCCTAAAATCACAAACCACAACGGGTCTAAAAACAGGGGAATTCCAAATAAAGACCCAATTTTCCAATTTGTTTCCATTACATTGTCCTAAAACTAGATATCGCCAGTATTTTTTTATACTGCAATAATTGCGTATATACTTAAACATATATTTCTGAGCATCAATTCGGTAATGACAAGTTAGGAAATGCTCTTATTTCTAAGATAGACAATTAATGCCTGTAAGCAAAACTCTGGAGTGGGGCATTGGGCATTGGGCATTGGGCATTGGGCATTGGGCATTGGGCATAAGTTATTTATTCCCAATGCCCAAAATCGTTTTTAGGAGTTTTGTCTTGATCGTGGCGTTACAACCAACGCCTCTCTCATCGCAAAACTATAGACGACCGATGTTAGTCAGTCCTAAAACGATGCCAACGCCAATAATATGACCAAAAGCCATCGCAGCAACGAATGTTGGAATACTAATCGGCAGGATCGGGAACTTGGGGCCAACTAGGGGTTTTTCAATCTTAGTACTTAGTAAAACCACTACTAAGCTGCTGACGCTGATGATGATTGCCACTGTGGGATTCCACGCAGGTGTTGCGGGAACAGATGCAGCAGCTGCTAGTAAAATAGAGGAAATCAAGCTTTTGTCTCCTAAATGGAAAAGTTAATCTAGACCTACAAGATTATAAAATTACAAGGTCGCAAAAGTTTTTTAGATAGTTTAGACTTTTGTGATGATTATTTTAAATTTGTCAGATTTTCATGCGCGTTAAGATTTGCGGCATCACTCAACCACAGCAGTCTATAGCGATCGCCTCTCTGGGCGCAACGGCACTAGGATTTATTTGTGTGCCAACATCACCTCGCTACGTGACTACATCCCAAATTCGGGTAGCAGTGGCAGAACTCCCGGCAAATATTGACACAATTGGTGTTTTTGCCAACGCGAGTATTCCCGAAATCAGTCAGATAGTTGTTGATTCTGGATTGACTGGTGTCCAGTTACACGGAGATGAATTACCAAATTTTTGCTACCAGTTACGTCAAGCTTTACCCAATGTCGAAATTATTAAAGCACTGAGAATTCGTAGTCTTGAGCATCTTGACACAGCGATCGATTACATTAAATACATAGATACTTTACTACTTGATGCCTACCATCCCCAACAACTTGGTGGTACAGGTAAAACCTTAGATTGGAGAATGCTAGAGCAATTTAACCCCAATTGCTCTTGGTTTTTAGCTGGGGGATTAACAGCAGATAATATTGTAGAAGCTTTAAGTCAGGTTAGTCCTAGCGGCGTTGATTTATCTAGTGGTGTGGAACGTTCACCAGGAGATAAGGATTTAGATAAAGTAGCCAAGTTGTTTAATAAATTGGGGAGTAGGGAGTGGGGAGTGGGGAGTAGGGGGAGATGAGGAAGGGACAGCAAACAAATAATTAATTATTATTCCCCCTCATCCCCCTCATCCCCCTCATCCTCCTCATCCCCCTCATCCCCCATTTCTTAAAAAAATGCTGCTTGGTGGCGAATCAAGTTAAAAAATTCTTCGCGGGTTTTATGATCCTCTTGGAACACACCAACCATTGCGCTAGTGACAGTCCAAGAACCTGGTTTCTGGACACCCCGCATCACCATGCACATATGGCTAGCTTCCATCACTACTGCGACGCCTTGAGGTTCCAGAATGGTCTGAATTGCTTCGGCAATTTGACGGGTTAACCTCTCCTGCACTTGCAAACGACGGGAATACATCTCAACAATGCGGGCCAGCTTACTCAGTCCCACAACTTTTTGGTTGGGGATATAAGCAACGTGCGCTCTACCCATAAATGGCAGCATATGATGTTCGCACAGACTAAAGAAATTAATATCTCTAACTAGTACCATCTCGTTATGCCCTTCATCAAAGATGGCATCGTTAACTAGTTCTTCAAGGGATTGGTTGTAGCCACTGGTAAGAAACCGCATTGCCTCGGCCACTCGCTTGGGTGTTTTGAGGAGTCCTTCGCGTTCGGGGTCTTCGCCAACTCCCAATATTATTGTCCGCACGGCGTCCTTCATTTCCTCCATCTGTTCCTCTGTTGGCGGGAACACATCTGCTTGTCGCCCGTTATGAGTATTGCGATCGGGTCTAGGAGTTATGGCTTCTGCCAAGTCGGGAATCAGAGGCGATTGAGAGCAATTGGAACCGTTTGAACTAGCGATAGTCATGATTCAGTCTTGGTTATGGTTTGAATTTAGTTATGAGTTATGAGTTAAGAGTTATGAGTTATAAGTTATGAGTTATGAGTGGAAAAATTTCGCGTTGCCCAATTGCACTATGAATCTGGATGTTCAGACAGGATATATAGTGTCTCAACAAAGATTTTGATATCAAACAAAATCATGTTCATACTTTTATTCAGCAACACCAAAAACTCTAACTCCCAACTCCTAATTCCTAATTCCTAACTCTTAACTCCTAACTCCTAACTTTGCGATTAGAGTGCGCCAGCACTGGGCATTAGGATCAATTCATCAATAACTGCCTGTTGTGGTAACAGAACTGTGTAGAGAATTGACTGAGCCACAATTTCCGGGGTTAACATTTTGGAACGGTCTAAGTCGGCATGGACTGTTTCTGTGTCCCAAAGTTCGGTATTGACTGCGCCCGGACAAATAGCTGTGACACGAATGCCGTGGGTGCGTTCTTCTTGTGCCAGGGTTTGAGAGAGGGCAATCAAACCAGCTTTGCTGACACTGTATGCTCCCCAACCGGGAAAGGGTTGCTTGGCGGCAATTGAGGTGACGTTGATAATTGTGCCTGTGCCCCGATCGCGCATTGAAGGTAAAATCCCCACAATGCACTGAAACACACTGGTAAGATTCAAGTCAATTACCTGCTGCCAGTCTTCTAGGGGAGTTTCGCTCAAAGTAGCTGTATAGGCAAGGCCCGCACTGTTTACCAGAATGTCTATATCACCAAAGTCAAGGGCGATCGCTTGGATCTTTTCTTTTACTTGTGACAGCCGCGCTAAATCTACAACGTAAGCTTTCGCTTTCACCCCAGTATGCTCGACTGCTTGTTTTACCGCCTCTAACTTATCCCCAGACCGGCTGACTAAGGCGACATCTATTCCCGCCTTCGCAAAGGCTAAAGCCGTTGCTTTCCCGATTCCACTACTTGCCCCAGTAATCAGGGCGCGTCGTTTTTGCTCAACACTCATGGTGTCTCCCAATTTTTTGGCAATTCCCAAAGCCTATTACCATCCAATTATTCACACTTCTCGGTTTGGATAGATTAAAGGAATCTAAAAATCTGATGATTTGCATTAAGCAACTGCTATAATTCAGTGCAACAGTTGGCGTATTGTGGGTTTTATCCAGTGAAGACAACAAATCATCGCCTGGAAAACCACGCCGTACACTCAAATTAAATTACTTAAAAATACAAAACCCACTCAATCAAATTGAGTAGATTTGCCGGAGATGCAAATGCCTATGGCTAGATTGTTAAAAATCTTTAAGCACATAGGCAATTATAGCATTGCTGCTTTGCTAATCAATCATTATGAAGTGTTGTTAGTGGGCAACTTCTGTAAAAACACCAATTTTGCGGAATTTTTCATAGCGCAGTTGGCGGCGTTCTGGAGCGGTTAAACGATTGAGTTCGTCCAAATTTTCTAGCAGCACTTGCTTGAGAGTGGTGGCGGCTTTTAATGGGTCAGAATGAGCGCCACCAGTGGGTTCAGGTAGTATTTGGTCGATAATTCCCAACTTTTTCAGGTCGTGGGAAATAATTTTCAGAGCAACGGCGGCTTGGGGAGCCTTAGCAGCATCTTTCCACAAAATGGCGGCGCAGGCTTCGGGGGTGGCGACGGTATAAACGGAGTGTTCAAACATGAGTAGGCGATCGCCTACGCCAATACCGAGTGCGCCGCCGGAACCACCTTCACCAATGACTGTGCAGATAATTGGCACATCTAAGCAGAACATTTCCCGCAAGTTGTAAGCGATCGCTTCTCCTTGACCTTGATGTTCTGCTTCTACCCCAGACCAAGCTCCGGGCGTGTCGATAAAAGTTAGTATCGGCATACTAAACTTGTTGGCGTGTTCCATTAAGCGCATGGCTTTGCGGTAGCCACCAGGGTAAGGCATTCCAAAGTTACGGGCAATATTGTCTTTAGTATCACGACCTTTTTGATGACCCAACATCACCACAGGTTGTCCACTCAGACGACCGACACCACCAACTAAAGCCGGATCGTCACCACCAGTGCGATCGCCATGCAATTCCATCCATTCATCACTAATAGCCTGAATGTAATCGAGAGTACTGGGGCGACGCGGATGACGAGCGACTTGCAATCGCTGGGACGGGGATAGACTAGTGAAAATTTCCTCACGTAGCTGCATGGCGCGTGCTTCTAGTTGACGAATTTGACCAGAAACATCGACGCCATTTTCTTCTGCAAGTTGCCGAATTTGATCAATTCGGGTTGCGAGTTCTGCTAGGGGTTTTTCAAAATCTAACAGTAGCGGTTTACGCTCGGTAGTTGCCATCGTAGGGGTTATGAATTACGAGTTATAAGTTATCTATCCTTTGTCCTTTGTCCTTTGTCAGTTGTCCTTTGTCCTTTGTCCTTTGTTATTTGCCAATGACTAATGACTAATGACCAATGACTAATGACCAATGACCAATGACTAAACCAGCAGTGGTCTAAATCCATGTTTTACTGATACCCGACCAATCTGCTCCATTTTGTCTACGGTAATCTGATTCCGTCCCCACGAAAAGTTCGTGTATAACTTCTCAAATTCCAGCAGCATTGATTCGGCAAAACAAGCAAACAACTGGCGGGCTGGCACGTCCATATTGACGATTTTCATAATCTTCCAGTCAATATCCAGGGAATGCTCTACAATTCCACCATTTAACACGTATACACCAGGATGCTGAATTTTCGTCGCTAAGTTTTTAGGATAGCCACCATCAATCAACAAACAGGGTTGTTTCAAAGTAGTAGCGTCAATTTCCACACCTTTGGGCATACTGGCAACCCAAACTACAACATCAGCTAGGGGCAGTGCTTCTGTCAAACCCATGATTTTTCCTCGCCCCAGTTCGCTTTGCAACTCTTTAAGACGTCCTTGGTCACGGGCTATCAACAAAAGTTCTTTGACATCTGTTCTTGCATCTAGCCAGCGTGTAACTGCACTACCAATATCCCCAGTTGCCCCACATATAGCAACAGTTGCTTTTGATAGATCAATTCCCAGTTGTTTCGAGGCTTCTTCCACCTGCTTACAAATGATGTAGGCAGTATGCGTGTTTCCTGTGGTGAAGCGTTCAAAATCTAGTTTAATGTTGCGGACTTGGCTAAACTGCTCTAACTTAAAGTTTTCAAAAATAATTGAGGAAAATCCGCCTAAAGCTGTGATGTTAATACCATGCTTCTGTGCATGGGCCATAGCGTTAAGGACTTTGCGTGTTGCGGCTTTGATGCGACGACTCGCTAGCATCTCCGGCAAAAAGCAAGATTCTACATACCGTCCTTCAATTTTTTGCCCAGTTATGCTGGTGACAATAATGCTATCGACAATTTGCGGCGGGGCGCTGCACCAAAAGTCTAGCCCTTGATCGGCATATTCTGGGTATCCCAATTCTTGAGCTACCGCTTGAGCGTGTTCTAAACTAGCGAGATGTCCAATTAGACCAAACATGTAGTGATTATTAAGCTTATGCTGTCTTGAGCGCGTGGAATTTAGTAGAGTGAGGAGTTAGGAGTTAGGAGTTAGGAGTGGAGCCGGAGACGCTCCGCCTCCGGTTAGGAGTACGACTGATAATTCCTCCCTGAGCATTCCTCACTCCTAACTTTTTTAAGCGGCTATGAGTCCATAGGCTGACAACCGCATAATATCGCGTGTTGTGAAACCGATATTACTTAATGCTTCACCGTACTGAATCATAAAGGCTTCTACCAAAGCATCTTTTTCCATTGCCATTGTGTGGGCATCTTTCTCTACTTCGTTGAGCATTCTCCAAACGATGGGTAGGTTTTGGCGGTTTGCAAGTTCAAGTTCCGCTTTGGATTCTGTAAAATGTTCTTTCAACCAAACTTCTCCAAAGTTGAGGTGGCTATATTCTTCTTTTACTACTCCCTCAGTGATTTTGCGGGCGAAATCGTCGGCGACGTTGATATAATTTTCGTATGCTGCGATCGCAAAACATTCAATAATTAAAGACTGAATCAACAAGCAAGTAACGACCTTGCCTTCGGCGGCCGCTGTTTGAAAATTTTGGTGTAGTCCAGAGAAAAACTCCTTGGCAAATTGCAAATCTGGGGTAACATGCAAATTCCGCCCACAAGCTTCAAATCCTTTTTTGTGGCGGCTTTCCATCTTAGAAAGGCGAAGCAAGTCATCATGAGATTCCGGCAGCAGTTGGGCTAATGTGATGTAATTCTCATGGGCTTCTTGTTCCCCTTCAATCACGATCGCATTAATCCGGCTATAAGCATCTTTGTATGTTTCGCTCTGGAAATCTAATTCTTTAAATTGGTCTGCTAGCTGCTGCATGGTATGTTTACTCCTGTAAACCTGAATTATTTGACACCAGAATTCAATTTACCCTATGAACTGAGGGTAATAATCACTGTGGTTTAATTTAACTTAACAAGTAACTATGTTTATAGATTAACTGTTGCTGGGGGCGATGCTCTAGTACTAGCCAAACAAATGCTTTGCAGCTCAAATTATGTCCAAACCAAACCCGAATCTGAAATCTGGCGATTTTTTGAGCCTAGTAGTCTTACTGCTAGGGGCATTGCTCGTTCTACTACCACTGTTTGTGGTCTTTCTCACCTCCTTTGCACCAACCGCCGCCAGCCCAGAAAATTTGTCCAAAAATAACTGGTCTTTAGCTAATTATCGCGCTGCATGGCAACAGGGAAAATTTTTACTGGCGTTTGCTAATTCTACCTTGGTAGCGATCGCTGTGACGGCGTTTCAGATTGTCACTTCTGCTTTAGCGGGTTACGCCCTCGCACGGCTGAAGTTTCGGGGACGCCAAGCCCTGCTATTAGTCGTTTTAGCAACTTTGGTGATTCCCTTTCAGTTATTGGTGATTCCCATATTTTTGGTTTTGAAGTGGGGACACCTGATAAATACATACTGGGCGCTGATTTTACCCACTGCTGTCAACGGCTTTGGCATTTTCTTGTTACGTCAGTATTTCCAGACAATTCCCGTAGAGTTAGAGGAAGCCGCAGCTATAGACGGGGCGAACCGACTGCAAATTTTGTGGCGAGTGATGTTACCTTTAGCCCGTCCCGCCTTGGTGACGTTGTTTTTGTTCACCTTCATCGGCGAATGGAATGATTTGTTTAAGCCTCTGGTATTTACGACACGACCGGAATTAAGGACGGTGCAGCTGGCGTTGGCAGAGTTTCAAGAGCAATTTACGAATAATTGGCCCTTGATGATGGCAGCAGTGGCGATCGCAACAGTTCCAGTGATGGTATTATTTCTCATCGGTCAGCGTCAGTTTATTCAGGGTATTGGCACCACGGGGATTAAGAATTAGCCGGGAGGCTGGCGGTGAGTCAAAGCCCGCCTGAGATTGAAATCTAACGCTAATAGCTAAAGATCCGCGACTTCATCAATTTAACCCGGAACAGGTGAAAGCTGCCCAATAATAAGGATGAGAGAAAGGTTTGGACTCTCGACAAAAAGATTCCAAATCTTTTTTTGCTCGATAAATTAGTTTTCCGATCTGGTCATGTTTTTTATATTTTTCATCGCATTGTTCATATATTTGAGAACTATGCGAATGAGTATCCCGTTCTTGTTGAGTTTTTTTACGCAGCCTGTCGGTTTCCTTGCCTTTTTGCGTCAAAAAAGAACTCAACTTCGGTTTGTAAATGTTGGTAAGAGTTTCACCTGTAAGGGTACGCAGTTCAAATTGAGCTTTTTTAATTGACTCTAATCGTTTGTTTCCCTGATGTCGGTATTGATAGTAAAATAGTGAAAACAGTGCTGTTGCCAAGTCATCTACTGTCCAGAGTGTACTGATAACACTTCTCGCACCAGCACAAAGAAAACCTGTTGAAAGAGTTAAAATATCGTCGGTTATTTCAGCCTTACCTAAACCAGTTTCACAGCAAGATAGAAATACATCTTCTAACTGAGGAGTGCGCCAACTTGGAGTTAATAACTGACTCAAAGTAATATGGCCATCTGCGAGAATTAATGCTGATTCTAGAGGATTATCGAGCCGCGATCGCGCATGATGACTAGAATGAATTACTTGAACTTTTTGTATCAGTTGACGATACTTGCTGACACTAGCTTGCTGACTACCTTTTAAACGTTGATTATCAGGAATATCATACAAATTTGCTAGTTGTTCTCCTTCCCAACTAGCGTAGGGTAAATCTTCAGTAGCATCTTCAACAATACCATAGTTCATAAGACTACTTAGTGAGGGGCGGTTGTGACAAAATTCTAAAATTTGGCAGCTAGGAACGTAACGAATGAAAAATTTATCTCCCAGATATTGACTTTCTGCAATTGGTAAAGCAGCAAAAGGAATTTGATGTAATGCCCGATGAGGAATAAGAATCAATTCATCAATATTTCTCAGATGTTGTGCAATTAAATCATTTAACTTTAAGACTTCAGCTAGTTCTGCTATTAAAAAACTAAATTGCTCTTTCCAAGTATCTTTGTGATGAAGATATTGCTCTAACCAGGGAGTTAAAATCGATGATTCTAAAGTTTCAAATCCCAATCCAGTACAAGTGTGCAAAGTAATTTTGCTTTGCTGTATGACAAAAATATGGGTGTCATTCGAGGTAATATAAAAGCTCAGAATAGCTGTTGTAGGCAGTTTAATTAGCTGCTGTATGGATGATAAATTCATGGGATTTACTTGAATTTGACCAGCCAGGACAGGATCTAGACGGCGCATTTGTTCCCAAATTTGCTGTTTGTCAGCTTCAAAATCTGCAATTATTTGGTTATAAGCTTCGATAGCAGCGCGATTCTGTGGGCTTTTACCGAGATTATTATCATCCAAATTACTGCTATTATAATGTTGTCTTAGTTCATTATCAATCTGCTGTTGTATAGCTTCAAAATCTTGTAAATACTGTTGAATTTCAGCAGGAATTTCACCATCTGAGTAAAGGTCATTACTTGCCATTAAATCTACGAGTCGTTTTGAGCGAGAACGTTCGATATATTCAACAGCTTTATTCAGTTGTTTATTATTAATACAAGCTTGCACCATCTTTTGGTAAACATGGAGAGAATTACCTAAGATTTCTTGACGGCGTAATTCTGAAATTGCCCAAATGCGACTGGTTTCTACAGCTTCAATCGCCATACTATAGCCCCTAATAGCTTCAGCCCAATCACTAATATCAAAAGCAGTATTTCCCAGCATTTGTCCTGCTTTTAGGCATTCTGTGGGAAAAGCGGTAGGAGTGAAGATTTTTAAAGCTGAACGATAAGAGGTAATTGCTGCTTCTATTTGCTGTTTTTCTAAGAAGACATTTCCTAAATTCATCTGAGTCATCGCCCACTGTCGGGGAAATTCATCTTTGGTTAAGACTTGTAAAGCAGATTGATTAGCAGCGATCGCCTTTTCTAAATTTTCGCTCCTATCCCCATGAATTCGGTGAAAAGAGGCATTAGCCAAATAGGCATTAGCCAAATTCATGTGTACTTCTGCCCAATTTGTGGGAAAGGCTGCTTTTGTGTAGACTTGTAAAGCAGATTGATTAGCAGCGATCGCTATTTCGACATTTTCTGCTGCATCACCCCTAATTCTCTGGCGATAGGCAGAACCGATATTAAATTGAGTTTGCGCCCAAAGTTCTGGGAAGTCTTCACGAGTACGAATGGAAAGAGCATTTTGATAACAAGCGATCGCTTTTTCTAAATTCTCAGCTTTGTCACCTGTAGTGCGATGGCTTTGCCGGCCGCAGGGATCGCGGTAAACAATACCTAGATTATTTTGGATTTTTCCCCATCCTTCAGGAGATTGATCGCGAGTGAAAACCTGCATCGCAGCTTCACCAGCCTTAATCGCTAGTTCTGCATTCTCTACCTGATCGCCACGAATCCGATAACCATAAGCAATGACCAAATTACTTTGAATTTCTGCCCATTCTTCAGGAAACTTTTCACGGTTACAGAATTGTAAAGCATTGTGTAAGTAAGAAAGGGATTTCTCCAGGTTTTCTGCTTGCTCACCTTTTATTCGACGGTGGTAAACATTGCCCAAGCAGAATTGACACATCCCCCATGCTTCTCTTAAAGCTTCGCCAGTCAAAATTTTAGAAGCAATTTCATACCCTGTAATGGCAATCTCTAAATTATTAGCTTCTTTACCGTGTCGAAATTCTTTAATTAGAAGGCTTAAACCTATAAGACTGGCAGCAATATCTTTTGCATACTCTGGTGCTACTTCAGATAACATAGCTTCTGTCTTTAATCGCAATACATTAGCAAAACGTTCATCGAGTTTGTGTTTGTTTGCTTCTATTAAGGGGTCTAATTCTTTAAAGTTTTCTTGTTTTTCTAATATTCCTTCAAATAGCTGAATATACAATAGTTCGCGGATCGCATCTTGAATGCTTCCCCATTGTTTAGGAAAATCTTTCTTGGTAAAAACAGTAGCAGCTACTTCATAACCTGTAACAGCAATTTTTAAGTTAATTGCTTTATCACCTTGTGGAAACTCCCGAATCAAATTACTAAAACTTAAAATAGTTGTAGCAATTTTAAGAGATTGCCCTGGTGTCATCTGTCCGAAAACATCTTCAAGCCTTTGCAAGTGCTGAACAAATTGTTCATCTAATTTGTTCAGGTTATTTTCTAGTATTTGATATACAGCTTGTGCCTCGCCATTGCTTTCGCTTGTTGCTTGTAATACCTGTTCAAGAAATTGCGAATTTGAGGAAATTTGCTGAAATTCATCAGTATCGAAAAAAGTTAAAAGATGTTGAAAACCAGAACGTTCTGCATATTCCCTGGCTTTATCTCGTTCCCCATTGGTGATGCAAAAGACCACCATATTTGTGTAGGCAAATATCTCTTCAGGAATTTCTTGTTTCTGAGAAATTCCAGCCCAATGACGGCTTTGTTCAACAGCTTCAATGGTAACAGCATAAGCTTCAAAAGTTTCTGCTTTCATGCCAGCAGCCAAGGCTGTTTTACCTAAACTTAATCCAGTTTTTATGCAATCTCTGGGGAAATTAGTGGGAGTGAAGACTTGCAAAGCAGCATGAAGACAGTCAAGTGCCTCAGTAATTTGACTAGCTTCATAATAGGCATTTCCCAGATTGCTTTTTGCTCTTGCCCATCGTTCAGGATAATCAGAAATGGTATAAACTTCTAAAGCGTTAATATATGCTGAAATCGCCTTTTCTAGATTCTTTTGTTTATTGCCTATAATCCTTTGAGTGTAGGCAGTACCAAGGGTAAATTGGCTACTAGCCCAATAATAGGGTGATGCCGAACGGGTACGTACTTGTAGCGCGACTTGATAACAAGCGATCGCCTTTTCTAAATTCTGTGCCTTATCACCCTGAATTCTACAAAGGTATGCATTCCCCAAATTATTTTGAAGAGTACCCCAAAGTTCAGGAAGTTGAATGCGGTTAACAACTTTTAAAGCAGTTTCATAACAAGAAATTGACTTTTCGATATTTTCAGCTTTGTCTCCTGTAATCCTATCTGTATAGACAAGACCGAGATTATTTTGCAGTCTCGCCCACTCTTCGGAAAAAGCGTCGCGGGTGTAGATAATCTGGGCATTATTACAAGCAACAATTGCCTTTTCTTGGTTATCGGCGCGATTTCCTCGAATTCGATGGCGGTAAGCTGGTGCTAAATTAGTTTGGATATTAGCCCATTTTTGTGGAAACGCTTC
The DNA here is from genome assembly GCF_036919575.1 of Nostoc sp. Lineage (GTDB taxonomy): Bacteria > Cyanobacteriota > Cyanobacteriia > Cyanobacteriales > Nostocaceae > Nostoc. Next base: position 20,376 of record NZ_JBALBY010000014.1, on the reverse strand, counting down.
ACGGGTAAAAATGGTAGCAGCAACTTCGTACCCTGTAATCGCAATCTCTAAGTTGATATCCCTCTTACCCAATGGAAATTGATAGATTAGAGTGCTGAAATCACTAATTACTGTTGCCACCATCTCTGCTGTTTCTGGTTTAGCATTCGGCAAAGTAGAATAAGCCCAGTTATGAATCTGCTGAACAAATTTTTCATCCAGTTTGTCTTTGTTTGCTTGCAGCAGACTGTAGACAACTTGCGGGTTGCCTTGGCTTTCTATAATTGTCTTACATATCTTATCTAAAAGAGGGGGGATTTTTACAGAGTTTGCTCTCTGTGATGCACTTTTGCTCGCATCTGTTGCAGTGGTAACACTTTTAAAAAATGGTGCATTGGGCAGATGTTTGGCAATATGGATTAAATAATCAGCTAAGTTCTGGTTTCCTTGCTGTGACATCATAGTAGATATCTGCTTAATCGCCTCTACTAACCCATCATCAATTAAGTCAGGATGTGCCATCAGAATCTTTGGCTCTTCTCCATCACGACAGGTTAGCAAATGGTTAATTAGTCTGTAATAATCTTCGCTACGTTGTTCCATTGTTGTTTAAATATTTTAGATTTCAAGGGTTGTTACAGGTATGTTACCCATTCCCACCAAAACTACGTAACATCTCCCCAAATTTCGGCTAACTTCTCCAATAGCATTTCGGCTAAATCTTGTAATTCGCTATCATCTGGCTGAATTGTTTCACGAGTAGCACCAACAGGGCGAACATCTCCAGCTAATATTTCCCCTCCGGGGTACCGCCACTCAAATTCATCGCCAGTTCGGTAAAGAAGCTCAAACTGTGCCACTATGACTGATAAAGGTTTATTGTCTAATACAGAACGTACTTGTACTGCCACCGAGTCATCAGTTTGCAGAAATGCGATCGCAACTTCAAGACGAGTAATTTGCTCAATGAGAGACTCAATCGGCTGGAGTTCTGACACTGCTAGCTGTGCAGGTGGATTCACTTCATCAAAGGCAGGTGCAAATCCCAATAGCTGCACTGAGTCTAGACTTTCCTGAAACTGAATAGCTACATAGCCAATCCGATTTTCTATATCGCTCGGTAATAAGATGATAGTTTCTTGGGGTAAAACTGGACAGCATTCTAATATTCCCACATTTGGAATTACCAAATCAGCAGCATTCGATAAAACTGCTTTAACTGGATTCCAGCAATCTGATGAATTGAAATCTGTTGGTATTTGCAACCATTTTAAATAGCTATGAACTGCGTAAACTGCTAACGCATTCAAATAAACTCGTTTACCTTTTTCTACTGTGCTTTGTTGAGCGGCTAAATATCTTGCTCTAGAATGAATTTCTAAATCTAGCGGAACCATTAACAAGGGGGAAGTTGTGCTGTTCATAACGATTGCTCCTGTTTATATCCCAAATCTTCGGCAATTTTTTGCAGTATTGGTTTGCATTTTCTCTTCCAATGCGAATTGACGGTTGTGTAAGGAATGCTCAACTCTCGCGCTATATCTGCAACTTTGTCAGGTGGTTCTATGAGTACTAATCGCTGGCTGAGGAATTGACAATTACACTGAACAGAAGAACTAGGATAGCTATTTTTGAGTTTCCTTTCAGGATCTTGCTCAATATAAAGCTCTAATTCTAGACCAATCCGTTGAGTAGTTTCCCGTTGAGAGATTTCAATTAGACCATCCAAACCACTCAAAGTAAAATTGGGTAACTTATCCAGCAGAGTTATTTCCCCAAAGTCGGAGGCAATGGGAGCATCTAAACTGAGTGGAACATTTTTCTTCGGTAATGATAAATCTTGAATTCGCCTATAGAGATAACTGTTAATCCACTTCACCAAACTTTCTACAACTGACCCAGAATAAGGCTCAAATCGAGAAATATTCTTGCTAATCCACTTAAAGGTACGGTTTAGCGCTGCTGGATAGTCTGGATGAGAGGATTTGGCTAATCCTGGAAGTCGCTGAATTTCTAGCAGTAGTCGGTGCATGAACAATCGCCATTTTCTGCTATTAGGTGGTTGTTGACGTACCTCTGTAATTAAGGTATTCAACCGTTGATCTAAATCATCCATGCCATTTTTTTCAAAGGTGTGGTTTTTCTGATGGATATTATCTCATTTAGCCGGATGCTTACACCCATGACGATATCTAGAAGTTGTCGGGGGATCTTTTGACAAAATCCAACTAAATGCTATTAGTAAGTTTTATTTAGAAACTCAAAAGTATTTTTGAGGTGTGGAGGAAACAGACTGTTCCCACGGGAATTATTGCAAGTAAAACAAGCCAAACGTAAGTTCGAGAGACTATTACATCCACCCAGGCTCTTAGGAACTAAGTGTTCAATGGTTCTTTCCGAATTGGTCATTTGCTTGCTACACCAGCAACAGCAGTTACCATACATTTGTAATAATTGGTGTCTCTTGCTACGCCTAGAGGCTGGAGACATATTAGCCATAATTTAACTGCCTGAGTATCAAGGTTTGAAGGTGTTCACTTGTTTAACAGGCCAGTACTAAAAAATGACGCAGAGTTTTTGATAAGGAGAATTCAGAACTCAGGAGTCAGAATTCAGAATTGAATTGGAGTCCGACTGGGTAATGAATATTGGTTTAAAACCTTGCCCGCAAGTGGCGCGAAAAAATTAAAATATTCTCGCCTTAAAACTCTATCCCTTTACAGCGCTTCCGGCTATTATGCAATATAGTTTTCTCCTTGCCCCTCTCCTATCATCGCTTTCAGCTTTTAGGATGTACCTCATAGCTGCCGGAAGTGCTGTATGGGTAGAGTATTCTGAATTCTGAATTCTGTATTCTGACTCCTGTTTGATTGCGTTGCAAAAATGCAAAAAGCAGATGCGGGGAATTAGCGATGTCCAAAGATAATCCGCTACGCGTCTACGCATTGATAGAGTATATTCTACTTCGTTGGAGGAATCGGTTCAAAAGTTTCTGGAGTCATTGCAATACGGTTCGGTAAAGCCCGTGAAACCCAACGTTTTAAGCGCTAACAGCACTGTTTCGGTAAATCCAGCCGAAAAACATTAAGTTTTGTGACAGGAGGCGAAATTCTTTTTAGCCAAGCTGAATCAACAATTGTACACATTCTGTAGGAAATGGAAACAGTTATGAACCCTGAAACCTTACAACAGTTACAAGACGAGATTCAACAGAAACTGCTTGCAAGCGTTAATAACGCTGACTTATACACAGTGCTTGAGAAGTACGGAGTATTAGAAGATCGAGCTTTGATAGTTCAGTGGCAGTGCAATCTTGACCTAAATAAAATCAAATCTGGTGATGCAGTTGATGAACAGCAACCGAATGAATTATTGCCCGCAACCCCAAAAGACACAGAAGAGAGAATTGTGCTAATGCAAAATTCATGGTGTGTCCCTTGCCCTTCAAATCACAACCCTCTTGGCTGTAACTGCTAAATAATTTAGTACTAGTACCGTGCGGCGTAAATACACATACCATTTTTAAGCCTTGCAATCAATCAAATTTTCGTAGCTTTTAATGGTCTGCTTACTTCCACCGTGCTGTACTAGGCAAATAGAATTCGCTGCTACACAAACGAAGTCCACCTCCGTGGACTAAGAGAAAATCAACGGTTTTTAACCCACGCAGGTGGGTAAAGTCTCGTGTAGCCGCGACTTCCAGTCGCCAAGGCTAGTAATAAATTAGACTTTTCAAACAACCTCTAAGGAAACCAACTTGGGTGCGCTGGTGAACCAGTTGCTACAACTCTTTTGACTACAGCAACGCACTGACTCCCCAAGAGTAATTTTATTTTTACTTTATCAAACAGCAATATTGCCGCCAGTCGTCAGAATTCATGTTAGGTATTCTGTATGACTGGCGGATGAATAACCGGGTTTAATACCCCCACCAAATCGTAGATTTGGTGGTGCAACAATTCAGTCGGGGATTCAGACCCGCGACTGATTGATTCTGACTCCTGAATTCAGAATAGCTGAATTCTTCTTCAAAAATGACCTCTAAAGAGTTTATTCTAGTGAGTATAAAAATGCTGAACTTTGCATTTACTAGTTAGGCTACAGAGATAATCTCAAGTATCACTATACCTAATTAGCAAGGAGCAGTATTTAAATATACTCTTATTTTTTGGGTGCAAGTTAGTCATGTCTCAATACCGAAGCAGTTGGTGCTGGGAGTTAGGGATTGTGAGTACCTTAGCGATCGCTGGAGTGCTGACTTTCTTTGAGAGTTTTGCCTTAGCCCAAATACAAAAGGATGGCACACTTGGATCTGAAAGTTCAATCATTACACCAAAGCTAATCGATGGTCAGCCTACAGACCAGATTGATGGTGGGGCAGTTCGTGGTACAAACTTATTCCACAGCTTTGAACAGTTTTCTGTCTCTGCGGGAAGAACAGCCTACTTTAACAATGCAAGAGATATTCAAAATATCATCAGTCGGGTAACAGGCAATTCTATTTCTAATATAGATGGCATTCTGAAAGCTAACGGCGCAGCCAACCTGTTTCTGATTAATCCTAACGGCATTGTTTTTGGGTCAAATGCTTCTTTAAATATCGGCGGTTCATTTGTGGGCAGTACGGCGAGTAGCTTGAACTTTGCTGATGGGACAAAATTTAGTGCTACATCTCCTCAAACTACACCCCTGTTGACAGTAAGTGTTCCCATTGGTTTACAATTCGGAACAACTGCGGCTCCCATCCGCAATCAATCCCAAGCAGAACCAGATGGCGCAGTTAATCTCTTTGGACAAGGCGTTGGTCTACAGGTGCAGCAAGGCAAAACCTTGGCACTCATCGGCGGTGATATCACGCTAGATGGGGGAAATATCACAGCAAAGGACGGAAGCGTTCAGTTAGGAAGTGTCGCTGATAATAGTCTGGTCAGTTTGAGTCCAACGAACCAAGGTTGGGCATTTGGATATGAAGGTGTTCCAAATTTCCAGAACATCGAATTAATCAAATCTAGCCAAATCTCATCCACCATAGATACTCATGGAGACAGTGGCGGCAATATCCAGATGCAAGGCAGGAATATACGGATAGCTGGGAGCTTCCTAGTTCTAGTTTATCCCTTGCAAGATCAGTCAGGGGGGAATGTGACACTGAACGCCTCAGACTCTGTAGTAGTTGAGCAAGATGCACAACTGTTTACTCAGAGTTTCTCCACCGGAGGCTCTGGAAACATAAATATCACTACTAAAAAGTTGCTCGTCAGAGATGGAGGACAATTGCAAGGGCAGTTGACCATAAACGCCTCAGATTCCGTGGAACTAATCGGCGGCACCTCCGTTTTTCAGCAAGATGGTAGTGATTTAATATCCAGTGGATTATTTAGTGCAACTTATGGCGATAAAAACGCTGGCAACATCACAATTAACACTAGAAACTTGCGTATCCAAGGAGGGGCAAAAATATCAACAACCTCTGAGAGCATATATGGTTATTTTTCTAACGAAATTATACCAGCTACAGGAAAAGCAGGAAATTTGATGGTGAACGCCTCTGAGTCTGTAGAACTAATAGGAACCTCACCAAATGGTTCTAGGGTCAGTGGCTTGTTTTCTGGAACTGAAGGACCTGGAGATGGCGGCAATTTGACGCTAACGACAGAGCGATTGATGATCGAGAATGGGGCTACAATATCTGTGAGCAGCCAAGCTAAAAAAAATGTCATTTATGACGGAGATCCAACTAACTTAGGGAAAGCAGGCGATTTAAATATAACCACTCGCTCCATACTTCTTTCCAAAGGAACACTCACATCTAATAGTGAGTCCGGTGGAGGCGGGAATATTACGCTACAGGTGCGGGACTTATTACTGATGCGCCACGACAGTAAAATAACCACTAACGCAGGTACGACAGGGCTTAGTGGAGATGGCGGTAATATCACCATCAAAGCACCTAATGGCTTCATCGTCGCCGCTCCCTTAGAAAATAGCGATATCACCGCCAACGCCTTCTCTGGCTCTGGTGGTAAAATCGGAATCACTGCTAAGAACATCTTTGGATTTGTGCCCCGCACTCGTGCAGAGGTAGAGAGGCTTGATTTAAAGGAAATCAACCCGAATAACGTGTCAACAAGTGACATCACCGCATTTTCTCAACAAAACCCTTCATTAAGTGGGACAGTCCAAATCAACTCACCTGATGCTGACCCTAGTAAAGGATTAGTGCAATTACCTGCAAATCTTGTTGATGCTTCGCAGCAAATTGTTGCTGGTTGTAATTCTGGTGGAAAAATAGCCAGGAGTTCATTTATTGCTACTGGGCGTGGAGGACTAGCGCCTGATCCCACAGAGCCATTGATCGCTGATAATGCAGTGCTGGCAGATTGGATTACACTGGAGCCAGAGAGTAAGAATCGTGCTGACGCTATTCACAAAAGAGTGGTTGTTGACAAGCAGAGAAATACAGAAGAAAACTCACACAAAGTTAATTTTGTCAATGAACCTACTGAAATTGTGGAAGCCCAAGGATGGGTAATGGATGCCAATGGGAATGTGGTTCTGGTTGCTCAAGTACCCACTGCGTCGGCCCATAACTCCTCACTTGTCGCTACATCTTGCGATGGTAATTAGAATTTGAGACATGGTGGTTTTAAGATGGCTGGTGTTAAACTCCGCATCCCTAAAACCTCAGTTTTGCGTTGCTTTCCCGCCCTGCAATAAATTGCGGGCTAATAGCTAAAGTACGTTGAAACGCACTGAAAAGGAACCCCACCCCCAACCCCTCCCCGCCTGCGGGGAGGGGAGACAAAGCATAGCTTTGGCGGGGTGGGGTTCCGGGTATTATGCTTAAGGGACTTCCAAGAAATAAATTATCCAAAGAAACGAACCACAGAGACAAGGCAGTGCGTTGGGCGGGTTCCCCGACTTGAAGCAACTGCCGCGCAGAGAACACAGAGAGAAGAGAAATAGAGAGGGGTTTGTGTTAGTTTTGGGATATTTTTTTATTTGGAAGTCCCTAATTGCTCATTCTTGACTCCCGATTCCCTAATTTGTCTCCTGAATTTGCAAACGAATAGTGTGTTCAGTCGCACCACTAAGTTGCAATTCCATGATTTCACCGCCCAGAGGTTCCAAGCAAGTGAGGAGCGATCGCAAGTTGGGTGTACTTGCGCCAGTATCTACATATAATCGATCTGCTAAATTACTGATCCGTTTCCAAGTCATGTAAAGTTTAGCGATCGTTTGTTCCATCTGCGATGCTTGATTTACTAAATCAGCAGCAATGCTCAAACAGCCGACTCTTTGCGCTTCTTCTAAGGCTGTTTCAATATCAACATTTTCTTGGGTCAGCGCCTGAACTTGAGCCGCCCCTTTGAGATATTTTGCCAAGTTACGCGCTTCGGTTGTTACCTGTTTGAGGGTATCCACATCAGGATTAGCAGCAATTTCCTTTTGAATAAACTTTTGGTGCGATTCTGGCAGTTTTTCCATTTCCTTCACCAGTGGGGCGATGTAGCGTGGAGGAAGGGTGTTATCTGCGGCTTTTTCCTTGACTGCTTCGGGTAATAAATCTGAGGACATGGCTGTCCATTCATCGCTGAGTTGACGCACTTCGCGCCTGGTGATGCGATCGCCTTTTTGGGCAGCTTCACTCACCATCTGTTGCACTTGGGGGGATGCTTTGGAGGTTTCGATAAATGCCCGTTTGCTGAAGTTGTTCACAGATCCGGGGTCAAGTTTCCCGTCTTCAATGAGAGTATCGGCACTATTGGCCAGTTGAATCCAGGCATAAGCTTGACTCTTGCTGATTTCCCGCTCTTTTAGCCATCGCAGAAAGCCAGTACCGCGTCCATCACCACCAATTTTCTCTCTGTCACGGATCGCCCGTAAAATTCGCCCCCGCCAGATTTCAGTTTGCAAATCAAAGCGATCGCATACCTGCCAAGCTATTTCTAGCTGCTGTTGAAAATCTGACTCTAGAATCTGTTCATCTTCTGGATCGGGCAGTTCAAAGCTGATATCTGCTGGCTGTAGTAAAGCCGCAGCAAGGTCGTTGATGGAGTCGGTATCTTGCACGATTGATGACTAACTAGTGGATGCGATCGGCTTATTATGCCACAATCTGTAGATTCTAACCTAAGTAGGTGGTGCGGTATCTTGAATTACAGCAAAATGGTAGGAAGGGTTGAAGAAGAATTCAGAATTCAGAATTCAGAATTCAGAATCAAGACGCTCGCGGACTCGCTCTAAGCCAAGCTATGCTGTTCGCGCAGCGTCTCGTAGAGAAGGCTTTACGCTGCGCTATCCGCCAGTGGTAAGCTAAAACACATCTAAGAAAGCATATTAAAATTTTCTCAATATCTTGTGGGGTGGGCAACATGAGCGCCCTGATTATGCAACTTCAATGCCGATTAGCTTACAGAATACCTTTCCTGTATTCTGACGACTGACGCCTTTATTCTGTTTTGGTAAACTACCTAAGTATGGTCTTTAATTTATCGAAGACAATAAAACGATGAACCCGGTAGACTACCTCCGCATTAGCTTAATCGATCGCTGCAATTTTCGTTGTCAATACTGTATGCCAGAGGGAGTAGAACTGGATTATATTCTCAAGCAACAAATGTTGACTGATGAGGAACTACTCACTTTAATTCAAGAGGTATTTATTCCAGTCGGCTTTAATCGGTTTCGCTTGACTGGGGGTGAACCCTTATTACGTCCGCGTGTAGTGGATTTGGTAGGTGCGATCGCAACTCTCCCCCAAACTCAAGATATCTCAATGACCACCAACGGTTTTTTGCTGGCTCCGATGGCACAAAACCTCTATAATGCTGGTCTGCGACGAATTAATATTAGTCTGGACTCTCTTGATCCCGACATTTTTGATCAAATTATCGGTAATCAGGGGCGTTCTCGTTGGCAACAAGTTTGGCAGGGGATTCAAGCAGCCCATGACGTCGGATTCGACCCACTGAAGCTGAATGTGGTAGTGATTCCTGGCGTAAATGACCACGAAGTTCTCGATTTAGCCGCCCTGACAATTGACAAACAGTGGCACGTTCGATTTATTGAGTTTATGCCTATTGGTAATGTGCATTTGTTTGGCGATCGCGGTTGGGTATCTTCAGCCGACTTACGAGGGCGGATTTGCGATCGCTGGGGCTTGACAGAATCTCAAGTTCGTGGTGCTGGCCCGGCTGATGTCTTTCAAATTCCCGGTGCGAAGGGGACACTAGGATTTATTAGTCAGATGTCAGAATGTTTTTGCGATCGTTGTAATCGGATGCGCCTGAGTGCCGATGGCTGGCTGCGCCCCTGTTTATTAAATGAAACTGGTCAAATAGATTTAAAAACTGCTCTGCGTTCTGGTATCAGCACCACTCAATTACAAGAGCAAGTCAGACATTTACTCGGAATCAAGCCAGAAATTAACTTTAAAGAGCGCGATTCTGGCATTTTAGGTACATATACCCGCACGATGTCGCAAATTGGCGGTTAGTCATTGGTCATTTGTCATTTGTCCTTTGCAAATGACTAGGGACAAATGACCCTTCGGGTTCGCTAGTTGCTCATGGGGGAAACCCCCAAGACCGCACTAGCTCACTAAGGACAAATGACTATTACGCTTGTCGTGAGTAGTATTCCACCACAAGTAGTTCATTAACTTGTAATGCCACCCATTCGCGTTCAATAACGCTGTTAACTTTACCAACCAACTTAGTTTTGTCAAACTCCAAATGACTGGGAAGATTAGCCAAACCGGGATATTGTAAGTTAGTTTCCACCATTTTACGTGATTGTACCCGATCTCTGACTGCAATCACTTCACCAGGACGACATTGGTAGCTGGCAATATTCACCACACGACCGTTAACAGTGATGTGACTGTGATTAACCAGTTGACGAGCTGCTGGAATAGTTGGGGCAATACCCAAGCGGAAAACGGTATTATCCAAGCGCATTTCTAGCAATTGCAGCAGCACTTGTCCGGTAGAACCAGTAACACGTCTGGCTTTCCGCACATAGCGCAGCAATTGCTTTTCAGTCAAACCGTAGTTGAAGCGGAGCTTTTGCTTTTCCTCTAGACGGATAGCATACTCAGAGCGCTTCTTGCGGTTCTGACCATGCATACCAGGTGGGTAAGCGCGTCTGGCGCTTTTACGAGTCAATCCTGGTAAGTCGCCCAAGCGACGGACAATTCTGAGGCGTGGTCCTCTATATCGGGACATGAGTTTCCTTAATCTAATCCTGTTTAAACTTTACCCAAACATTCTATATTGACATTCCACTGATTAAAAATCAGGGGATTCTTGATTTTTTGAGGCTGCTTGCCTTGGTATGACGTATCCTACCAATGTAGAGGCATCCAATGCGTGCCAGTTGCTTTAAGTCGGTAAAGCCGACCCCTGACTTGCAAGCCTGAATTCCGACGTGTCCCGCCGTACTCCTGCCAATAAGTTTTTTCTGTTTATTTAGTTTCGTAGGCTACTCAATCATCAGATTGGTTTACGCAGTATTCTTACTTTGAAATACTTTTTACGTTGCCTACTTATCTTTCAAACAGTTATATTAGCACAATTTTCGAGATAATTAATTATGTATAGACTTTAGTCCCGCCGAAATTCTTTGATTGCAGAGGATTTTTAAAATAATATTTGAGTTAGCATAGCCTTGGGTGTTTGGAGAATGGCAATATCAATGAGCAAAAAAGTGGTTAGCAGAGGTAAGAACAAACAAGGCAGTTCGACCTCCAGGATTTTAATAGTACCAGTTTTGGCGATCGCTGGATGGTTGACAACGATTTTGCCTAATGTGGCTGTTGCTGCCTCTTACAGCAATGATTATAGTGTCTGTGCAGGTCGCCTTCTGAGCGTCGGTGTCACGCCAGAAGCAGCATCACAAGGTTGTGCAAAGGCACTGCGTCCAAGGGATTTGGCTGCTTGCGTGGCTAAAATTGAGAAGCAGACCCAAATTGCCGCGACAGATGCGCTTTCTTCTTGTGGGAAAGCTAGGCGTCCTGAGGAGTTATCTACCTGTGTAGTCGGTGTCAGTTCTAGTACTCAGGAAGCAGTTAATCCAGCAGCTTTAGATTACTGTGGTCGCAGTTTGTTGCCCGTGCGCTTTGGTCAGTGTGTGGTTGGCTTACGTAGTAGTAAAATCGACCTTCCCCCTGCCCAGATATTGGAAACTTGTATCGATGCTAGTGACAGTGTTATCGGGGCTTCATCTTCGTCTACACCGCAGAATATAATTCCTACGGGATCAAGTCCAAGTCTCGATATTACCCCAATTCCAACGCCGCAACCGCTTGTTCCCGCGCAGCCGGTTGTTCCAACGCAACCGCTTGTTCCAACGCAACCCGGCACTAATTAAATTACAGTGCCTCGTTCCCAGTCTCCGACTGGGAATGCATTCAAAGAGGCTCCGCCTCAAGACTTGCGGCAGCAGCCCAATGAGGTGCATTTCCAACCATAAGCTGGAAACTCCGCTATAATTTCCCTCTGCTTGCAAATTATGCAAACGAAATACTTAGGGACTTCCAAGAAATAAATTATCCAATCTTGTGGGGTGGGCATCTTGCCCGCCTTTGACTATGGGCGGGCGAGACGCCCACCCCACAATAAATAGTTGTATATTTTTTTATTTGGAAGTCCCTTAGGAATAAGAATTAAATAACATAATTATGTCCCTGGCTTACCTCACCCTCAATCCCTCTCCTTATAAAGGAGAGGGAAGCTAGATACAGGATAAAGTTTTGCATTTTATTTAACAAAGTTTAGGGGTTTAAGTCCCCTGCATCAATTGCCGTACGTTTTGGGTCGGGGTCTAAATAAGAGTCACAAAACTTACTTCCGACTTCCGACTTCCGACTTCTGACTTCTTTAATCCACGTTTCTTAACAAGACAAAAGTCACAAAATTGCTTGTGACTTTTATACTACTAGTACAGTATTACAATTTGACGCACTCCCCCGCATAAATGACGGGGGCTTTACGCATCACAAATCATTCAAAAGCTTACTTTATCAGCTTTTGGAATTTTGAATTCAGCCTAATGGCGCTAGTACAGCACGGCGTAAATAAACCACCCATTCAAAATCAATACAACTCTTGGAGAGGCTGCGCCAACGGCAGAGCTACGTAACCATGAAACGCTTACTCTGTATACCTGTTTGAATTTTGAATTTTGAATTTTGAATTCCGCCTTGCGGTACTAGTCTTCTCTTTCGCCAAAAGCCGTCTGTAAAACCACTGGAATCCCACCGTCTTGGTGATATTTATCTGCCCAGGCACGGATAACTTCATCCAGTTCTTCCATAGCCTGCTCCATTTTTTCTGGGAGGATATCAAGTTCTTCCAGCAAGCGCATGGCATTTCGTCGCCGTTCTGCCCAATTTTTCATCATGCGGAAATACCGAGCGGTATCTTCCACCATGATATAAGTACGTTCTTGATCGTCTGCTGGGGCATAAAAAGGACGGGTAAGAGCGTAGAAGGGCATTCCCCAAGGAGAATCAATGCGTGTTACCGTGCCTGAGTAGAGTAGACGGCGCTTGATATGCTCACCCAAAGCTTCACTCAATGGCATTTGGTGTTCGGGTGGCAAATCTTCTTGCGATCGCTTGTGCAAAAACTCGATCAAATCCAGAAACTCAAAAGAGCTAACTAACTGGGCATCAGGTAGATTACTTGGCAGTTTTTGCTCAATTTGTCTTTTTTCTTCACTAGTCAGATTGCTACCAGGAACGCGCGATCGCCCCGGTTGCCAAGGATACTTTTCTAACCACACATAAGGCAATTGAATCAGATAACGCGGTTCCTGAGAACCCAGCATCTTTAACAGTTTGCCTTCTGTTAGCGCCTGTCTGACTTCTTCTACAATAATTTTTACGCGTTTCGGTTCCAGGTGGTGCAAATGCCCTGTCATCCGCAGGTTTTGTCCCTGCTCCAAATACGTCATGTAAATTGCACACTTTGCTGCTGTTGCGGCTGCGTCTAAAAATGCCCCATGCCTGTGCCCACTCGTCCGCATGGCACTAAAAGCCAGATAAAGCATGATCTGATCCATCGCACTGGGGTCAAGACGTTTGATCAGATCTATGTCGTTACTCATATTACAGACAATTGAATAGCACGTTTACAGAGTTTTTAATCAAGTGAGAATTGGTAGTATACACCTGGGCTAAAGCAATGTTTTCACTTCAAACTATATTAGTATGCGATAACTATCAGATCGGCGGTAGCACAAACTACCATTTTCGCATCTTTTCTGGTACATGAGCAGATTTAGTATTGTTACTATAACTGTCCCTACATCTAACCAGAAAATTACAGATATCACCAATTCTAGCTTGATTGCGGTTTCCGTCCCAAAAGTCAACTATGTTGCAATTAATCTACAAAGTCTTTCAGTTATCTGAGGTTTGTCTCATCTTTTAAAAGCAACAACGCCAAGCTACTTACACCTAATTGTGGCATTATACCGACTCGGAGTAATAACTAGTTTGCGCGGTCTATCTAGGATATCTGTTACTCGAAAAAGATGGTTTTTCTCAGCTTTGGCAAATTATTTGTAGCACACAGGTGAGTAGAAATAATTGGGAGTGGTCTAAAAATAAATCGCTTGCCAGGTGTAGCCACATTTAGAGGTTGTCTTTGTGAACTATCATCCCGTTGACAGCCTCCAGTGATGTCTCAGCAGTATCAGCCGTTGGCTTAAGGAAAGATAGTAGACATCAAGTAGAGCAAATAATTCCAATTTCAAAATACCTGTTGGTTTCTCAAATATTATTTTGTATCATATCATTGTTTTTAGTATTTGGAATAATTTTATATATTTTAAAGTTTATAAATAAAGCGGATTTAAATATTTTATATTCTGGTTAAATCAAGGTTTGATGATATTTTTATGTTGACTCCTAAAACCAAGTCTTATTTGTTTTTTGTGTTGATGATTTGACACAGAAAGCCGCGATTTAGTCTGAATTAATCGCATAGCTATCAGGCTTTGTGAATCGTGGCAATAACCTCAAGATTAGTTACTAGCCGTAGATATAATAAAACATATTGGATTCCATCTGATGATTCTTTGTCAATGAGTTTATATTTTTTTCATGAAAGAGTTTTAAGATTTCATGATTTAACTAATTCTTTGGCTGCTTTCAAATATGTTTTCACCTCGCTGTTTTATATATTTTAGAGACTTGAATTGCGTAGATAGTTTGTTGCTAGAAAAGAAGGAAAATCCGCAGCAGGCTACGATATAAGCTTCTTTCTCTGGGCGTTTGCGCGATCGCAGACCAAGTTGACGTTTTACAGACAGACAGAAATAAACATACCATCTCACCAAACACAAAAGCATGGAAATGAGGAATTTGGAATTTCACCTTACTCGCAGGGGTTTTGGTAGGATGAAGGTAATAGCTGTTTCACGGGCGATCGCTCCATATATTCATGTAGCGACAATAGTCTCCCACGCGGAAAAAACGGGTTACTCTAAACATTTTTGATCTCCTAGTTTCAAAATGTGCTGCAATGGTCTTAACTCCTTGCCAATTTCCTCTTTTAGCAAGTACTCATGCTCAATTGCTTAAGTTCAGTAGTACTCATACTGTCAGGGCTATTTCATTCTTGGCATAACCCGCCCGGAAATTTATTTCCTTTTCTTATAGTCCAAGTCCGTTTTAACGGACTCAAAAGCTTATTGATAGTCGGTTTTAACCGACTTTAGCTATGAGATGGGGAATTTATTCCCTGGCGGACTAGGGGAGGATGAAATAAACCTGTTCATACTGCTTATATATACGTGTTTTCCCTACCTGTATCAGGCTAAATCCCTAAAAATATATTACAAGTCAAGTTATTTTGATTACTGTCCGCTAATCTATTAGGTGTTATCCACACCTATACAGTAGTCCTAAATGATTCGTAAAAACTTAGATCCCCGACTTCTTTGAGAAGTCGGGGATCTTGTATCTGACAGATGATACTGATTGAACTCGCCATTTAATTCGTGGGATTAGAGGGTTTAACCTGATTTCGCATTGTTTCCAAGCTGAAAGCAGCCGCCCCAAAGGTTACTAACAACACACCCAGAATTTGTACAATATCCAAATTTTCTTGAATGATTAGCCCAGCGAAAATCACGGTTAAAACTGGAATGCTACCACCGACGATCGCCGATCGCGAGGCGCCTAGTTTACTTATACCAATATTGTTGAGCAAATAGCCCGCAAGAGTCAGCACACCCAAAATAAATGCACTTAAAACTAGTTCCAGTATTTTAGAGGGGTCAAGTACCAAGTTCCAACTGCTTGGTAAAGGTAGCATCAAGCAGATAAAGCTCAACAACAACATGGTAGCGAAGTTTATTAAAGTAAAAGTCACCGGATGCAGTTTGCTAGCACAAACCCGCGTCAAAATTATGTAGGCAGCAAAAGCCACGCCCGCAAGAATGGCGGTGCTGCTTCCCATACCGATGCTGGGAGAACCCGCTAAAACCAACAATTCACCGCAGCAAATCGCAGCGATCGCACTGATGCGGAATATTGTCGGGCGATCGCGAAACAGAAACCACGACAATAAACCACTAACCATTGGATAGACAAAGAACAGTGCGATCGCCATTCCAGTCGGGACTTGTGCGATCGCAATGTATATTAGCACCTGAGACAAAAACAAAAAGCCCCCACTCACAATCGACAACAGCAAAATTTGCTTGGTAGCTGCATTCGCACCTGTGGGATTTCCTCGGACTGAATTAGCCAAGTTTTCCAAGTCTTGCCACAATTGGGGATGCAGTATCGGAGACAACAGTAACATCAGTGGAACTACCACCATAAATCTTAGGGTCAAAATTAACAGAGTATTGCCCAAAGTGGGCGGCAGCAAGCGCTCTACCTCTAATACTCCAAAAATCTGGGAACCTTCGTGGAAAATCACCTT
Organism: Nostoc sp.; assembly: GCF_036919575.1. Lineage (GTDB taxonomy): Bacteria > Cyanobacteriota > Cyanobacteriia > Cyanobacteriales > Nostocaceae > Nostoc. The sequence continues at coordinate 4,453 of NZ_JBALBY010000014.1, read as the reverse complement.
GATGGCGACGTTATAAAGTGACGATACGACTGCCGATAAGACAATTAACAAGAAACCAATTTGAAGCGGCGATAAACCAGAGGAATTAGGCGATCGGGATTGTGGGGGTTTTGCTTCCGGTTGCGGCTCTAGGGCAGTCGCCGATGAGGATTTAGCTTTGCTCTGCGATCCGTTCCTGCGGACGACAGAAATTGGTTCAGCAGCGTTTCTCCTTCGTGAAGGTGGTATTGCTCGTGGCTGTGGTACAGATGCAGTCGGAGGCTCTGATGTCGTTTCGTTTTCTAGCAAGTCCTGATTTAAAACAGAAATTGGTTCGGTGGCATTGTCTTTTGGTGGCGGAACTACAACAGGTGGCGGCTCTGATATAGTTTCCCTTTGGGACAAGTCTTGGCTGGGGACAGAAATTGGATTCGCGGCGTTTTCTCTAACAATGGTTGGCTCTGATATCGTTTCCCTTTGGGACAAGTCTTGGTTGGGGGCAGAAATTGGATTCGCGGCGTTTTCTCTAACAATGGTTGGCTCTGATGTCGTTTCCCTTGGTGAAAATTTATTAGCGATCGCGGAAATTGGCTCAGGGGAATTTCTGACTACTTCGCCAGACTGTGGCGGAGATGTCTCAAAAGAACTGTTTTTTTCCGGCTCCGTAAACTGCAAAACAGTAGGTGTACTTGCTGTTGCTGGTTTGCGTGAAGTTTCTTCTATAGTTTTTTCTAGTTCTCCATGCAGGCGATTAACAAACTCCGCCAAAATCGTTTCCCCTTGCTGCTGCTGGCTATACATCCGTGACAACTGCTGGGAAAGATTACTTTGATAATTTTTGAGTTCCTGTTGCAGCGAGTTAAAGGTAACAGTAACGGTGTCATCGAGGCTGTCAAACATGTGTTCGACTTTTTCATTGATTTCGCCGACTACATTGCTGCTGACTTCAGCGGACTTTAGCGCAGCTTGTTCATAAGACTTGCCCTCGCTGGTTTGGTTAGCTAAAGTTGCCAGAGAGGATTGCAGTTGTGAAGATATATGCTTTGCCAGAACTTCTGCCAGTTGACGAATTAACACTTGCTGCTCAGTGATTTGGCGCACTTGTTGTAAATGCTCTTTTTCCTCTACCAAGCTTTGAATTTCATCAGATAACCGATTTTTTTCGGACTGAAGCCGCTTTACATCTTCCTGCAATGCTCTGAGGACATTCTGCTGAAGATTTTCTAAGTCTTCAACTACAGCCCAAAGAGCATTTTCTGCTGCTCTGGATAGCTCGCCTCTAACTCGCGGGTTTTGGTTTTCTGGTTGCTTCTCGAATCGCCCCATTAGCTTCTAACCTCTAACACCTTGACGATAAAGCTGCTTCCGGTACACTTGGCGCTCATAGTAATTTCTTGTATTTTGTCAGATAAATTAAAAATTTTAACAGCACTTCCGCATTTCAACGTAATTCTGTCATACTAGACACCGGTTAGCAAAGGCTCAAATTTGCTCCACTGCTTACTACACGGTCTTGTCTTCAGCATTGACAAGTATTTGGTCAGTTTAATTTCCATCAAGATAATATTCGCCAATGAGATTTTTACTTTTAAAGAAATCTCACTTAAAATACAATACGCTTCGGTTAAGGCTAAAACTCTTTGTCAAAGTCAATTTAACGAACCGCAAAGGACGCAAAGGAGAGGCAGCGCGTTGCGGGGGTTCCCACGCCACTTGCTTTATGCCGGGGAACCCGTCCACCGCAGTGGCTCCCCGTTGTAGCGACTGCCGTCGCAAAGAAGAGAAGGAAGAAATGCTTAACTGAACTGTATTGACTTCAAATAAATATTTATTGTTTTGCTGCCAATAGTAATTCGCAAACACTTACAGATGCGTGCGCGTAGGCGCAAACCGACTTTTCCCCAGACATTGCCACAAAACTGTCTGACTTGCGAAACTAGCTGTAAATTTGTGTGGAATGTAACTTGTGTGACAGTTTACATCTCTAAATGGAGATTAAAGTATCTTTCTGTGGAAATTCAAAGTTACGCTATCCCCTGCACAACATTCTAATGAATGAGCAGCAATTCTGCAAAAGCACGCTTTTTTGGCGTTGTTGCAGTCTAGGTTCTACTTTGAGTAGATGCAGTAGAAGAAAAAGTTAGGAAAATATTCTTGAAGAAGAATCCAGAATCCAGAATTCAGAATCCAGAATTCAGAATTCTGAATCAATACTTCGGCAGAGCTACGTAACCATCAGTTGGGGATTGTTACCCGCACTTCATTGGTGTCAACTTAAGCCAAAACCCTTTTAAAACCTCGTTTCTAGCCTCTGGCTGGAAATGCAGATCAAAAGCGGCTCTGCCGCAAGTCTTGAGGCGGAGCCTCAACGACGGGCATTCCCAGTCTCCGACTGGGAACGAGACAATCTCTAAATGCTTCTTCTAGACTAACTTTCAGGTCGTTGTGTCGTACAGAATACCTTTGCTGTATTCTGACTCCTGACTCCTGACTTCTGAATTCTGTTCAATAATTCTTAGAGGAAGAAAATCCGGGCGATGCTAAAGATGGCAGCGCTAAGGATAGCACTTATGGGGATTGTAATTAGCCATGCGGCGGCGATACCTTTTAGTGTTTGGAACTTAATCGACTTGATATTTTGCACTAATCCAATACCAACTACACCACCGACAAGGGCGTGAGAGGTGGAGACTGGTAAACCTAGCCGGGAGGCGATGAGGATGGTGGTAGCAGTCGCAAGTTCGGCACAAAATCCACTACTAGGTTGCAAGGCAATAATGTTTTCGCCAATGGTGGCGATAACTTTTTTACCCCAGACAGCTAAACCACCAACAATCCCAGCACCACCAAGGATTAAAATCCAAATGGGGATAGTGATACCATCTGTAGGTACGCTACCAGTGCGATTGATGTAAACGATCGCAGCTAAAGGAGCGATCGCATTTCCCACATCATTAGAACCATGAGCAAAGGCTACAAAGCAAGCACTCAATAATTGGAATCGGCCGAATAATCTTTCTACGGGATTGGGGAGTGGGGAGTGGGGAGTGGGGAGTAGTTCTCCCTCATCTCCCTCATCTCCCTCATCTCCCTCATCTCCCTCATCTCCCTCATCTCCCTCATCTCCCCCCATCTTCCCTAACTGTCGCCAACTAATGATTGTGAGTCCAACTGCTGCTACTGCACCTGTTAACAGTGGGATGTCGTAAGCGGGGATTGTAAAACCAACTTGCTCAATTACAAAATTGGTTAGCGGTTCAGTCAGCGATGGTAATACAATCACGCCGAATACACCTAGCAGTAGAGTACTTAACCAGGGAATCCATTCTTGTAACTGCACTACTTGATTGGGTTGATCCAAAATCCAGTGCTTGATTTGACTGTAGAATAAAGCAGCGATCGCACCACTAATTAACGGCGTTAAAATCCAGCCAATGGTAATCAATTTAATTGATGACCAATCAATTGCATCTACTCCCAAAGCTACCCAACTAAATCCAGCGATCGCACCAACAACCGCATGAGAAGATGAGACTGGTAAACCCCGTGATGTGGCAATTTGCAACCACACACCACACGATATTAGTACCGTTACCATCCCAACAACAAATATTTGGGGTGTAGCAGCGAATAAGGCGGGATTAGCAATTTTCGTTGCTAGGGTTTCCGTTACCTCATGCCCAAACAATACAGCACCCGTAAACTCTAATACCCCAGCAATAATTAGTGCTTGTTTGAGGGTAACAGCTTTGGAACCTACAGAGGTTCCCATTGCGTTAGCAACATCGTTTGCTCCAAGATTCCAAGCGACGTAGAAAGCTAGTAAGGCGACGGAAAGTAGAGTATAGGACATATATAGGCAGGTAGGGAACATGGGAAAGAAGTCGGAAGTCGGAAGTCGGAAGTCGGAAGTTGGTCGCTGAACTTCTGAACTTAGTCGCTGAACTTCTGAGCTTAGTCGTTGAACCTTTGAGCTTGGTCGTTGAACCTCTGAGCTTGGTCATTGAACCTCTGAGCTTGGTCATTGAACCTCTGAGCTTGGTCGCTGAACCTCTGAGCTTCAGACTTCTATAGGACTTACGCAGAAGAGATCCCCCCAACCCCCCTTAAAAAGGCTTGCTCTTAGAGTTTCTTTTCCCCCCTTTTTTAAGGGGGGTTAGGGGGGATCTTCAAGTTTGAAAACAGTCACTAGTAGTCTGTCAAGCTTAAATTGATGGGTAGTGCGAGCATCTTGCTCGCGTCGTGAGCGAGACGCTCACACTACCAACCCGTCAAAATGAATTTGACAGACCACTAGTAGTCTATGTCATTAGTTTTGATGGGTTCTGTCCTATCGTTTTATAATAACGATGTGTCGGCATATCGGGACACGAGTCTCAGTGCGATCGCTAACAATTTCAAAGTATATTAATTAGGTGTATGAATAAAAAACATAGCATTTTTCTTAGTGATGAGCAACGGCTACAACTGGTTG
>NZ_JBALBY010000013.1:0-11943 GCF_036919575.1 Nostoc sp. | reverse complement strand
GATTAAATCCTAATAAGAGACAATGTTATCAACAAGGACAGAGAGCTATGAGGCTTATCTTGTCTGCATCATAGCCATTTCTGTCGCCCCGTCAGGGACGAATCCCGTTAAAAAACTGTGGGTAAAACTGTAAATAGGAACCGATATCTGTGTGATGAGTAAGAAGTTTGTAATAGACTTGAGGAGGAACTAACACCAGCGTGCCAAATATGAAGTGGATCAATAGTCGTCTAAAACGCTCATTCACATATTCCATTGGTGTTCGCAACTGGAGAGAAAACCAAGAGGCAGCCCCGGAAATTAAAAAAAACAATGGCATATGCCACTGATGAACAAAAAAAATAAACCATCCAAGGACAGGGCTTGGTAAGTCATTTTTAATATAAAAATCGCCTAATTCGCCTTGGTAAAAAACTGCGGCAGCATGAAAATAAATTAGCAATAGCACCGCTAATACTCTTAACCAATCCAGGTCATAGTGTCTTTCTTGGTGATTATTTGTTATATCTAAATCAGATTTTAAATTCATTATTGGGAATGGGCGAAAAAGCGAATTGCGAATTGGTTTAATGCTCTAGAGCATGGTAACGAGCTTTTAGCAGTTTTCCCCAGATTGCATTGTAAGGATGTACAACCTGTGTAGGTTGATTGTGTCTAAAAATGAGCCTTCCTTCATTTGCCCACTGAAAAATTCCACCCCTCAAGTTATAAATGCACTTCATCCCAGTTTCATTAAGCTGCTGGGCTAATTTGGCGCTACGGTAGCCAACGGAACAGTACACGACAATTGGGTTGTCTTTTGGCACTGTAGAAAGTACTGCTAAGTCAGGTATAAGAGGATCTATCTGTGTTGCTGTTTCGATATGGCTCACCGCATATTCTGTCTGACTTCGTGCATCTAGCACTAATGGCCGCGGCTTTCCAGAATCTAATACCAATTGAGCGAATTCCTTGCTTGTAATTTCCTCAACATTAGGAAACTTCAATCTAATCAGAAGTTTAAGAAACTTAAACATAAGTGATTGCACTTGTAAAAGTACCCTTTCGTTTTTATAGATAGTTTTAAGTTTGATTGTATCACGAGTATGATTTAAAAGACTTTTCAAGCTCTATGAGCTATTAGTTATCGAAAATAAATTTAAATATGCCTTTGCGATGGCGTAATCGCCCGCCGGAGGCGTCAGCACCGAGCGGATACCATTTACAGGTATTTAAGGAACATCATCGCACCACAAATGTGGCATTATAAAGCCTTGAGTCTATCTTGTTACAGTTGATTAGAAATAATTCTTTATATGGGATTATTGGCTAGAGAATGTTACTATCTCAGCATTCTGTCTAGGATAATTAAGAGTGAGAAACACAAAGCTAGAAGAGAAAAGTTTGTTCACAGTAATAGATGATGCCGAAGCGATAAAAATAACTGGCAGTCTAAAGAGTGTTGAAATTAAAATTAAATGTCGATTTGATGCAAAGCCTATATTTGATGCAAAGCGGTTTCCAAAAAAAGGTGTACTCACCGATGTTATACCTCCGACGATAGCCTAAATACTCATTCATCTCACAAAACGCGCGTTCACACGTTGCGATAAATGACTACTGAAACTGCTACACCTTGTACCGGAGTTTGCGGTGCGAAGGCAACACGCAAGAGAAATGATTGACCTCGGGTGTATGGCGTATCAATAGTGCCCTTCTAGTGATCGCCCCCTTCACCACATAATAGAGCGTAGTTTACCGCACTGAACACCCTTGAGCAAAGCTCAGGGCAGGTGTTACCCTAAGCCTGCCGAAGGGCAAACTCTGTTACCACCGCAGGTCTTACCCTGAGCCTGCGCCGTACCCTTCCCTACGGGACGCCAGGGGCGAACGGGATCTTGCTACGCGTAGCGTCTCTAAGAGTTGGGCATCGCACATAAAATAGTATCCATCTCGCCGTGCATCCACCACACTCGTAAGCCGCATTTATTAACCGAGGCGAACGCTGCTTGGCAGATTTACAAGCGACACCGAATAGCCCGCCGCAGGCATCGCCTCATACACTGTATAAAATATTCGGGTGGCAGGTACTTTATTATACTTTGTATAATAAAGTCATTATTTTTGAATTTCCTCCAGCCAACTCTAGTAAGGGAAAAAGTTATATGAAACTAATTAAAAAAGTTTTAGCAATCTGTTTTCTATTATTTGGCATTCCCTTTTCTGCTGTGATGATTCTAGAAATTATGAATCCCAAAACTCCTGCTCAAGAAAAAGAAAATGATGTAGCGGCTTTAACTATTCTTACTATTCCATCAACCATTCTAGGAGGCTGGTTGAGTTGGTCTTTAGTGCAGCATAATCGAAAGGAAAAAGCATTACTTCTGGAATCAGAACAAAAGCGTCTTCAGTTAGTCTTCTTAGAATTAATTGAGCAAAAGACTGGCAGAATAACGGTATTACAACTGGCGAAAAATGCTGAAATATCAACCCAGTTAGCTAAACAATATTTAGATGAAAAAGCCAAGGAACTTAATGCTGATTTTGAAGTAAATGAAGAGGGAAATGTTTTGTATCATTTCTCTTGACACCCTTTTAGGGACTTAATTAGAAATAAAATTACTTATAAAAAGCTTCTTTGGTTGAATCCACCCTATTTAATCAAACGCAGTGAGGAGACGAAAGTTAGACTACCTCTGTTTTTGGCAAAGGTATTGTAAATGTACACCCTTTATTTACATCTAACCCAACACCAATATAAGCATTCTATCAACAAGTATCTATTCTCTTGTTTCACTCAACCTCATATTCATCTTAATTTGTCAATGGCTGTAATCAATAAATTCAAGTATGCTGAATTTATCAGTGAAGAGTGCAGATTCCACAGGAGATAGCTTTGTTCAATATCAACTTTTCTTTTTGTATCTGGTTAAAACAACGTTATACAGTCATTGGAGTTTTATTGCTTGCTATGTCTATTACAGCTTGCAATAACTCTGCTACATCACAACTAGCATCTGCCAATCGCCCAACGCTGGCAAATCTTTCGGACAGGTCTAATCCATCTTCTCCACCCGCCTCTGGCACACAAAATCCTCTAAAAAACCAGTCCCAAGAACAACAAGCGGTCCAACTCATTCATGATTATTACGATGCCATCGCACGTCTTGACTATAAACAAGCTTACTTGGCTTGGGATGGAGATGGTACTGCCAGTAAGCAATCATTTGAGGAATTTCAGCAGGGTTTTGCTAACATCGTATCCATTGTTGAAGAAGTCGGAAAACCGGGTTCTTTAGAAGGGGCAGCAGGTTCGCTATATATTGAAATTCCCGTTACTGTTACGGATGTTAGTAGCAATGGAACTCCACAGCGTTTTCGCGGTAGCTATAAGCTGCGACGAGTCAATAACGTTCCTGGCTCAACTCCAAAGCAACGTAGATGGCATATCTACTCGGCCAATATTTCTCTTGAGCAGTAATTCCCCTAGCGTGGCTGCTAAAGTCTGATTCATATTTAATCTAACTTTTCCTGATTGACCATAGCAGTATTTTAGGTGTTAAGCGATGGATGTCTATGGCGGCAAGCTACGCACCCCCAGCAATCCCAATTCTAGACCAATCCCCCAAATCCTCCCCGTGTAGAGATACCCTACGGATTACAGTACATACATTGGGCTGGATTCGCAAATTCCATACCATTAGGAAATAGTTTTTCTTGATTAAAGCAAAGCGTAGCCAATCGATTTTCTCTCTTACTGCCGAAAGTTCTGCTGATGTGGGGCGTTGGTAGGAAATCTGGCGCGAAGATTCGGTTTGGCCTGGATTTCTCACCACATCTCGATTAAGTCTGCGCTTGAGCAGAGGAGAGTTCAATGTGCCTTGTTCAATCCCCTCTGCCCAATATCCCCTCAAGCTTGTGAGAAATGCGGGTTGGGAGCTTTTATGTTAAAAAAGCTACTGTTGAGGGAAAACTTAAAACAAGACTCTGTGTTAAATAAACTAAGAGGATTCATATTACAAATTATCGAGGTTTTATTGTTAGTCAGCAACCTCAATCAAGATGAAAGTATTACCCGACGATAGCTTTACGATTTTGACACCTGATGCCCTGCCTATAGTTCTGGAACGGCTGAATGCACAAGTTGAACCGACAAAAGCATTTAGATTCTCTAAGAAACACCTCCCTTATCAAGGAACCATTTCGGAATCAGGGTTTCAAATCAGTCGCATAATTCACTACCGGAACTCATTTTTACCAGTGATTCGAGGACGCTTTGAAGTAGAATCTCACCAAACCTTGATTCATGTACAAATGAGGATACATCCTTTTGTGATGACATTTTTAGGATTCTGGTTTTTACTCTGGGATGGTGCAGTCATTCCTATAGCGTTGACAGGGGCTATGCCTAATTATATGGTTGCACTATTTGTAGGAATGCCTATATTGATGCTGATTATATTTGGTGTAGCTTTTTGGTCAGAAGCAAATCGCAGCCGTCGTGAATTGGCTCAAATTCTTGAGGGGCAAGTATAGTTAACCTATTTCAAGATGAAGTCACACAAGACTAACTGCACTCCCTGGCTGTCTAATCAGTATATTTAAGCTTATCGATTAACGATTTTGCTAGGATTCAAGCTTTCAAATCTATTCTTATATACCGATAAGACAGTCAGGGGTATATTATCAAAAACTAAATTGGAGTTTTAGATGCCGAGTCAAAAGAAAGAGCCAAGCGGATGTGGATGCTCAAATATTCCGATCTCTATAATCCTAATTATCTTAGGAGGTGCTTATTGGTGGTTTAGTCAGAGAGGATATTTAGAAATAAGCAAGTTTTTAGATAATAGTAAGAAGATAAATATACATATTTTTAACCACGCTATAACTAGCTCTCCAACTATTACTCCAACTGCTTCTATAGCTCCGTTAGTTTCTGTAAAAATTACTCCAACATCATCTTCTAACAACAATAAAATTTTCCCAAAAGTAATCCGAAAAGAAAAAATCCAATTACCTCAAACGCCTTGGGAAAAGAAAGTAATTAGAGGAATTTATTTAACTCGCTATCAAGTTACCAATAATGCTGACGAACAAACGATTCGTGGAAGAGTTCGTTACTATCGCTCTCAAGGAATTAATACAATTATTCACGGAGTTTGGGGCAATGGTTGTACGATGTATAATAGTGAAGTTATGCAGCAAAGCTTTGGGTATAAAAGTTGTCCAAACCAGTTTCAAGACCAATGGTTAAATTGGTTAATAGATGAAGCACATAAGCAAGGGATGCAAGTTCATGCTTACTTCGAGAAGGGAATTAAAATAGATAAGAATAGCCCGATTTTTGATTTAGCGATTAATCGGAAATGGATTGTTCCAGGAGTGGATAAAACCTACTCTGGAATTGATCATTATGTACTGGATGTGGAAATTCCTGAAGTTGCTAATCTTTTTAAAAATATATTAGTAGAGTTTGTCAAGAAATATCCAAATATCGATGCAGTTCAATGGGATGATTATTTAGGTTATTATGCTGAATTACCTGGGAAATTTGACCGGACTGAAAATTTAACCCGATTTGTGCAACAGATGGTAACTTCTATGAAAAAAGCTAATAAATCGGTGAGTTTTGATATTTGCCATCATAACCCATATTGGGCTAAAAAATATTTTGCGGCTGACTGGGAAAAATGGGGTGTAGATCGTGTATTTATTCAAGCTTATAATGATAGTAATTTTGTTGAAGAATTAAATTACGCTCAAAAATATGCTGGAGTTGCAATTACAGATCGGCAGCTTGGGCGTTTAAAAGAATTAGTTGATAACCCAAAAATTAAAAGTATCTTAGTTTTTCCGTTTTCGGGAAACCCAGAAAAAACAGCTTCTAGCTTGAAAAACTCGCTTTGAACTGGGATAGATTTTCTATTGGGGGACAATAACTGGACTTTAACCTTGATTTTTCCACACTTTTTAGGCGATCGCTATTTATCAAAGGATGATTGATAAAAGCCTGAAAGGACGTATTTTCGTTGATGCACAAGAGAATAAATTTGTACAGTGCGTAAGTCCTACATTAATAAACCCACAGGCGATCGCTCTTTTAAGCTGAAGGGTCTATGAGAATTTGACGAAGTGAATGCTTAACTAGCAATTACCAGATAAAGCCTTTAATGCCAACAATCCCGCCCCATAAGCTGGTTCATAGCGGGGATAAATCACATTTACGAAAGGATAATCATGAACAATAGAATTAATAAATCTTTCCCGTAACTTACATTTTGCCTGCCAGATGGTTCCTGTGGTGACAACTTCCACAACCTGCTTAGAATCAAAAATGTGATCAATAACTGTAGAAGTAGCTATTACCAATTCTGCAATCGCTTGCTCAATAATACTATTAGCAATTTGATCTCCTGCCGTTGCCGCTTGATCAACAATTGGGGCTAAAGCTGCTATTTCTTTCACACCCCATCCTTTTCGATATATCACTTCTATTAAGTTTTCCATGCTTTCTAGTCCCAGATGCTGTTGTAAATTTTCTACAAGACTTGTTGATTTTCCACGTCCATCATAGGCTTTTAGTGCAGCTTGCATCCCAGCCACAGCTATTTTATAGGCGCTACCTTCATCCCCTAAAATATAACCCCAACCACCGACTCGTTTACTTTTTCCTTGATGATTTCGTCCAAACACGATAGAACCAGTTCCAGCAGCTACCACAATACCCACAGCATCGCCAATTCCTGCCATTAAAGCAATTAAAGCATCATCACAAATAACAAGATGATCTGGTTGTATTTTCCAGGTAATAGATCGGATATCTTGGCTATTGTGTAATTGATTAACTATAGCTTTTATGACTTCCATATCCTCTGGACGACTAACACCTGCTAACCCCAGACAAATCGCTATTACATTAATTGTATTTGTGTACTTGAAGGCTGTTATTGCTGATTGATGAATTGCAGATTTAATTTGTTTTTTGGCGGCGGCTATACCAATACTTTGATAATTAGATGCCCCGGCTTCACCTCTTCCTAAAATATTACCTGCATCATCCATGAGGATACAAATAGTCTTGCTACCACCACCATCAATACCCAAAATACAATTCATATAATATCCGTGTTAGATTTATCAGATAACTCCCTTATTTTCTGGTTCTAAAGGAATAAAAAAGATAGTTAACATACCGGGAATAGTTAGCAAACACACCAACACAAAGAATAATGGATATCCTAGTGATTGTTGAATTGCACCACTAATTGCTCCTGGTATCATCAAACCCAAAGCCATTAATCCTGTAGATATGGCAAAATGAGAAGTTTTATATTCCCCTTGAGAAATATACATTAAGTAGACTGTAAAGGCTGTAAACCCTACACCATAACCAAATTGTTCTAGGGAAACTAGAGGATAAATAAATTTTATTGGTGGTTTAGCATAAGCTATATAGACATAAAAAATATCAGGTAGGTTTAATGCTAAAGCCATAGGTAATAGACATTTTTTCAAGCCAAATTTAGCAATTAATAAACCTCCTAAAATTCCCCCACAAATGAGAGAGATAACGCCAAAAGTACCGTAGACTAAACCGAATTCTTGGGTAGATAAACCTAAGCCCCCAAGTTCGGGTTTATCTAATAAAAATAAAGAGGCTATTTTGACTAACATTGCTTCACCAAATCTATAAAGCAAAATAAATGCTAATATTATTAATATTTTCGGTTGACCAACATAAGAGCGAATAATCCGCAAAAAAGGAATATTATTTATCTTTGTTCTTGTAGTTGATTCCGAATTGTTATAATTTGACTCTGGTGTTGGTAAAATGACTAGATGAAAAACAAATAACAATGCAAAGATGACAGCAGCTATTCCGATGACAATACTCCAGCTGAAAGGAATATTCTGAGTTGATTCTTCTAAATAACCTGCTAAAAATACTAAAAATCCTGTACTAAATAAAATTGCTAATCTATAAAACAGTGAGCGAATCCCAACAAAAAAGGCTTGTTGTTCTGGGTGTAAAGCCAACATATAAAAGCCATCTGTGGCAATATCATAAGTAGCTGAAATAAATGCCGCAATGGTTAATATTACTAGGGATATAAAGAAGAAGTTGGAAAGATGCAAGGATAAAGCTAAAAAACTCAAACAGAAAAACATGATAATTTGCGTCGTCAGTAACCATTTTCTTTTTGTTGAGTAAATATCCACAAATGGCGACCAAAACATTTTCAAAATCCAGGGAAAACTGATTAGACTTGTCCAAAAAGCAATTTGAGTATTATCTACTCCTAGCTTTTTGTAGAAAATGACAGATACCGCATTAATAATCATGTAGGGTATCCCTTCAGCGAAATAAAGGGTGGGTATGTAAAGCCAAGGGGAAAGGGATCTAGTTTTATTTGTCATAGCTTTGATTTTCAAAATAAATAGTTCCCCTAGTATGCAGAGGGTTTAGGTGGGAATTATATTACTTTTTTGGTCTTTTCAGTAATTTTGAATGTTAAGTTTAATCGCGTCTCAGTGATTGGAGTGTTAAAACAATTCGCAATTCGCAATAGAGCCTCCGGCACGCTACGCGAACGCAATTCGCAATTACGTTTTGTGACGGGGATTTAAACCCCGACACAAAACGTGCTGCCTGTCTTGCTGGGGAATTAAACCCCTAAACTTTGTTAAAATGAAGAGGTCTATTGCATCTGGATCACAGTGTTTTAAGATAAAGTCGAATAACGTCGTTTGTTGTCGGAAATCGTCGTTTATTGCCATTGCTCACAACTTTCTCAAACTTTTGAGCTAATGTGATTGTTAAAGCTGCTAATAATTTAGATTAGCGTTCTCAATGCGTAAAATGAGTAAAAGCTGTTAAAGCTTATTAAGGAGGTTAGTGATGACAAAAGAATACATGGATTCTTTAGAGGCAATTGTTGATCAATTAACATTAGCCGCAGTTCTAGAAATGTTAGAACGAATCAGTCATAAAAAAGCAGAAAATCTTAGAACTCATTGGAAAGATGAGACTTCTGCAAAGCTTTGGGATAAAGCTGCTAGACAGATAGAACAGATAAATATTGATATCTAATTAGCAATCAAAATTTTGTTTTTGTTGCTCTCGCCTTACTCTTCCTAAAATTTTGAATTAACTCATTTATTTTCGGTCATTTTGGGTGAGCGCTTCGCATTATCGGTTCGCTCTACAGAGTATCATCCATTCAGCCAAAAAGTGACCAATAATTCAGATTTCTATTTCAGACAAGCCGCTATCGTTCAGTTCACAGAGGTTAGAGTTGCGATCGCCCCATCACTCCCCATCTTTTACCTCTAATTGATAAATCCGCATCGATGGGTGTGAATCTGGACTAAGAACCGGAAATTCTACGAATCCCACCGATGGAGCGATTGAACTTCCGCTTTAGTAGCCAACCTAGACCGAAGCCGAAAATTGCAATATTAGTAGACGGCTCTGGAACTGAGGTACTTGTACGCGCTTGGAGTAGCACGTTGTCGATGTTGATATCGAGGTCACTGAAAACACTCCTGACTGCAATTTCGTTAAAAGAGCTAATGATCCCAGAACCAGAATCAGATGCTTCTACAGAGAAACCATCAACTGATGCAGTTAGTCGAACTAATTGCGGAGTTAAGCGTTCGAGAACGAGGTTTGCAGTATGAGGTGCTGTGTCGTTAATAGTAGGTACAGAGGTAGTTGATGCTAACTGAACATTTCCATCACCACCAGTAATGCTATCCCCAGAGCCGAAGTTTTCTTTATTAACTCCCAGTGATCTGGTACCAGCTAGACCAAACGACACCAAATAACCACCGTCATCTTCGACGGGAGTGCCACTGCCAACAAGTGAAGCTAAAATATCAGTCGTGACAGGTGTATCGCCAGAGTTGTATAAACCAAACCGCAAACCACTACCACGAATTTGCGTCAACTCAGCAGAGGTGCCAGAAAGACTAGGCTTCGTGGTGAAGCGAAAATCAAAGCTGAAATCAAGGGCATCGCCTATATTATTCCCCAAACTAACGCCAGCAAAGGTTCCAAGCGCAAAGTGAGGAGGAAGAAAAGAAGAGTTAAAGGTAAGAAAAGAGGGAGTGTCAAGGTTCAAAGCGTTTCCAATTCCAAGAATTGGATCATCAACTACGCCTAATTGAATTTGAGGAGGAGTTGAAACTGTTTGATAAAAATTTGATGAAATTTCAAACCAGGAAATATCTAACGGATCAGTACCATTAGTACGGCCACCGTCGGTAAAAGTATCGTTAACGAAAACTTGAGCTTTGGCCTTTTCACTAAAACTAGTTATTACACTAAGGAGTAAGGCAGACGAAAGAACTACTTTAAGGTATGTGTTCAACATAGGACTGCTCTTATATGCTGTTACTAAGCATTACAGTTAAAGAATAGCTTTATACAGTCAAAAGTATATGTTAATTGGTACGTTGAGAATTACGAAAAATATTGATTGATAGAATGCTTACCTAGTAAAGTTTTCAGCCAAGCGCGTAACTCTCTGTACTCTTTTACTCTTTGTACGATTGCTCATTTACCCCCACACAGTTTCGAGAATTGGGTATTGGCTCATCATAGCTAAATTAAGCGATCGCTCTCGTTGTGCCAAAAATGATATCAATGATATCAATGCCCCACCCACAAGAAGCGATCGCCACCGGAAAGGGCGGTTACGCCATCTCGCCGTGCATCTGCCACACCCGTAAGCCGCATTTATTAACCGAGCTGATGGCGTAACCGCCCGCCGCAGGTGTTACCCTGAGCCCTTCGACAAGCTCAGGGTAACACCTGCGCCGTACCCTTCCCTACGGGACGCCAGGGGCGAACGGGATCTTGCTACGCGTAGCGTCTCCAAGAGTTGGTTTAAGAATGGAATGAGACTGGTAAACGCAACTATTACCAGGGTGTGCGATTCGTTGGCTATAAACTAGTTCCCATAAGGGTTCTGGGGGATTAGCCCCTAGGCTCAAGCCTAGAGAACTGATTAACAATGTAGGTGTGAAACCTACCCCTCAAGTGCTGAGGTGCAAGCTCTTTCCCTACGGTAGCGACTAGTCCTCAATCCGTAAAGCGGGAATGAAAGGCGCTCTGACTGGAAGCCTAAATCCGGTTACACGTCCAGCAAGATATCTATGAGTACGAAAGAAAGACACGTTTGAATCATCGTTAAATAGATGCAGCGCAATCAGGCTGATACGCTGCGCCAAAAGGCAAAAGGATAATGGGATTGGCGGTTATCCTGCCGACCAATAAGCACCCCCAATAAACCCGGTGAAAAGTGTCGCTCTAAAGATATCAGTATTGTTAATCGGAACGAAGTAACCCGTCAAAACGCTCTCAGGTGGTCGAATACCTGAGTAGGTGCTAACCGGATGCCTTGACGGGCGAGATTGAGTAAGAAGCGAATGCTTGGCTGTAATGGTAAAGATAGGCTGACGTACTCACGATGATTTGGATGGAAAACCTCAAGTAGTAAGTAAAATGTCTAAAACGCTGAACAATCAGACGGTGGAATGGAACAGAATAAACTGGCATAAGCTAGAAGTAGCTGTTTATAAGCTTCAAAAGAGAATTTTCCGAGCCTCTCTACGTGGTGATACTTCTTCAGTACGCAGACTCCAAAAAACCTTGATGAGGTCTTGGTCTGGAAAAGCCTTATCTGTCCGCAAAGTAACCCAGGATAACCAGGGTAAGAAAACCGCAGGTGTAGACGGCATCAAGTCGCTTACCCCCAAGGCTCGGCAAAATTTGGTACTGAGCTTGAACATTAACAAGAAAGTTAGTGCAACGCGCCGTGTGTGGATTCCCAAGTCTGACGGCTCCAAGCGCCCTCTAGGTATTCCGACGGTGTATTCATATTGCACTTCGATTCAATGAAGTTTAGGGATATTCTCTTCTCTATGGTTATTCTCCACTAAATGCGCCGCGATTGGGTA
>NZ_JBALBY010000012.1:0-31530 GCF_036919575.1 Nostoc sp. | reverse complement strand
AAAATAACTTACTTTCATAGTTGGAAGCATAATGTTGCCGCAGTTAATTGGAAGCATAAGCAAGCCATTCCGGCAATATTATCGTTCCACCGACATTTAGGTAATTTTGTACTATTTTGCCCCTAATGTCAGCGACGCTATATTTACCCCTAAAAGCAAAAATTGCTACCCTTAATACCCTACAAGCTCCTTTAATGACCGCTATTGATGAAGATAATTCTTCATCTAGCATCACTAATATTGCCCCACTGAGGACCGCGGACAACAATTCCATCGGGCATAGTGGTACGCCAAATCAAATTCCAACTATTACAGATCAATTCACTTCTGGTGTGGGCACCTTGGAAATCAGCATCAGCGAGAATAGCAGATTCGAAGGTAGGAAGATAGGCTCCGCGAAAACAAGTACCCGTAGCATTAATATTGTTCAAGTCAGTTCCCCGCAAATCAGTGTTGATGAACCCACTACGACAAACATTGGCAGCACACAAATTGGCATCCCGAATGATTCCTTCACTCAAACAACTACTAAGCATGAAAATCCCCCCCAAATCGGCTCCAGTCAAATCGGCTCCAATCAGGTAGACCTGATGGAGGACAGCTCCTTGCAGGTTGATATCTCGCAAAACAACACCGTCAAGATCGCTGCCTGGTCCACTATATTTAGAGGGGCGAGAGCCGTACTCAACCAATTCGACTCCAGCAAAGTTACGTTCCCCACTAGCATACCGCTCCAACAATTCATCACCAGTAATTTTCCAACGTCTTTTTTTCCATCCCATAATTTAAATTCCAATAACTCATCTCAAATACAAAATAACCCACTAAACCTCTTCGATCCCACCTTCAACATTGACCTCCAAATTGGGTAAATATTGCGATCGCTTAATTTACAGTCCAAAAATTTGGAGTTTAAAGCATAAATTCTTTGTTCTATTCCAGTCGATGCCTGAAATGCCGTAAAAACTTTGATAGTACATATGCTCACCTTGAAAGACTTACGTTAGCGAGTCAGCGAACATCATTACGAATTACGAATTACGAATTACGAATTACAAATTACGAATTACGAATTATTTTAATATCACCAATCAATTCATCAATCCTTGATTTTGTTGTGTTCCAAGAACACATAAAACGTACTCCTCCCACACCAATAAATGTATAAAACTGCCAATTCTTTGCTTTTAAATTGTGAATAACTCGTTCTGGCAGTTTAACGAACACGGCGTTGGCTTCTCTAGGAAACATCAAGTCAACGCCTTCTATATTTAATAGTTGATTTTCTAAGTATTCAGCACATTGATTAGCATGTCTGGCATTTTTTAGCCAAGCACCAGTTTCCAATAAACCCAACCAGGGAGCAGAAATAAACCGCATTTTTGAGGCTAGCTGACCTGCTTGCTTGCATCGATAATCGAAATCCTCTGCTAGGTCTTTGTTGAAAAAAAGAATGGCTTCACCTAATGCCATTCCATTTTTTGTACCACAAAAGCACAACACATCCACTCCAGTTTTCCAAGTAATTTCAGCAGGGCTTTGATTCATCGCGGCAACTGCATTTGCAAAACGAGCGCCATCCATGTGAATCTTTAAATTATACTTTTTCGCAACTTCTTTAATTTTCAGAAGTTCTTCAACAGAATATAAAGTGCCTAATTCAGTTGATTGCGTGATGCTAATAACTTTAGGTTTGGGATAATGAATGTCAGTACGTCTAGTGACAATTGCCTCTATCGCCTCTGATGTTAACTTGCCATTTTTACCTTGAGCAAGTAACAGTTTAGAGCCATTAGATGCAAATTCGGGTGCGCCACATTCATCTGTTTCTATGTGAGATGTTTCATGACAAATGACGCTGTGATATGACTGACAAAGGGCAGCTAAAGATAGAGAATTTGCGGCTGTACCGTTAAAGGTAAAAAATACTTCACAATCAATTTCAAAGAGTTCCCGAAAATAATCTGCGGCTTTTTGAGTCCATTCATCATTTCCATAGGCTGGAACACTACCTTGATTTGCCCTAATCATATATTCCAGCGCTTCTGGGCAAATACCAGATGAATTATCACTTGCAAACTGCTCTAAGTTATTATTCATAATTTCTCTGTTGATTTTTCTTAGTAATTGTTACAATATTAGTGAATAATTTTAGCAGTTGCCAACTCTTGCTAATTACAATAATCTTCGAGGGTAGTAAACTAAACGTTTCTATAGCCGTACTTAATTATTCGTGAATAACAAGATTCCCGAATTTTTAGAAAATTCGGGAATCTGAAGCTTTTGATTTTCAGGAATCAGAGGATGTTTTAAAAGTAGTTCGCTGTGATTTTAGGCACTTATTGATCCCCCCTAGCCCCCCTTAAAAAGGGGGGAACCGGAATTAAAACAAGTCGCAAGTCGCAAGTAAGTTTTGTGACTCTTATTTAGACCCCGACCCAAAACGTTCTGGCAATTGATGGCAGGGTAGTTAAACCCCTAAACTTAGTTAAAGTCCCCCTTTTTAAGGGGGATTTAGGGGGATCTAAAACGTTTTGTTAGCGACAAGAGGACTTTTAAAATATCCTTTCAAATATAATTGCTAGAGATTGCATCAAGCTGTTAATTAGTTTTCGTTTTTGTAGCTTTTCTCTGAGTAGTTACAGCCAGAGTTAGTATATCTCTAATATTAAATAACGTTGCTGATGTCCAAAAAAACTGGAGTCTTAGTTTCCGGTTATTGAGACTTTAGATTATTAGGGTGTCTTCGTCAGCTTTGCGTTGAGGGGATTATAGGACGTTAAACATCGCAAATAACTAAATATTATGCTAAAAAAATAAAGTTTGCTAATCAGAACGCTAATCGTATACTTATAATGTAACATAAAATGCCCTACCAATAGAATAACTATGACATCACTCTTGTAGGGTTAAAAATTGGAGAACCCGCCCAAGGCACTGGCTCACCAATGACTAATGACTAATAACTAATGACTAATGACTGAACCATTGATTGAACTGAAAGGTGTTTCTAAGTCCTTTGGTAGCCATAAAGTTCTAGATAATATAGACTTGACCATTTACCGGGGGGAAGCACTGGGGATTATTGGGCCATCAGGGACTGGTAAATCAACTATTTTACGGGTGATGGCGGGGTTACTTAATCCCGATGAAGGAGAAATTTATGTGCAAGGAGTGCGGCGAGACGGTTTGATTGAGGATGGTGCCCAGCAGGTTGGCATTGGGATGGTGTTTCAGCAGGCGGCGCTGTTTGATTCGCTGACGGTTGACGAGAATGTGGGATTTTTACTTTATCAAAATTCAAAGCTACCGCGATCGCGCATCCGAGATTTGGTAAAAGAAAAATTGGAGATGGTAGGTTTGCCAGGAATCGGCCACCTCTACCCAGCCGAACTTTCTGGGGGAATGCGAAAACGGGTAAGTTTTGCCCGGGCGATTATGTCTAACCCTGATAGTCCCACAGAAGGCCCAGAAGTTCTACTATATGATGAACCGACAGCCGGACTTGATCCCATTGCCTCAACAGTAATCGAAGATTTAATCCGTTATTTGCAAAGATCACATGGAACTTGTGGTACTTATGCCGTTGTTACCCACCAAGCCAGCACTGGCCGCCGTACTGCTGATAGAATTATATTTCTCTATGAAGGTAAAGTACAGTGGCAGGGTACAGTTAGTGAAATACACAACACAGAAAATCCGTTGATCAGACAATTTATCAGTGGAAGTGTGGAAGGACCGATTCAATTCGTCGGCTAGAAACTTAAAAGTGAAGAGTTAGGAGTTATGAGTGAGGAGTTAAAAATGAGGAGTGAGGAGTTAAGAGTGAGGAGTGAGGAGTTAAATTCGACTCATAACTCCTAACTCCTAATTCGTTGTTGGTGGAGGCAAAAAAATGCGAGGTCTTATTTATGACAAGCAGCTTCGCGTCTGGGCGAACATTTAGAGAAGGCTCTGTGGGGTTATTACTCGTGCTAGGACTAGGGGTATTTGGATTACTGTTTCTGTGGTTAAATAGATTCAGTGCTGCTGGCCGTTCATACAAAGTTATTGTGGAATTTGCTAACGCTGGCGGAATGCAAAAGGGAGCAGCAGTTCGCTATCGCGGCTTTAAGGTAGGAGCTATTTCCCAGGTTCGACCAAAGCCAAATGCCATTGATGTAGAAATTGAAATTGCCCAAGCTGACTTAATTATCCCCCGGAATGTCGTGGTGGAAGCTAATCAAAGCGGATTAATTAGCGAAAGTATTATCGACATCACACCAAAAGCAACCTTACCTGCTGGGGTTGTGCTTGCTAAACCCCTAGATAAAAATTGTGATACCAGTCTCATAGTCTGTAATGGCTCTCGATTAAAAGGTCAGGTTGGGATCAGTGTTGATGAACTAATTCGCAGTTCAACTGACCTAGCCACTGCATACAATGACCCAAAATTTTATAGAAATGTCAATGGGGTTTTGGAAGCAACTACAGGCGCAGCATCCAGTTTTACTGAGCTAAGTCACGATCTCCGAGGTTTGACTAAAAGCTTACGACAACAACTAAATACCTTTTCAGCCACGGCTAATTCAGTGCAACGGGCGACAAACCAACTTAATACATCTGCAACTCAAACTATAGATAAATTCGGTGCAACTGCAACTCAAGCAAATCGTTTGCTGAACAACCTGGATAATCTGTTGACCACAAATCGTTCGGCGCTGGTTGGTGCTTTGAACAATATCACCGAAACCAGCAACCAACTGCGTGTTACAGTCAGTAGTTTATCACCATCTGTCAATCGATTGACTAAAGGAGAATTGCTCAACAATTTAGAAACTCTTTCGGCAAATGCAGCCCAAGCCTCAGCTAATTTACGCGATGCTTCTAAAACCTTAAACGATCCAAAGAATGTGGTGCTGCTGCAACAAACTTTAGATTCAGCACGAGTAACGTTTGAAAATACCCAAAAAATTACATCTGATTTGGATGAATTGACAGGTGATCCGACTTTCCGCAAAAATCTGCTGCAATTGGTGAATGGTCTAAGTCATTTAGTATCTTCTACACAACAGATGCAGCAACAAGTGCAAGTTGCTAGTACTCTCGATTCGGTAAAAGCTGCTGTGAGCAAACCAAATAATCTAATTCCTACCCCAGCACCAACCCAACAGGCGGTGTTTCATGACAAATCTTTACCCGTCTATACAATTAATCCCTCACCTGCTAATTTTGAAACTGCCGATACCAACCTTCAACCAACCCCCAGTGAGTCTATCCCGAATTCATCCCAAGAAGACCTCTTGAAGCAGCTGCGGGAGTATGGTAAGCAACGGGAGCAACTGGAGACGGGGAAATAGGCAATACAGCTTGACAATTTTAAGTTAGATATTTTACTGTAAGGTGAGTGTGTTGAAGCTCATCTACACCACTCCCCAGAACCTTGAAAACCGCATAATTCCGTTGACTGGTGTCGATTGTTTGCACAGTAAGGGTTTCCGGCTGTAAAATCCATTGCTTATTGAGAATTTTTGGAGAGTTGTTGATAATTTAAAAAGTGGTGTCGATTTGGGTGTCTCAAACCCTTGCTCAGTAAGCTTTCCAGAACGTAACTCTTTACATAACCACTTCCCCTAACGGGGATGGAAACTTTTTGAGTTCCCCGTCTCTAAAAGAGGCCCGCACTTCTTCTTTACATAACCACTTCCCCTAACGGGGATGGAAACGCTAGCTCTGCTGCTGCCATCAGCGCTTCGACTGCCTTTACATAACCACTTCCCCTAACGGGGATGGAAACGATTCCAATAGTCGCGCACTTGCGGTATTGCAAGCGACTTTACATAACCACTTCCCCTAACGGGGATGGAAACCTTTTTTGATCCGCTCGTCGCTATACCCCGTTCCATAGCCTTTACATAACCACTTCCCCTAACGGGGATGGAAACTGCAATCTATTGGCAGAACAACTTGCGCAACATTGGACGAACTTTACATAACCACTTCCCCTAACGGGGATGGAAACGGACAGCCCAGAGTGGCTCCACAGCCACTGGGACTTTACATAACCACTTCCCCTAACGGGGATGGAAACTGTATCTAGTATGTGCAGCAGATTCGCTGCTGCTAGCGATCGCGACTTTACATAACCACTTCCCCTAACGGGGATGGAAACGTCAAGAAACAATCCATGAAGATGGATTGTTGGTGTCCTTTACATAACCACTTCCCCTAACCGGGATGGAAACCGATATCGGCATCACACCCGAAAACTATGATTTTCGGACAACTGACAACAATCAATATTTGTCATTCAATATTTGCAACGCTTTTTGTAAAGTACTTAACGGTCTACCTGACTTTTCACGGTATCTGAAAACCTCTCTCTAAATCTCTCTCCTAGAAGGAGAGAGACTTTGAATTTTCCCCCTTCCTGCGTCGGGAAGCAGGGTGGTTCCATACAAGCAGAGGAAAAACTAAAACTAGGTTTCAAAGCCTCTCCCCGCTTGCCTAACGGCAGGATGACGCCAACGGGGAGAGGAATGGAAGCGGGGTCAAAATCTATGGTTATCAGGACTTACGCAAACAATAGCTGAAAAGAGTGATTTTCTTCTTAGGGCAATTCATGAATTGCCCCAGAGCGCGTGTGGTTTTGCGTAAGTCCTAGTTATAAATGAGAAATAAAGACTTCCATATTTTTATTTTTTCGTATGAAACCACCCTGCCCTTCCCGCGTGGGGAAGGGGGTTAGGTTTTTCTACTCTCAATGAGTGTAAAAAGCCTTGTCAAACCTCACCCCAACCCTCTCCGTGGGTTCGGAGAGGGAGCAAGAATCTTGTTTCTCATCTGGTATATTTGCAAATATGAATCTTGGAATTAATTATGACTAATCCTACAGAACTACTGCGATCGCGTTACGGTGAAATTCCCTTCAATCCCGAAATTGAATGGAATGATTCGCTGACAGCACTACTATCTCACCGTTCAATCCGATCTTATCTAGCTTCACCTCTACCACCGGGAACTCTGGAGTTATTAATTGCCGCCGCCCAATCTGCATCTACTTCTTCTAATTTGCAAACCTGGAGTGTGGTAGCAGTTGAAGATCCACAGCGCAAAGAGGAGTTATCCAAATTAGCGGGAAATCAAGCACATATTAAGCAGGTGCCTTTATTCTTGGTTTGGTTAGCAGACTTAGCACGTCTGAGTTACGTTGCTGACAGTCGCGGTATATCTGATGATGCGCTGGAATACTTGGAAATGTTTGTGATGGCAACAATCGATGCAACTTTGGCGGCGCAAAACGCAGCAGTCGCAGCTGAGTCACTCGGCTTGGGAACAGTATATATCGGCGGAATCAGGAACCGTCCACAAGAGGTAGCAGAGATATTGAATTTGCCCTCCTCTGTGTATGCTGTATTTGGGCTATGTGTAGGCTATCCGAATCCTGAAGTAGAAGCAGCGATTAAACCACGTTTGCCACAATCAGCCGTGCTGCACCGTGAAACCTATAAATTGGCAGAGCAAGAAGAAGCGATCGCTCACTACAATGACATCATCAAAGAATTCTATACTGAACAAAAGATGAATGTTGCTGGTGATTGGTCAGAACACTCAGCCCAACGGATCGCAACTGTCGAGTCATTGAGAGGACGCGATCGCTTGCGTGAAGTTCTCAATCACCTCGGCTTCAAATTACTATGAGAAGGAGTCAGAATTCAGAATTCAGAATTCAGAATTCAGAATTCAGGAGTCAGAATTTTTCTTCGGGAAATAACAAGAATCAAGCCGTGAGAATAATTTACTACTAAGTTGAAAGGCGATCGCACCCAGATTGAACTAATTTTCAGATAGAGATGCGATCGCCTCACTGGTTTCATTTACTGACTAACTCGTAGTTCCAGGTATAAAAACCGATTTGATTGGGAACTCTAGAGAATCGCCCTGTGCGATAACCCCGCGATAATTCTTTCTGTACCGCGCTTTTGACCAGTTTAAGTTCATGTTCAGCAAGTTTTCCATAAATCCCTTCAATGATTTCATTAATACTGAAAATTTTTGAAGAATTTTGTTCTAAAAAATCGGAAATGGCATCAATCAAAATTAGCCCTTCAAATGCTTTAAGCTTTGGTATTTTTTGAGGTTTTGTTTCGCTAAACGATTTCTGATTTTTGTGCTTGTTTTGCCCAAAGGAATTTTTAGTTTGATTAGAGGTCAGCAAACGTGAATCTAGGGTATAATATCCAGGCTTACTTTTGACAATTGACCATTTATTGGTTTCTCTACCTTGGGTAAGTGAAGATTGAACTCGACCTTTAAGTAGTTTGAAGATATCTGGCTCTAACTCTCCATAGAGCGATCGCACGATCGCGTCTATGTGAACAATTGTGCCAATCTCTTCTGCCAACAGCCGTTCAATCGCTTCAGTGCGACTTAAAGATTGATACTCTGGCAACATGGGAATTTCTACCCCATATAGCGATCGCTGTTGAGTTGATGTTTCTATAAGTGGTAATATCGGTAGCTCTGATAATTCCAGAGTATCTGTAGCTGCCTCAAATCCTCTAGACTCGGAATCGTCCAATTGCAAGAGTTCAAAAGGGCGAGGTTCTTCCAGTTCTATATCAGAGCGATCAGCGAGAAATAATAAAGAATTCTCTTCTTTTTCAGGGTTGAATTCTTGGTCGGCTACCTCCGAGGCAAAAGACCAGTTAGATAACAAAGCTTCTACATGAGTGAGATTAGCTTTGGCTTCGGTATATAGTTTTTCGTAGTGTTCAACTTTGGGTGCGTAGTAATCTCGCAATGCTAACAGTGGCTCTAAGGCGCTTTGGGGAAGCTCTAAGGGGAAGGGGCTATTCATAAAATTAAAGTTAGCTAGGATTTGATGCCGCAAGGTTATAAAGCAATATATTTTAGCATTGACTAATACTAGCATTTTAATAATACTTACTAAGACCTCTGTCCTCGGTCAAGGTAGACAATTTTTCATTGAAATCCCGGCGGAAATTTTCGCTATTTATAAAAAAATAAATATATCTGGGAATAATAAATCTATAAATTCTCAAGATTTGGCGGAATTATAAAATGTCTAATTGGCAAAACTTTCGCTCTCTGTTGGGGCGAGTTCGCTATTGTCTAATTTTCCTGGCTGCCCTCTGGTTGAGCTTAGGGATTCCGGGTTGCAGTTTATTCCCACCCAATTCTCAAACCTCTGTAGAGCATTCTTTGATCCAGAGACGATGAAACCCCTAGTCAACAATCAAGCTTTTGCCAAAGCATTAGATATTGCTAAACAAGCAAGGGATTATGGATATCCCCCAAGCAGTTGGGCAGAAACCAACCTATTATTTGTCGAAGGACGATGTGCCCAAGCCATTGAATGGGGTGACATTGGCACTATGGCAATTAATCCAGCCACCTCCAAGGTCATTAACAAAGTTGGTGCAACTATTACCCCCGGCACAACCCAAATCCTCGATCGCCAGACTAACAAGTTAGTCGCCTGCGATAAGTTTACCTGTCCCTATGCGATCGAGGGAATTAACCATGCTCCTTACGCTGCTAGCGGAGGATGGGCTGGCTTTGTCAATGCTAAAGCCAATTTGAAGGTAAAAAATGCAGCATTTGCGTTTCTCTCCTTCCTAAGTCAATCGGCACAATCAAATGTTGATGTAACTATTGGGGGAACAGGCTTGAGTCCTTATCGCATTTCCCAATTTAACAACCAAGAAGCTTGGATCAAGGCGGGTATGACATCTGAAGATGCTAGTAAATATTTGGGCGGGATTAGCGTTAGTCTTAACAATCCTAATATGGTTTTGGACTTACGCATTCCTCAAAATCACCGCTATCAAATAGAAGTACTGGGGTCGGCGATCACGGATTTCTTAACTGACAAGATCACCCGTGAAGAAGCAATACAACGAATTGAACAAGGCTGGGAGCAGATTACAAACGAGGTTGGGCGTGAGTCTCAACGCGCCGCCTACCGCGCCAGCCTTGGGTTATGAGGGGGATGAGGGGGATGAGGGAGATGAGGGAGATGAGGGGGATGAGGGGGATGAGGGGGATGAGGGGACAAGGAGAATAACCAATGCCCAATGCCCAATGCAATTGTTCATTTGACAGATGAAGTGGGCATCTTAGAAATAATTGGGCATGATTATAATACACTATCCATCTCAGTAGTTTGGGGCAGTAAAAGGAGCTACACCCGTGCAAAATTGGAACCTCAGCACAAAAATTATTGCTTCCTATTCAGTGTTAATCGCGGTGATGGCTGGGACACTAACATCGGGGATGTACTGGCAGTTGTACTCTAGTCAACGACAGGCAATCCGTAATCGTCTTTTGGCGATTGTCAGTTTGGCAGTTCCACAAATCGACAGCGATTATCACGGATTGATTGTCAAACCTAGCGATGTCTACGACGGGCTACGCCTACGCACCTCAGCTTTTTACAAAATTAATCAAGATAGGCTTGTAGCCATTCAAGCAACCACTAAAGATATTCTACGTATCTATACGGTACGCCAGCAACCAAATAAAAAATTTATCTATGTCTTAAACTACGACCCTTCTGATCAAGGCAAAACTGTATTGATTGGTAGGGAGTACAACGAGGAATTAGATGATTTGGAGGTAGCCGTGGCCAAGAATGCCCCGTTTGTGGAGCCGGATTTTCATAAAACTAATACAGGCGTTGCCATCCACGGCTATGCCCCAATTACAAATCTTCAGGGCCGGGTGAATGGATTCTTGGTGGTTGAACTGGATGCAAGTTCTGTATTGCGCCAGGAATATTCGGTAGCCGAATTTGCTCTGGTAACTTTTTTAGCTGTGTTGTTACTGACTGTAGTTTTAGTGCGTTGGTTGTCGCGATCGCTTGTCGTGCTACCCATTTTACAACTCAATAACGCCGCCAAGCAATTAGAAGCGGGGAACTGGAATGCGATTCTACCGAGTTTACGCACCGATGAACTTGGAGAACTTTCCGCATCTTTTAATAGCATGGCCAAACAGTTGCAAACCTCCTTTGCCACCTTAGAACAAAAGGTGGAAGAACGGACGCTACAACTAGCAGAAGCCAAAAACAAAGCCGATAGTGCAAACCAAGCCAAGAGCGAGTTTCTTGCTAATATGAGCCACGAACTGCGAACTCCGCTCAATGGCATCCTGGGCTATGCCCAAATTCTCCAGAATGGTGAACCACTAACAGAAAAAGGTAAAAAAGGTATAGATATCATCTATCAGTGCGGCAATCATTTGCTCAATCTGATTAATGATATTCTTGACCTCGCCAAAATCGAAGCCCGGAAGTTAGAATTGTATCCTGAAGATGCGTATTTCCCGGCACTTCTCGAAGGCATTGCCGAGATGATGCGCGTGCGTGCTAACCAAAAAGGAATTCCCTTCACCTATCAACCTGATTCGGATTTACCTGTTGGCATTAAAGTTGATGAAAAACGCCTACGCCAAGTGTTGATTAACTTATTGGGTAATGCCATTAAGTTTACTGACGAAGGCGGAGTTACGTTTCGCGTTAAATCTCACAAACTGGAAACTGGAACCTATCAAATTCGCTTTGAGATTGAAGATACAGGGGTCGGGATGTCGCCAACCGGACTCACGAAAATCTTCCGACCCTTTGAACAAGTGGGTGATGTGAAGAAACAAGCAGAAGGTACTGGACTAGGACTAGCAATCAGTCAGCAAATAGTTTCCCTGATGGGTAGCACACTAAATGTGGAAAGCCAGCTTGGACAAGGTAGCACCTTCTGGTTTGAGGCCGAACTTGCTGAAGCCAAAGATTGGGCAACAACTCTGCGAACAACTAAGCAAGGAAAAATTGTGGGATTTGAAGGCAACAAGCGCCAGGTGCTGGTAGTCGATGACCGTTGGGAGAATCGGTCAGTTTTGGTTAGTTTCCTGGAACCTTTGGGTTTTGCAGTGATTGCCGTCAGCAATGGTCGAGAAGGATTGGCAAAGGCACAGGAGATTCATCCTGACCTGATTATTACAGACTTGATGATGCCAGAAATGGATGGCTACGAGATGCTGCGACAGTTGCGACAGATTCCTGAGTTGCAGAATCTTCCAGCGATCGCTTCTTCAGCTAGTGTATTTGAAAGTAACCAGAATGAGAGTATTACAGCTGGAGCCGATGCGTTTTTACCCAAGCCTGTAGAAGCCGCAGCGCTGCTGAAGTTGTTGGAAAAATACCTGAATCTGAAATGGATTTATGACCAAAACTCCATTGCTGTAGAGCCGATGAGTGTCAACTCCGGGGCAATGTCTGCATCCACCCCAGATGAGATCATTCCCCCGACTGATGAGGTTTTGTCGCAATTGCATACATTGGCGTTGCAGGGACGCTTGATGGCGATCGAGCAACAGCTAAAAACTTTGGAAAAAACAGATGAGCAGTATCAACCGTTTGTTAAAGCAATACGTGAGTATGCAGATAATTTCCAGACTGAAAAAATCCGCACATTTCTTGAACAGTATCTCCCCGTTAAAACGTGAGTTCGACAAGTTTTATTTGACCTCTCCCCCAGCCCCTCTCCGACGCGGAGAGGGGAGCAAAAAGCTGAATTTTTCTTCGTTGCTCCTCCCTTTCCGTTTCGGAGAGGGAGGCTGGGAGGGAGAGGTTCATCTAACTCACGTTGTTAAAAGTTGATCTACTGATTCCAGTCCGATCAACCTTTGTGATTTCATAGCAGATTATCCTTTGTATCTATCTAAAGTTTTGAGCAATTTAGATATAGGGTTGGAAGCAGCCTCTATCAAGCCTTGTTCTCTGTATCTTAATTAAAAATTACGAATTACGAATTACGAATTACCATTTTCGCCATGACAGTATTTTTTGAAAATTCCATTACATTTAATAATCCCGTGACAAACCTGTTTGATAATGGCATTATCCTGATTGTCGATGATGTGCCAAATAACTTGAAGGTGCTTTCAGACACCTTAGCTGATGCTGGTTTTGAAGTTGCGATCGCCACTAGTGGAGAAAGTGCGCTACAGCAACTAGAACATACCACCGTATCTTTGATTTTACTAGATGTGATGATGCCGGGTATGAATGGCTTTGAAACCTGTCAGTGCATCAAAGCCAATCCCAAAACCCGAAATATTCCGATTGTCTTCGTCACCGCCCTATCTGAATCGGTGAACAAAGTTACAGGCTTTGAACTAGGAGCCGTTGACTACATTACCAAACCGTTTCAACAAGGTGAAGTTTTAGCGCGGGTGCGAACTCACTTAAAGCTCAACCAATTGAGCCAGTCTCTCGAAGCCAGAAATATAGAACTGCAACAACTCACCCAGCAACTAGAGCAACGAGTCGCAAAACGAACCCAGGAATTATTTGGATCGATTGAAGCCTTCAAGCAAACCCAACAATTGATGCGCTTAGTGTTTGATACTATTCCCCACTGGGTAGCGTGGAAAGATATCAATTCAGTTTATTTGGGCTGTAATCAAAGTTTTGCTGATGTCCTAAACTTAAGTTCGCCTGATGAGATTGTGGGTAAAACCGACTATGACTTACTGTTCAGCAAAGAAGAATCCGATTGGTTTCGGATGTGCGATCGCCGCGTCATGGAGTCTGATCGAGCAGAACTTCACATCATTGAACAATTTCAACAGGCGGATGGTCAGCAAGTTTGGTTAGATACGAACAAGATGCCTCTACGCGATGCCAAGGGAAATGTGTTCGGCATTTTATTCGTGACAGAAGACATTACCGAACGTCAGCAAGCAGAAGAAGAACTCAAACAACAAAAACAAAATCTAGAAGAAGCACTTACAGAAGTTCAGCGCACCCAAGTGCAATTGGTGCAGAGTGAAAAAATGTCGGCACTGGGAAACCTCGTAGCGGGGGTGGCACATGAAATTAATAACCCTATTGGCTTCCTGGGCGGCAATATTGAACCCGCTTTAGATTATATCAAGGATATATTTGGCTTAATTGATTTGTATCAAGATGAATATTCTACTCCCAGTGAAATAATTCAAGACGAAATCGAAACAATTGACCTCGATTACATCCGCCAAGACTTACCTAAGTTAGTGGGTTCTATGAAAGAAGGTGTGAAACGGATTCGGGATATTAGTACTTCCTTACGAACCTTCTCTCGTGCTGATAGCGATCGCCCCGTTTCTTGTAACATTCATGATGGCATCGACAGCACTATCCTGATTCTCAAACATCGCCTGAAAGCTTCGGAAACTCGCCCAGAAATTCAAGTTATCAAACACTATGGTCAGCTTCCATTTGTAGAATGCTTTGCTGGACAGTTGAATCAGGTGTTTATGAACATTTTGGCAAATGCGATTGATGCTTTTGAAGAATCAAATATTGGACGGAGTTTTGCAGAGATTGATGTCAATCCCAATTGCATCACGATTATAACTAAAATTAGCAATGACAAGCAAAAAATAATTATTAATATTAAAGATAATGGTCAGGGGATGAATGAAGAAATCAAACAAAAGATTTTTGATCATTTGTTTACCACTAAAGGCGTTGGTAAAGGAACAGGATTAGGATTAGCGATCGCTCGTCAAATTATCGAAGAAACTCATAGTGGCAAATTGAGTTTTAACTCTGTTCTGGATGAGGGTACAGAATTCTTCATTGAAATTCCGGTATGAATAAACAGGGGAAAGGGTATCAATCACCTCCTGAAAAAAGATTCCGCCCACAAAGGCGGGGCTAAAACCCAAGTAAATAGACCACGCGGTAAGGGCACAGCACTGCTGTGCCCCTACGACAGATATGGTTAAAATACATGATTTCTGCTGTCAGGTAGCCAGCAGCGATCGCTCTTAGAATTATACCGATGCTATTCGAGTGTTTTAGCAAGCGTTTGAATTGTATAGGACTCTTATTTGATTTTTGAACAAATTAAGTACTAATCGAAAAGGCTTATTCCCTACTCCCCACTCCCTATTCCCTACTCCCAGCCTACGCAAGTCAGTTCAATAATCAAAGCGGATTACTATATAAGTTCTACTAAACCATTCAAAAGATAGATGTTATATTCGGCAACTTTTGCTAACAATCAATTGATGGCGAAAGAAACTTAAGCTGAGATTCAATCGAAACTCGATTCAGAAGCTTAACATACTAGAGGAATCATCATGAGTACTGCAATAGACAATTTCACCAAAAAACTTCATGACAATTTAGAAGCGGTTGAAGATCGGGCGAAATCACTGAAGGAAAACATTCAATCTGCGCCGAAAAGAACTCAAGCTGAGATTCAATCGAAACTCGACGAAGCGAAGACAAAATTAGACGCTAAGAAACACGAATTCGATGAGTATCGGGCAAAGCTCAAAACTCAATTTGAGGAAAAAGAATCTGAGGTGAAGTCGAGTGTCGAGGAATGGAAAGTAAATCGTGAAGTTAAGAAACTCGAACATCGGGCAGATAAAGCTGAAGACTATGCAGCTACGGCGACCCTCTTAGCCATAGCGACAATAGAAGAAGCTGAAAAAGCAACCTTGGAAGCGATCGCTGCCAGATTAGATGCTGAAGCTGCTACGGCAACTACGGGGAATTAAATAATTCGTAATTCGTAATTACGTTTTGTAACGGGGATTTTAATTAGGCGTTCAATTCCTGCTGCCTGTCAAGAGGGGGGAATTAAACTGAACATACTTTGGTTAATTCCACTTTTGTACTTAGTAACTATTTCAATGCTCCGTTTCTTTTTACTGAAACAGAATTCAGGAGTCAGGAGTCAGAATTCAGAATGAATTTTGACCGAAAAAGCGGACTTCGGCGTGAGCGCTCAGTCGAACGCTGAATAGACTCTTTTTAGACCCCCATCAAATCGTAGATTTGGTGGTAACAGAGCAGCTTCGAAGTGTGGTCAACTTTCGTAGTGGCGGGTCCCAATCCCCGACTGAT
Organism: Nostoc sp.; assembly: GCF_036919575.1. Classification (GTDB taxonomy): domain Bacteria; phylum Cyanobacteriota; class Cyanobacteriia; order Cyanobacteriales; family Nostocaceae; genus Nostoc. The sequence continues at coordinate 15,626 of NZ_JBALBY010000012.1, read as the reverse complement.
TGATTCTGATTCCTGAATTCAGAATAGCTGAATTCTTCTTCAATAGTTTTTCACAAGGAATTAATTGTATGGTGAGTAAGATTGACATCAACAAATCTGTGTCCCATGAGCGATGGGGTGAATTTTTTGATCAGTTTTCAGATGGTAATCGTGGACGGCATATTTCGATCGAAATCATCGATTCCGAACTCGGCGACGAAGAACTGATTCGGAACGCACCTTTGCTGGCGATAGTTTACGATCGCCCTGGCAAGGGAGATGATTTAGTGATTGAAGTCGGTCAACATGAAGTCAGCTATGCTCACACGGTCGATTCACCAACTGAAGTTTTAACGGGACAGAACTCAAACGGTGAGATTATAGCGATTTGGATCAGTGACGCTACCGAGAGAAAAACATTGATCAAGCTACAAGCTAATTTATCTGGTTGAATAAATTTCCCGCACGGCTTTTATCAAAGAAGGCAGGAGGCAGAGGGCAGTTCTTGCAGGAGGAAAACTGCCCTCTGTCTCCTGCCTGTGACGCGCACGGTTCAAGGGTCTAAAACCCCGCCGAAAACAAAAGCGCTTACAATTTGGTTGGGGTTTGAATCCCCATTCAAATTGTGCCTCCAGCAAGAACAGCAAGACTGCCTCCTGCCTCTTTTATCAAGGATGTTTGCTACATTTGGATATTAAGAATGGCAAGATTTGGATTCAATATGATGGTACGGAAGATGGTATCGCCTATGAGTTATTAAAATTAGGTGTACCACATCAAGATATAGTTTTAGGTTTTCAACCTGCTAGGGTGCGCTCTGATACAGAGTTTGCTGTAGGTTAGGTTTAAATATTGATTGATGAATAGCGATCGCTAGTTCAATTTTCATCAAGTCAAAGGCGGGTATTATTTCAAGCTATGCGATCGCCCCTAGAGTTAGAAAAGTCTATTTAACAGGGGGAAGCTTTAGTTCTATGCCTAATTTGCTTCCTATTTCCATAACATCCTTTGTAAAGCCTGTCATGCTTGCAATCGGGGCAGCGACTACAGTAGCAGCAGTTAGTAAAGCTACTAGACGCTTTTTGAGTTTGGGTAAATTGCGTTCTTTTTCTGGCTTTTGAATTTCTACTTCTACATCATCAATATCGATGATAATGTCGTCGTGGGTTTCTCGTGGAAATTGGGCAGCAGTTTGGCGTAAGTTGCCGATCAGTTGCATTAGTTCTGCTACGCTTGCGCCGCTTGTTTGGTTGAAGTTAGAGGCTTGCTGACTGGCGTTGTCTTTGACTTCGTTGGCAAAGTTGCCGACGTTTGCGCCTTGAAAGTTGTTTGTGTTTTCTGTCATGGGTTTGAAATCTCCTTGCTGATTGCTATTGTAAATCTGGTTGACAATTGTGAAGCGATCGCTTTCTGGATCGACTTTTTGTATTTTCTGACGCGATTCTAGTGATTCATAGCCATCTAAAAGTTGACGTAAATCAAGTTTCAGCTTGAGTTCACCAATAACTTTATGGGTTTCTCCCATCGCTTCGAGTCCGAGTAGTTCTGAATATTTGAGCGGATCGTGTTTGGAATGGTTGGGGACGGGAACCCATTCGGTGATTTCGAGATTGGGGAGACTTTTGTGGATTTTTTTGAAGACATCGCGGAGGATGCCGAGAAATAAACGGCGGGTTTCTTGGCGTCCGCTAATGGTGATGAAGATTTTTTTGTCTTCGGGATCGGCTTTGCTCCGAGCGATGTTGTAGATTTCGTTATTTTCTTGATATTGCAGCATTACGCCACTGCGCCAATAGATTTGGTTATGTATTTTTTCGTGGGTATTGACGATGAAGCGGGAAATGATGCTTTCGGGGAGAACTTTGTAATGGTATTGAAATTCCAGGGTTTCGCCTTGGAGTTCTGTTTCGTCTGGTTGGTCTTTAGGCAGAAGTCCCGCAATCAGAAATTGTGGTGGGTAACATTCTAGTGCAAAGCCAAGCTCGAATTCCTTCATTAGTTCGATTAGATAGCCATGACGCTCGGTAGGGTAGCGCTCTGGATTGAGGATGCGGGTGAGATCGGCGAAGGTGAAAATGCCTTTGGTTTTAGTTTTGAGGTTTTCATCGCTTAGGAGCGCATAAATGCCTTCTGTCACCCAGTTAGGTTTGAGGACGTTGGTATTTTTGAGGATGGGATGATCGCGGAAGTTGAGAACTAAGCCAAGTCGATGGAGAAGATCGATGAGTTGATCTTGGTTTTGTTCTTCGGGAATCTTATTTTCGTGGCAGATGCCGATGTAGCGGTTGTAGCTGATGAAGTCTTCAGTCATGGATTCGAGTTGTTGTTTAACCTCAAACCATGAGAGTGGTAGAAGATCGTAGACTTCTTTGAGTTTGCCTACTTGCTGCAAAATGGCGGTGCGAAGTTCATCAATGCCGATATTGTCTTGGCAGGAGGTTTCAATAATCGCTTGGATGTTAGGATATTTTTCGCGTAATGCTTTGCGGTTGATGTCGAGGGGTTGTTCGTCTTTTTTGTTGCCAACGATAATCACGGGGGACTGTCCGCCGAAGCTTTCGATTAGTTTTAGCCAATATTCGATGCGGTTTTCTTCTTCGCTGGTGCGACAATTACAAACTAGGAGATAGAGGCTACGTTTAGTCAGAAAAAATTGATGGGTAGCATGATAAATTTCCTGTCCGCCAAAGTCCCAAACATTGAGGCGGATGTCTTTACTATTGACCTGCACGTTCCAAGTTTCTACATTGAGTCCGTCAGTTTGGGATTGATTTTTCTCATATTTATCGCGGATTAGTCGCTCTATGAGCGATGTTTTGCCGACGCTACCTTGTCCGATGAGCAATAGTTTGGCTTCGTTGAGTGGACGCACTTCACCGCTACGGAGTAATTGCAAATAATTGAAAATCTTTTTAACTGAACCAACACGATCAAAAGATCCTAAAATCTCTGGTGAAATAGGAAGCGGATTTCCCCGTAAATCTAGAGTTTCCAATTTTGGCAAACTTTGGATCGCCTCTGGAATCTGGGTTATTTGGTTGTCATTGAGGATAAGCTCCCTCAGATTGGTTAAATTAGCGATCGCCTCTGGTATCTGGGTTATTTGGTTGTTACGGAGGTCAAGGTTTGTCAGATTGGTTAATTTAGCGATTGCCTCTGGTATCTGGGTTATTTGGTTGCCATCGAGGTCAAGGTTTGTCAGATTGGTTAAATTAGCGATCGCCTCTGGTATCTGGGTTATTTGGTTGTTATGGAGGTCAAGGTTTGTCAGATTGATTAAATTAGCGATCGCCTCTGGTATCTGGGTTATTTGGTTGTCATTGAGGATAAGCTCCCTCAGATTGGTTAAATTAGCGATCGCCTCTGGTATCTGGGTTATTTGGTTGGAACGGAGGTCAAGGTTTGTCAGATTGGTTAATTTAGCGATCGCCTCTGGAATTTGGGTTATTTTGTTGCCATCGAGGTCAAGCTGCGTCAGATTAGTTAAATTAGCGATCGCCTCTGGAATCTGGGTTATTTGGTTGTTATAGAGGATAAGCTGCGTCAGATTGGTTAAATTAGCGATCGCCTCTAGAATCTGGGTTATTTGGTTGTCATTGAGGTCAAGCTGCGTCAGATTGGTTAAATTAGCGATCGCCTCTGGAATCTGAGTTATTTGGTTGTCATTGAGGATAAGCTCCCTCAGATTGGTTAAATTAGCAATCGCCTCTGGTATCTGGGTTATTTGGTTGCGACTGAGGATAAGCTGCGTCAGATTGGTTAAATTAGCGATCGCCTCTGGAATCTCGGTTATTTTGTTGCGACTGAGGTGAAGTTGCGTCAGATTGGTTAATTTAGCGATCGCCTCTGGAATCTCGGTTATTTTGTTGCCATCGAGGTCAAGCTGCGTCAGATTGGTTAATTTAGCGATCGCCTCTGGAATCTGGGTTATTTGGTTGTTACGGAGGTGAAGCTGCGTCAGATTGGTTAATTTAGCGATCGCCTCTGGAATCTGGGTTATTTGGTTGTTACGGAGGTGAAGCTGCGTCAGATTGGTTAAATTAGCGATCGCCTCTGGAATCTGAGTTATTTGGTTGGAACTGAGGTGAAGCTGCGTCAGATTGGTTAATTTAGCGATCGCATCAGGTATTTCAGTTAGCTCTACTCGAATTAAGATAAGTTCCTCTAAATGTAGTATTTGCGTTACCACATCGGGAATGCTCTCTAAAGGATTGCCACTAATATCCAACTTACGCAAATTAGGCAAACCCAATAGTTCCAGAGGAAGCGTTTTTAAATTGTTGCCCGAAACCTTTTCGAGAATGCCGTTTCCTACTCGTTCATAACCTTCAACCTTCTTTCCCAAAATCAAAGACTCAAGCTGCTGCAACTTACCAATTTCCACAGGTAACTCAGTCAACTCTTGCCCCGACAAGTCTAACTCTTGCCAACCCTCAGCCACGGCGCGATCTATCAGTACCAATAACTCATCCTGCGTCATAATTCCAAGGAGAACGGTAAAAAGGCAAGAATATTGATGAATATGATCTTAACTGATTAGGGAAAATGCTAGACCATCATTTTTTGGCGATCTGTCAGTTCTCTGTTTGGGATATTGCAGATTTAAACATCGCGCCTTGAGATGATGGGAAAAGGCGATGTCTACGACGGGCTACGCCAACGCAAAACATATAGGTCGGTTTTAGTATTGGCGATGCCCTTGGCAACCACTTTGTGGTATCGCTTATCCGAAATTGAGATTGGGCTTCAAAACAGTCGCTAGGATAATTACTATAAAATTTCAAGTTAGGATGAAATAAGCGAGAGAGATTTTGTTGTCATGAATAAGAGGACTCAACTGCTCGAAGTAATTGCAGCTTTACCAGAGGAATTAGTTGACCAAGCATTAAATTACGTGCAAATGTTGCAAAATCCGATTCAGATTACACCAAGAGTTTGCGGGGGACAAGCGCGAATTAGAAATACACGAATTCCCGTATGGACTTTGGTAGCATATCGTCAACAAGGTGCCCCGGATGAAGAATTATTGTCAAATTATCCTGGATTGACTGCGGAAGATTTAAGTGCAGCTTGGCATTACTACGAACAAAATACCGAACAAATCGATCGAGAAATTGCCCAAGATGATTTAGTTTAATGGCATTAGAATTTTACTCCAATGAAAATTTTCCGATCGCAATGGTAAACTTACTCAGATCGAAGGGACACGATGTATTAACTTCCTACGAAGCAGGTCAAGCAAATCAAGGGATTCCTGACGATGTTGTTTTGCAGTATGCCACAGCGACAGGTCGCATTTTGATTACGGAAAATCGCCAAGATTTTATCGATCTACATCGCACTGCACCAAATCATGCTGGCATGATTATTTTTAAACACGATCGTGATTATGCTGGGAAAGTCAAGGCAATAATTGATTTTTTGGATGAGGATAGTCGAACCTTAGAGAATCGTTTGTTGCGGGTTATTAAGCAAAATATAAAAGCAGTCGGACAGATTTTTTTCGTACAGGAGTATGGTAAAAGTTGATTGCGATCGCTGTTGAATATTGCTCCCTTTTGCGATCGCGCTCAGATGATGGGAAAAGGCGATGTCTACGACGGGCTACGCCAACGCAAAACATAATAGCTATCATTACCAATCAGCTTGAATTGCTTCCTGTAAATTAGCCGCCTCATCATCACTTAAAATACCAGCAAATTTCGCTAGAGGATGATGACTACGCGTTGTCTGAACCCGATGCAAAAAATCTAACATTACTTTAATTAACTCATCTGGAACCTCTGCAAGTTCTTGGATAAGCTGCTCGCGGCTAGTCATGCATTTCCCCTCTTTTAGCAAAGTTTATCGTCTAATATTATAACGAATCACTTAATCAGTCTCAAAATGAATTACACAGATTTAGCATTCTTTATAAAATCGACTGTTACGTTTTATATCATATTCAATCAATTCATTCAGGAAATAGAACAAACACCCGTCACACTAATACCAATATGGAAAACGAAACAAAATTGACGCTAATTAAAGTCATTCACACGTTGATATGGGTATTCTTCAACTTTGTTATTTTCTATATGCTTTATGCCGCGACCGCAAATAAACTCGATCTCTGGCTCTGGATTGGTTATGGATTGGTATTTATAGAAGGTATAACCCTACTGACTTTTAGATTTTCCTGCCCATTAACTCTAATCGCCCATAAATATTCAAATTCCACAAAAGACAATTTCTCTATTTATCTTCCCAATTGGCTAGCCAGGTATACAAAGTTAATCTATACAGCGATCGTAACTATTATTCTGCTCATAACCATCTATCAAATTCTGAATAGTGTAGGCAATAATGACTAAACAAATTTCCCTGAATACGCTGTGGGATTCAGCGATATCTAAGGAGCAAGTATTTGGCTCAGATAGACTCTCTCACCTGCCAGAAGCAGCAAGACGATATCTTGAACATGCGATCGCACCTGGAACTGCGATCGCCTCTGCGGTTCGATTGCAGATGCACGGCGAAATCAAATTGAAGAGTTGGATTCCATTCAAAGCAGAGCAAGTCATTTGCTGGCAGCATGGACTAATTTGGAGTGCTACGGCATGGATGAACGCCTTACCGATTTGGGGATCGGATCGCATCATAGACGGTGTAGGTGTTATGCAGTGGAAGCTTTTAGGAGTTTTCCCGGTGATGATAGGTTCAGGTGCTGATATTACACGATCTAGTGTTGGTCGTCTCCAAGCAGAGTCAATCTGGTTGCCATCTGTGTTTTATGGTGATGACGTGTCATGGACAACAATGGATTCATCAGATTTACATTCGAGTTTCGTAGTGCAAGGCCAGAGAGCGGAACTTGATTTCACCATTGATCAAACGGGTCGGCTCAAAACTGTCAAGCTGCCGCGCTGGGGCAATCCAGAAGGTGGTGAGTTTCATGATGTGGACTTCGGTGCAATCGTAGAGTCGGAAGGCACATTCTGGGGCTACACCATTCCCACCCGTCTGCGGGTTGGCTGGTACTTCGGCACTGAGCGGTTTGAGTCGGAAGGCGAATTCTTTCGAGCCACAATCGATGATGCAATCTATCGATAGATTGATCAAACATCAAAGAGTATGTTACGACTAGCGGAGCCTGACGATGCAGGAATTTCTATTTGCTCTAACACTGTCAGCTTTGCCCGTTATCAGTAACTTCATGGGAGCGGTTTGTAGTGTTCGCGTAGCGTCTCTACCAGCTAATTTAATTAATATTACATTGTGTAATATAGTTTGATTTATTCTTGCCTACTTATTTATAGGACTTACGCACGAGCTACGGAATAACAAACCGCAGAGGCGCAGAGTACACTGAGAAATAAGAGTTTCAGAGATATTTTGCGTAAGTCCTAATTTAGTTCAATTGGTATTTGCAATCCTAAATTTAACAAGATAGTTCATAGATGCCTCTAAAGGCGGAGAGCAAAAGCTAAGTCTGCAAATACTGTGAAAGGTAACAAATCAATAGATAAATAAATGAGCCAGCCCAAAGAACCCCTTAGAAACGGTTGTTAAACCGATACAAAGCAGGTACTGTTCCAAAAGTCTTGCTTCAGTTCCGAAATTATCTGTTATGAGCTAGTACAGCATGGCGTAAATAAACCACCCATTGCAAATCAATACTTCGGCAAGTGGCACAGGTAGCTCTGTCGAACTGCTCTGTCACCATGAAACGCTTACGCTCTATTCATTTTGAATTTTGAATTTTGAATTTTGAATTCCGCCCTGCGGTACTAGGTCTAGCTATCGTCGTCAACACATCTGAAACAATATCAATTGACTGAATCTTGAGAAGGAGAATGGTGATGTTAGATATTGATGAAATGGGACAAAAAGAAATACAAGGCTTTCTACACCAAGTAGGATACGGTCATCTTGGCTGCATACACGAAGGCAAACCCTACGTGATGCCAATGTATTATTATCTCGAAGATTCGGACATCTACCTGTTTACAACGGTCGGCATGAAGACTCATGACATAGATGCTAATCCAGAAATCTGCCTACAGGTTGAAGAAATTCACGATCCGCTTCATTGGCGCAGCGTGATTGTTAATGGTCGAGCCGAGCGTCTCACAGAGCAGCAAGACATCGATCATGCTATGCACTTGATCAAAGAGCGCAATCCAGTGCTTTCTCCTGCGATCAATCGAACTTGGATCGACTCATCGGGACGTGCAGAGGTAATTGCCATCTACCGGATCTATTCAGGCCAGATGAGCGGACGCACGACTGATGGAGTCAGCAGTCGGTAAGAACCAAGATACCATGAACTACCTCTAGCGATGGCGTTGCCAGCTAGAGGGTGCGATTCGTTGTTAGCTGAATCACAGTAACCAGTTGCCTCGTTAAGAGCCTCCAGGCTGGGAATGTATTCCGAGAGGTTCTACCTCTGGTCAAGAAAGCTACGCGGCAAAAACTCCACCAACAAAACAGTGCTGAGTTCCGTTAGCGGATAGCTAAGGTTTAGCCCCTGCTGAGTAAAAAAAGCAATACTTCGACCCTTTGGCAGAATAAATTATTTTACTTACAGCAGAAATCATGTATTTGAACCACATCTGTCGTAGGGGCACAGCAGTGCTGTGCCCCTACCGCGTGGTCTATTTACCTGAAAATAGCTGTAAGTAAAAGACTAGAGAAACATAAATTACTATGTCTTTCTAGTCTGGGGAACGCATAAATCATATTTAAGATTTTCAAATAATGCCTGTAATAATACTTAAAATATTCTTAATACTGTCTGTGAATTGACTACCTTTAATTTGTCTGTGTTCGATAATCACAGAATAAATGTTTTGAACTAAATCTTGCTTCACCCGATCAGAGTAGTTATTGATTACCCAGATGGTTCACCCGATTGGAGGAAGACGATAACCAATAATGAACTCACATTGATAAGATGAGGAAAAAGTAAAGATTTGTACTATGACTATTCTTGACATTGCTTCTGGCCTAATTACGATCGCAGGGCAAACCCGCAAAGCAGCAAGTAAGCTAGCGATTCTCTCCACTGAGGCAAAAAATCAAGCACTTGTTGCGATCGCTCAAGCTTTAGAATCAGCTAGGGATGAAATTTTATCAGCAAATGTTGCTGATTGTAAAGCTGCTACTGCCGATGGAATTCCCCAACCGCTTTATAAGCGCTTGCAGTTGGATGAACATAAATTAAGAGATGCGATCGCTGGGGTACTAGATGTTAGTAAGCTAGCTGATCCAGTGGGTAAAGTAGAGATTCACCGCGAACTAGACACTGGTTTGACTCTCAAGCGGATCACTTGTCCTTTAGGCGTTTTGGGGATTATTTTTGAAGCCCGGCCAGAGGCGGCGATTCAAATTGTTTCCTTAGCGATCAAATCGGGCAATGGTGTGATCCTCAAAGGTGGAAAGGAAGCAGTGCGTTCTTGTGAAGCGATCGTTAAGGCAATTAAGCAAGGATTATCTCATACTGCTGTTAACCCTGATGCGGTACAGTTGCTAACAACTAGAGAAGAAACTTTAGAACTTTTGAAGTTAGATAAATATGTAGATTTAATTATTCCTAGAGGTTCTAATTCTTTTGTGCGCTTCGTGCAGGACAATACACGCATTCCGGTATTAGGTCACGCCGATGGAATTTGCCATCTTTATATAGATAGAGCCGCTGATATTTCTAAAGCAGTTCCGATTACTGTCGATGCCAAAGCGCAATATCCTGCTGTTTGTAATGCAATTGAAACTTTGTTAGTTCACTCCTCTATTGCTAGAGAATTTTTACCAAAAGTTGCCGATGCTTTGCAAGAACGCCATGTGGAATTAAGAGGTGATAAAAGTACCTTAAGAATTTTGCCTAACATTGCAACTGCAACAGAAACAGACTGGAAAACTGAATATAACGATTTTATTTTGTCGATTAAGATTGTAGATTCTATAGAAGATGCGATCGCCCATATTAACGAATATGGTTCTCGTCATACCGATGCCATTATCTCTGAAGATTTAGTATCTGTCGAAACTTTCTTTGGACTAGTCAATTCAGCTAATATATTCCACAATTGTTCCACCCGATTTTCTGATGGTTTCCGGTATGGTTTCGGTGCAGAAGTAGGAGTTAGTACACAACAAATGCCTCCTCGCGGCCCCGTTGGTTTAGAAGGATTGGTGACATACAAATATCAAATGACTGGCGATGGTCATATTGTAGCTACTTACACCGGAGCTAATGCTAAATCCTTTACTCATCGAGATTTAGGGTAAAACATCCTCAAAGTTATGAGCTTTAGTAATGTTATACAGCAGAATTCCGAATTCTGAATTCTGACTTCTGAATTCTGACTCCTGAATTCTGACTCCTGAATTCTGAATACTTCTTCAACTGGTATGATTGGGATATACTAACAACAACAGAGTACCATTTACAGAAATCAGAGTGAGGTATTATGAGAGAGCAAGTAAAAGTTATTAAGCTCATTGGTAATTTAAACGCCACAACTTCACAAGAGTTTCGGCAAAAGATTACTGATATTTTAGTAAGTGGTGCGAAAATTGTATTAGTTGATTTTCAAGATGTCACGTTTATGGATAGCTCAGGTTTGGGAGCTTTAGTATTAGCTTTCAAAACCTTGAGAGCCGCAGATACTAAGCTCGTTCTCTGCTCAATTAATGAGCAAGTCAGGATATTATTTGAACTGACTAATATGGATAAAGTATTTGAAATTTTCCCCAGCCAAGAAGCATTTAATCAGGTTTTAGTCTCAAATAATTAGTTAATTAAAGTTAATTTGCAAAATAGATAAATCATCATCAAAAGCCTCTTTGGAGTTCACAGCGATTAAATAACTCAGTACGCGATCAAGTTGGCAATCAACAGGATCTTGTAAGCTAACTAGTAGCTGAATAAAAGCATCCAAGCTCCAAAGTGTGCCATCTGATTTAGTGAGTTCATAAGCGCCATCACTAAAAATATAAAGGGTAGTGAATTTTTCAATATTGCAAAACCCATCAACATATTTTGCCTCTGGAAACATCCCAACTGGCATACCGGGGGTTTTCAAGAGTTTAACTTCAGACTTCCTTGGAGATGTGCCGGTTACTAAAACTGCTGGTGGATGACCTGCACTAGCATAAATTAACTGGCGGTTGATTCGGTTGTAAACTCCGTACCAAATCGTAAAGTATTTGTCATTTTGATAATTCATCTGAAAAGTATCATTCAAAGCCTTCAAGACATCACTAGGTTGATAATAATCCAGACTTTTGAGCGCACGAGAACGCAGCAGATTCAGCACTGAAACAGAGGGAAGAGTAGCTTTGAGTCCATGTCCGGCAGTATCCATTAAGTAAATTGCCAGATAATCATCATCAAGCCAGTAGTAATCGAAACAATCACCGCCAAGTTGCCGCGAGGGAATGAATCGGAAATTTATATTGAAGGGTTCAGTCATGGAAAGAGGCAGCAGCGATCGCACATATTCTGCGGCTTCTGACATTTCTAATTCTAAAAGCAACTTTTGAGCCTGCAAATCTCTACTCAACTGATGCAGGCGTAATCCCGCTCTTACCCGTGCTTGTAATTCATTATGCTCAATAGGTTTGGAGATAAAATCATCAGCACCAGCATCTAGACCTTTGACGCAATCGGCAACGGAATCTAAGGATGTTAATAAAATAAAGAATGTGGTGGAAAATTTGGGGTCTTTCTTAATGCGATGGCAAACTTCCAGTCCAGTCAACCCCGGCATGATCCAATCACAAATAATTAGGGCTGGATTGTAAGCCAGTGCCTTTTCTATTCCTTCCTCGCCACTACTGGCAGTAACTACCTCATAACCCTGTTTTTCCAACATCCTTTTCAGGAGTGTTCTTATTGAATAGTCGTCATCAATTACTAGTATTTGAAACATAGAAAGTTGTAGTAAACACTCATTAATAATTTGCTGTAAAAATAGGAAATAAAAATACGATATGAGCTAATTAGTTAGTAGTATATCCAGATAGACTACTAACTCTTTTATCTTTTTACGTCGAACTCATGACTTTTTAACAGTCATAAAACATTATGAAAAGAAGTGAGGTTTAAAACCTCGCCCCTTGTGGGTGGCTGTCTTTAATTTTGAATTTTGAATTTTGAATTTTGAATTGATTCATGGCGCTGCCAGAGGATTTAGCCACAAGAGGATGTTGCTTTTTAGCTGGTTCAAGTCCCGGTATGCTTCTTGCTTGAACCATTGCCCTAAAGCATCAAAGGGAGTGAAAAATGTTCCAGTTTGCCATTTAATATCTTGACCCAGAGGTGTTGTGTGAGTTCCTGGTAACGTTTGTGTTGTCACCATCTCATCAAAGCGTTCTTGTAAGATTTTGGTTAAAGCTGCCGATTGATCAATGGTGTCATTGCTAAATTTTATTAATAAATTGCGCCGGATATTGTAACGCTCTTGGATAAGCTTGTTAGTTTCCAACGGTGAGGGGGTAAACTCGATTTTCAAAGTAGAATTGAACTGTTCTACTAGGGGGATAGCTTCTTTTGCGGCGTAGTTGTTGAAGGATATTAAAATATTGCCTGCGCGTTCTACTTTAAAGAGGCTACCAATGAGCAAGTGAAGTTTACAACCCATACTGTGTCCAATGCCGTAGATGGGGAAGTAAAGCTTGCGTAATGCCCCTGAGTCATGTAAGCGTTCGAGAGTGCGGTCAAAGTTTAGCAGTACAGATTGTGCGATCGCGGTATGATCCAATGTATTGACGAAAGGCGTAGCAATTACAACATAACCTTTACTTGCCAGTTCTTCCAGTAACCAGCGATAAGTGATGTGCGGTGCAGTGGCGACAAATGCACCTCCTAAAAAATGGATGATACCTATGGGATTTCGGGGAATGATTACCCAGTTGCCTCTGACTTCTTTCCAGTCCATGTGGATAAGCGATCGCTTTACGAATATTCTTTATGTTAGACCGGAGATCGCAACCGTGGGAAGGATTATGCAAAAAGCCATTGAGAATATCTGGTGAGTCGGTTGCAACCCAACCCACCCAACAGCGTCTATGGAATTACCCTGAGCATCTAAGCGTTCTCCCAATTCGGTTCGGTTAAGATCCCCCCGCCTGCGGCGACCCCCTTAAAAAGTGGGTAAAAGAGGGTTATAAGCCCCCCTTTTTAAGGGGGTTGGGGGTATCTTCCTGGGCAAAATATCACTAACCGAACCGTATTGCGCGTTCTCCAACTCTTACTTAGTGCTGAGTGAATTCAGAGTGCTTTCTAAATCCCCATTACGAATTACGAATTACGAATTACGAATTACTTTAACGCTGAGTCTGTAATCTTTTCATTTCGTGTTGCACATCTAATGCAATTTGTAATGCTTCATTGAGCAACCTTCCATGTTCGGTAGCCTGTTCATTTACTTGCATGGCTGTTAAAGTTGCTAAATTATTGACGAATAGTTCAGTATTACTAAGGATAAAGCTCTTATGCTCCCTCAAAATCCTTTCTGTCTTCAAAGCGCGAACTAAATCAGCTTTGGTAAGTTTAAGCGCTTCGATCACACCCTCTCTTTCCTTTATAACTACTTCTGGATTACCAGCTTCTTCTATTTGATCATTGATATCGATTACTCTAATAACAGTATTATATCTACTCACCTCATTTAACAGAATTTGCAGAGATTTTGTCATATTAATTTTGACAATTTTATTTCTAGTTTTCCAGATTAAATATAAGATAGTTTGCGTCAGTCCACCAACCCAAAGACCTAAGATAATTAACAATATCCAAGATGGAATTGTGATCCACGTCATAAAAATTTTAATAATTATATCAAATAAAATATAGACGAAAACAAATGTAGAAAATCCAATAAAAACTACAGTTGCGCTTTCAGAGCTTTTCAGCTTTTGGATATATATATTTGCTAATTTTTTCAGAGGATTTGTGATGATTAAAAGTTCCTCATTGACAGGCAAATTAGCCAGCTTTTGTAGTTCATCCTGACTAATTTCCAAGCCCTGTAAATCATCCCGCACAGCTTTTCAACCCTTGCCAGAATAGTTATTTAATCTAATATAGCAATCAAATTTCTAGAATGCTGGCATTTTGTCTAAACTTTTTCAGGCAAGTCAATACTTCTAGTAAAGTCAGGATTTTTTGTACAATACGATACTTTCTTGAACAGAATTCAGGAGTCAGGAGTCAGAATTCAGCATCAATTCTGTATGACTGGCGGACTTCGGCGTGAGCGCTCAGTCGAACGCTGAATAGACTCTTTTTAGATCCCGACTAAATCTTTGATTTAGTGGTCTTCAAGACGCTCACGGATTCGCTACTGCTACGCTATCAGTAAGGAATTCAGACCCACCACTGATAGCGCAGCGTTAGCTCATCCTGGAGCGTCTTGATTCTTACTTCTGACTCCTGAATTCGGAATTCGGAATTCGGAATTATTCTGAAAGTAAACAGCGTTCAATCGTCGCTACAACTGATCGAGAAAGAGTATCAAAGTCGTAACCACCTTCTAAGCCAAACAGAATTTTCCGAGTTACCCCTAGACAATAATCAGTAAACAAAGCGTAGTCTTCTGGCTGCAAATTGATACTTGCTAGAGGATCTGCGGCATTGCCATCATAACCAGCACTGACAATCAGTAAATCCGCTTGAAAGTTAGCTAAAAACGGTACGACCTGTCTTTCAAATAGTGGCTGATATACTGCAATATCACTACCAGGGGGTACAGGTAAATTTAAGACATTATTATGAAAGCCGCGTTCTGTCGATCTTCCAGTACCGGGATAGCATGGGTACTGATGTAGGGAACAGTAGGCGATGCGTGCTTGGGTTTCAACGATCGCCTGAGTACCATTACCGTGATGCACATCCCAATCGAGGATGGCGACGTGGTTAATTCCCGGTTGTTCCAGGGCAAATAAAGCGGCGATCGCTGCATTAGAAAATAGGCAAAAGCCCATCCCCGCATCACTTTCTGCATGGTGTCCTGGGGGACGCGCCAATACAAAAGCCGGATTAGCCGACTTTAAGACAGCCTCAACTCCATCTAACCAGGCACTAACTGCCAACAATGCCACATCATAACTGCGCGGGGAAACTGGCGTATCTCCATCCAAAGGGCCGCCGCCACTAGAAGCGATTTGCCAAAGTTTTTTGATGTAGGCTGGGCTATGGGCTTTCACCAACATAGACATTAGTGATGGCTGTTCTGATGCTGGTGTCGGCTCACGCCAGACGATTTTATCTGCGAATGTCGCTGTTTTTAGAGCAGTAGCGATCGCCCTTAAGCGTTCTGGTGTTTCGGGATGGTATTTTCCAGTCTTGTGATCTAAAAATTCGTCGGAATAAATGACTGGCAGCATAGAAGGAAAAAGGTTGGCAGCAGGACAATCAATGCTATTGTATCGTCACTCGTACAAACAGTTTTTTCTTGTACTAAGCTGTTGCGTATTTAATTTGTATATTGGACGCGCTCATGTTGCCCGCACTACAATATTTTTGGGTTTTCGTGTTATACAATTTAGCTGCACATCAACTTATTAGTATTTAATTTGTATATTGGACGCGCTCATGTTGCCCGCACTACAATATTTTTGGGTTTTCGTGTTATACAATTTAGCTGCACATCAACTTATTA
>NZ_JBALBY010000011.1:0-64705 GCF_036919575.1 Nostoc sp. | reverse complement strand
TCTGAAGCTGACGTTCCGAGTTCTGAAGCTGACGTTCCGAGTTCTGAAGCTGACGTTCCGAGTTCTGAAGCTGACGTTCCGAGTTCTGAAGCTGACGTTCCGAGTTCTGAAGCTGAAGTTCCGAGTTCTGAAGCTGAAGTTCCGAGTTCTGAGCTTGAAGTCCGATGTTCTCTCCCCTTCCTCCACTTCCCCCCTCTCTCCATCCCTTCATAAGGCTAAAATATTAACAAGATTAAAAAAGAATTCAGGAGTCAGAATGCAATTAGTTGGGGATTTAGACCCGCAACTAATTGTAGACCACCAATAATTCTAGTTTTGTGGGGGACTTAAACCCGTTTATTCATCTGCTTTTTCGGTCAGAATTCATACGCTCATTCTGACTCCTGACTCCTGAATTCTGTTCTGTTAAACCTTGGTACGATAAGGGCTATTTCATTCTCATCTGGTTCGCCTCAGAATTCATTCTGAGTCTAATAGCACTCATTCGTCTAAAGACGACTAAGAAAAGGTTATAGGTTATAGTCCGTTTTAACGGACTTTAGCTAAAAGCCAAAGAACTTCAGTTCTGGGCGGTTTCTGTCTAGAATGAAATAGCCCTGTGGTGCGATAAGTATGTATCCCTATGAGCAGCATAAATATTTCTTTGACCGATTCAATGAAAGCTTTTGTTGAGGAACAAGTGACCTGACTGAACATCACCGTCCCCCGATACTTAAACCAAATGAATTCTACACATTCGGCAGCTATTTCCAAATGAAATTTGCTCCCGCCGATATTCTGCGGGAATTAGGAGTAACTTTAACTAAAGTAACAATCAATTTACCTGTCGCTGCTTCAGAATTGCTGACTCGACTACCAGATTTACGCCAACGCCTAGAAGAAGCGATCGCTCGTGTTAGTCTAACCAGTGAAGCGGCTAGAAGGGAGGTACTAATCGCACCCATCTTATTAGAAGTAGCTCACATCACAAAAGCAATAGTTAATATTGAGTACGCTACTGGACATTTTTTTAATTACAAGTCTTTTAACCCGATGTTCAGGGTTCTCAGCTTTATGTTTTCTGTTCCAAGTAATGATGCTCAAGTTTGATGTTCCAAGCCGGAAGTTTTATGTTCTGTTGTTCAATGCCCCATGCCCAATGCCCAATGCCCCATGCCCAATGCCCAATGCCCCCACATTTACATCAATTCCATCTCCCGCAAA
Organism: Nostoc sp.; assembly: GCF_036919575.1. GTDB lineage: Bacteria > Cyanobacteriota > Cyanobacteriia > Cyanobacteriales > Nostocaceae > Nostoc. The sequence continues at coordinate 63,502 of NZ_JBALBY010000011.1, read as the reverse complement.
CCCTGGCGTAGTCTCTTCGCCTCTTCGGGATTATACCTTTCATGAATAGCGATCGCTTTTCTAAAAGCTGTTAAACTATCTTGATGATTGCCAACTTTCAGCAAAACTACCCCTAAATTTTGATAGGCTTCGGCATAGTTGGGATTTAACCCGATGGCATTTTGATAATATGCGATCGCATCTGTAAATAAACCCAAAGCCTTGAATATCATCGCCAAATTATAATGTCCCACAACAAAAGTCGGGTCAATCTTCAAAGTTGTGGCGTAAGCAGTTTTCGCACCGTTGAAATCTCCTGCTGCTTTGAGTAAGTTACCCAAGTTGTTGTATGCTCCTAATTTGAGCATGGGGTAAATTGGCAATTTGATCGCAGCTTGATAGTGAGAAATAGCCTGTGGCGATTTTTGCAACCGACTGTAGGCAATGCCTAAATGATAGTGGAGTTCATATAAAATATCGTAGTTTTCTTCAGCAACGGTGATTCCTCGTCTCAGCAACTCCATACCTTGGGAAATTTTGCCAGTTTCCACATACAATGCCCCTAATTTACTGCAAACATAGGGATCATCAGGATGAGTTGCGAGAAACCCTGACATCGCTGTAGCTGCTTTGGCATATTTGTTATTTTGAGCGATCGCACTTTTTTGATATCCTGTGTGTAAAAGTGCTACCCCTGGTAAATAACCTACTTGCCAATGGGGTTCTTTGGTTAAAATTGCTGACACACTATCATCTACCAAGGCATGGTAAGGACGGTCAAAACGAATATCTGGATGATTGCGGAATAACCTAGAAACCAGAGAATAGGGAGATTGTTCTGCACCAACTTCCTGGCGGACGAGGTTGATGAGTAGGTATTCATCTCTAGCGATCGCCTCTCGCAACTGCGGTACAATTGTTGGTGTCAGAGTTTCATCAGCATCTAAGACCAAAATCCAATCACCAGTGACATATTTTAGAGCAGCATTGCGGGCAGCACTGAAGTCATTACACCATTTGAAATGATAGACTTTTGCACCGAGTTGTTGGGCAATATTGGGAGTGCGATCGATTGAGCCTGTATCCAAGACTACCATTTCATCCACTACTTTTCTGACACTGTTCAGGCATTTAGGCAGTGTTGCTGCTTCGTTTTTCACAATCATGCACAGACTTAGTTTCATAATTGACACATCATTTACATACATTATTTATAGTAGTGAAATAAATTAATTTCTCACAGTTAATTTTCTGTTACAAAAACCTGAGAGACAACTTTTTTCATGTTTGTATAACTATAATACACATTATATAAAGAGTCATATATATATGAAAGATTCATTCGCCAAAACAGCAAATTTACTTCGCCAAAACCTCAAAGAATATTTGCGATCGCTTAACCATTGGCTTTTAGATACACCAGAAAGGGCACTCTTAGAAGCTCAACAAGCAGCTCAAAGAATTAAAAATATTGAGAGAGAACATTTTGATAACAAAAAAATATCTTTAGAATCAGTAAAATATACTGAAAACGTCATGTCTTACTGGCAAGCATACCTTGATAAAAATTTAACTATTATCAAGATCAGACTTGCAGAATTCCAACTTAGTCGGAGAATTGTCAATATCTCTAATTCTGTTTTATTAGAAAAGCTGAAGGTTATTGATGAAATTGTAGAGAAGTACACTATCAAAGATAAACTAATTAACAACAGTGCATTAGCATCAACTTCTCAAGCCATACAAATTAACCGTAGCGAAATTAATAAACAACCAGACTCATCTAATATTAATGATATTCAAGCAACACCTCTATCTGAAAATACTGGCGTTTTTCCGAGGTCTATAAGCAAAACAGTTAATAGAATTAAAGCAGATTTTACCCCGCAGGCAGAAGAAGAATTTATGAGAAATTACCGAATTTCTCGAAATAGGACAAGAATGGCTCTGAGATTTCTAATAACTCTAATAATTGTACCTATTTTAGCTCATAATTTATCTAAATATTTTTTAGTAATTCCTATAGTAGAAAGGATTAGAGGAGATAATACAACTCAAATTTTCATCAATTCTGATCTGGAAAAAGAAGCTCTACATGAATTACATACTTTTGAGCAAGGATTGAAATTTGAATATTTACTTAAGCAAGCACCTCCACTTGATTCAGAGGTAATGAAAGGAAAGATTAAAGACAAAGCAATGGAAATAGCTGAGGGATTTAATATTAAAAGTAGTAGCGATATTAGCAATGTTTTTGCAGATTTAATCTCACTATTTTCTTTTGGTATAATCATCGCTCTGAATAAAAGAGAAATTGTGATTCTCAAGTCTTTTATGGATACCATTGTCTATGGTCTTAGCGATAGTGCTAAGGCTTTTTTGATTATTCTGTTTACAGATATATTTGTAGGATTTCACTCACCAGACGGGTGGGAAGTCCTTCTTGAAGGATTAGCAGAACATTTAGGTTTGCCAGCCAGTAGAAATGTCATGTTTTTCTTTATTGCGACATTTCCTGTGATTTTAAACACTATCTTTAAATACTGGATATTCCGCTATCTCAGTCGTTTATCTCCATCGGCATTGGCTACATTAAAAGAGATGGACGAATAATTCGTAATTACCTAATATATCCAATCAGGACTTACGCATTGACAAGAAATACCAAATCTTTCGTAGGGGTAAAGCGCATGGCTTTTCCCCTACAGCATCGTCTATTTACGACCAAAGGATAATTAAGAAAAGCCTGAAACAACCTATTTTTGTAACGCACATAACGATGAATTTGTACAGTGCGTAAGTCCTACCAATTTACTTACTTTTAGCAAAGAATATGTTTTTCTCATAATTAAAGTTAGTTACTCTAAAATATCAATGGATTAATTACGAACTACGAATTACGAATTACGAATTACGTTAGCGAGTCAGACGGCTCGTTCCTCGCTACCGCTTTTCTAGGAGACGCGCAAGGGACGCTATCGAGCGTCATAAGGATAATTAGGAAGTATTTTGGCGCATTTGTCTCCTGATTCGCTAGTCTATATATATGCTGGTTCTTTTGAGACGTGCTATGGATTTTGAAAGCAAAGCCAATGCCCCAACTGCTACAGACGACATAGAGTTTGCTCAACCAACTACTACCCGTAAACCACTGGAATTGTTGCGAGATACTGAGGCTTTACTACGTCGCCCAACTGTAGCAACACTGTCGCCGATTTTGCCACCAAAACTGAGCGATAGATTCCAAGCAAGCTCATCTTTGGCAGATGATTCCTTTAAGGAACTGGCAGAAATTGACCTAGACACTATTAGTGATTTTGAACTGCGACCTGTACGAATTTGTGTTGGCTTCAGCTTTGTTGGTTTTGGGGCGCTGATGATATTATTGCTGCTGCTGTACTTAAACACGTTTCATCCAGAACTCAGTACGGTTGAAAAGATTCGACAATATTGGTATCAATATGTTTGGTTTGTCAGCTTGGGTGTTACCGGGATGTTTATCTTGGGACGTGAAGCGATGCGTCCTATGCCAAAGCGACGGAAATAATTCGTAATTCGTAATTCGTAATTCGTAATTAACTTTTATAACGAAACTTGCCCTCAGAATTCATTCTGAATTCTGAATTCTGACTCCTGAATTCTGTTTCGATAAATCATAACTTTTAGAAATTAGCATTTCAAAATGTGCTTTGGTATAAACAGCTGTTAGGAAATTTTGTACATGAATCACGATGCTTTCATTGTTCCACCAGGTTCAAAGATTTCTCTGAAAAAAAACTATGACCCAGCCTATAAGACTGATTTTCATGAAAAAACTGATGCTGCAATCAAATTACAGACAGATATTGAACGATTAGCAAATTACCAAAATATTCTCTATGCTCAAAACACCTATGCCTTGCTAATTATTTTTCAGGCAATGGATGCTGCTGGCAAAGATAGCACAATTAAACATGTGACCTCTGGTGTGAACCCGCAAGGATTTCAGGTGTTTAGTTTTAAGGAACCTAGTGCGGAAGAATTAGACCATGACTACTTGTGGCGAACAACGAAGGCTTTGCCAGAAAGAGGTAGAATTGGGATATTTAACCGTTCCTACTATGAAGAAGTGCTTGTGGTTCGTGTCCATCCAGAAATGCTTAATAAACAACAACTTCCCCACTTACCTGAAGGAAAGAAGATATGGAAACAGCGCTTTGAAGAAATCAATAATTTTGAAAAATATTTGGTAAATAATGGTGTGATCATCCTAAAGTTTTTTCTAAATGTCTCAAAAAAAGAGCAGAAAAAACGCTTTTTAGAACGGATTGAATCTCCTGAAAAACATTGGAAGTTTTCAGATAGTGATGTTCAAGAACGAGCTTTTTGGGATGATTATATGAATGCTTATGAAGAAGTTTTTAATTATACTAGTACTAAATGGGCACCGTGGTATATTATTCCTGCCGATCGCAAATGGTTTACACGCCTGACCGTTGCCAATATCATCTGCACAAAATTACAAGAACTAAATCTCCAATACCCAACAGTTAATGAGGAACATAGGCAGCAACTGTTACAGGCGAAACGTATTTTAGAGCAGGAAGATTAAGACATGAACTTGATAGGTAAGCCCAAAAAATGCTTAATTCAAATATCCTGTATAATTTATTTAAATAACGATGAAAAATTGTAACTTTATTAGTTGCTGTTTGTAACTAATAAAGTTACCTAGTATAGTCATAGCTGCAAAATCATGATTCAAATGGCAGAAGATGGCAATAATCATCTACCTAACTTTACTAATGCTGCCTTTGATATTGTGGCGATCGCAGCCTCAGCAGGCGGTCTGACTGCTTTAACGAAAGTGCTATCGACTCTACCCACAGAATTTACAGCCGCGATCGCCATTGTGCAACACCTTGGCCCCCAACACCGCTCGTTCATGGCAGAAATTCTGACTCGGCACACATCTCTTGTCGTCAAACAGGCAGAAGAGGGAGATTACCTTACCCCAGGAACGGCTTACATTGCCCCACCTAATCGTCACCTGTTGGTTAACGGTGACGGCACACTTTCCTTATCACAGTCGGAATTAGTACATTTTTTACGTCCTTCGGCTGACCTATTATTTGAATCGGTTGCAGCCACTTATAAAAATAGAGCGATCGCACTTGTGCTAACTGGAACGGGTAGCGACGGCGCGATGGGAATAGAAGCGATTAAAAAAATGGGCGGTACTGTCATTGTCCAAGACGTAGAAACCGCCGAATTTTCCGGGATGCCCTCCGCCGCAATTCAAACTGGCAACGTAGATTTTATTCTCCCCCTTGATGAAATCTCCAGTACCCTGGTGACTTTGGTTATGGGTAATTTTGAAATAAACTGAGATATTTATTGTAATCAGTCCCAACCACTGCCTCATAATGAATCTGAGGCTAATAGCACTCATTGGTCTAAAGACGACTGATTGAAGAAGAATTCAGAATCCAGAATTCACCAATCTTTCAGTCGGGGATTCAGCGCTGCATTGCGGTCTTGGGGTCTCCCCTCTTGTGCAACTTTGTAAGAGAGACCCGCGACTTTCTTGTTGACCACAAAACTAGAATTTTTGGTGGGGGTGCAAAAACTCCGATTATTCATCCGCTTTTTCGTTCAGAATACCCTTCTTGTATTCTGACTCCTGACTCCTGAATTCTGTTCGATAAAAAGACTTTTAATCTAAAATCCCAAATCTAAAATCCCAAATTGGTATGACTTCCGCAGAAAAAGACCCCGAATTTGAAAATCTACTGATTTATCTCAGACAAAACCGGGGATTTGATTTTACAGGCTATAAGCGCTCGACTTTGATGCGTCGGGTAAGCAAGCGGATGCAGTCATTTAGCATAGAGAACTTTGAAGAGTATCTAGACTACCTAGAAGTTCATCCAGAAGAATTCAATTATCTTTTCAACACTATCCTAATTAACGTCACCGCTTTTTTTCGAGATTCATCAGCTTGGGAATATATAGCAGAGCAAATACTGCCTAATCTGATTCGGAATAAAAAAACTTCTGACCAAATCCGCATCTGGAGCGCTGGCTGTGCTTCTGGGGAAGAAGCTTATACCCTGGCAATGTTGATGGCTGAAATATTGGGAGCAGAGGAATTCCGCCAACGAGTGAAAATCTACGCCACAGATGTAGATGAAGATGCTCTCAATCAGGCACGTCTGGCTGTGTATTCAGCAAAAGATGTCCAGACGGTGCCAGATGAACTGCGGCAGAAATACTTTGAGACTGTCGGGAACCGTTATGTCTTCCGCCAAGACTTGCGCCGATCAGTGATTTTTGGTCGCCACGATCTGCTTCAAGATGCGCCCATTTCGCGCTTAGATTTGCTGGTCAGCCGCAATACATTAATGTATTTTAATTCTGAGACTCAAGGGCGAATTCTGGCCCGGTTTCATTTTGCACTAAATGATAATGGCTATCTGTTTTTGGGAAAAGCAGAGATGCTATTGATGCATTCTAATCTGTTTACACCACTGGACTTAAAAAACCGGATATTTACGAAAGTTTCGTCGGTGAATATCCGCGATCGCCTCTTAGTTATGGCAAATTCAGGAGATGAAGAATCTAGCAGCCGTTTATCTCGAAACTTCCGGCTGCGAGATATGGGTTTTGACACAGCACCAATCGCCCAAATAGTAATTGATCTCAATGGCACTCTGATAATGATGAACGAGCAGGCGCGGACTTTGTTCGCCCTTTCCCCCAAGGATATAGCTCGTCCCTTCCAGGATTTAGAACTTTCCTATCGACCAGTTGAGTTGCGATCGCTAATTGAACGGGCTTATACTGAACGCCGCCCTGTGACTCTGACAAATGTAGAGCGCTATTTGTCAAACACAGAAATACAATATCTGGATGTGCAAATTACGCCTTTGCAAGAAACAGACACCAGTTTTTTAGGAGTCAGCATCGCCTTTCATGATGTCACCCGTTACATTAAACTCCAAGAAGCGCTGCAACGCTCCCAACAGGAATTAGAAACCACCAATGAAGAACTACAATCTACTAATGAAGAATTAGAAACCACCAACGAAGAACTACAATCTACTAATGAAGAATTAGAAACCACCAACGAAGAATTACAATCTACCAATGAAGAATTGGAGACGATGAATGAAGAGTTACAATCTACTAATGAAGAATTACAAACAATTAATCAAGAACTAAGCGATCGCACCACAGAACTTAATCGCACAAATATTTTCCTCACCTCTATTCTCAGAAGTCTCCAAACAGGAATAGTGGTAATTGACAGCAGCTTTAAAATTTTAATTTGGAATTACCTGGTAGAAGATTTATGGGGCTTACGGACTCATGAAGTGGTAGGACAATCTATCTTCAGCCTAGACATTGGGCTACCCGTCGAGCAGTTGCGATCGCCCATCCGCGAATCCCTATCCGGGAAAAAGCAGTTTCAAGAAATGATCCTCGATGCTACCAATCGTCGAGGTAGACAAATAAAATGTTATCTGGCAATCACTCCCCTGATTGGCATTGAAATGCAGGGAGCAGTTTTGATGATGGCAGATGTAGAGGGAGTCAATAGTATGATTTCTACTCAAGAGATGGAGGAACGGCAGCAGCAGGATTGACTCTGACTGAATTGCTAGGGTCAATCTAAAATCAATTAAAAAGAGTTTACAAAAAAAACCTTAGATAGATTTGATACTCTCGAAAAATAGCCATACAGATGTAGGCTCTAAATGCGGTTTGCGCTCTTATGCAGTTTCTATGGACTTAATGATGATAGCCTTGATTTGTAAGTAACTTGCAGAGTGAAAGATATTGAGATAATACTCTCGAAAATCTAAAGATTTACTTTATAAATGGTCTGTAATGGTAAAGAATTTAAAGTTATTGGAGAGGAGACAAATTAATGGCCAGACTTGATTTGTGGGCTGAAATTATCCCTGGAGTTTCCGCAGCAGGATTTAGTATTGGACAACATCTTTCATCAATACCTGATCTTAGAGAACCTATTCTGGTTGTCAATCTCCAAGAAGAAAGAGAGAAGAGAGAAAAAGGATTGAAATCAATTAATATCAACGAAGCTTTATCTAAGTCGGATGGCTGGATCTGTCAGAAAATCTGCTCAGATTCTGAGAAGTTAGATGGACATAAAGTTTTCTATTATAAAGAGAGGATTGTACTTATTGAATTCAATTCAGATGATATTCTCTTCAAGGTTTTTGTTTTTGAGGGCTACCAAGGAAAGTTTTTTGATAAATTTGAAATCGGCTCTAAGGTTTCGGATTTAAGCGAGTATGTTGAGCTTGAATATGATAGCGGAGATGAAATGCATTATCCTTCTGAATCGTCTCATGTTAAAGGTATTGCCTTCTATGGTGCAGAAGAATCTTTAGAAGACAATCCTGAACAAAAAATCATGGGTTTTTGCGTACATAACTGGAGTTTACAGGTATAGATATGAGCGTAGCGTAAGCTTTACAGGCTTGTCTATAAAACTGTCAACTTAAGACTGCTCTCTTTGTTTCAAACCTTTTCTTTTTCTCGCTCTCAATTTAAGTTGCTGTTTCTCTAGTAAGAGTTTTTGTCTAGTTAATTCCTGAGCTATTAATTCCTGAGCGCGGCTTTCAATTTTAATTTGGCTTTCTATTGACTGTTCTTTAATTTTTTCTCTTAGGCTTTTACCCATTTTTCTTACCCAGATTCTTTTAGTTTTTGAAGATGACTCTTGTACCGTGTATCAGCCTTTTGAATTAAGTGTTTATAAAAAAGTTTTTGGCTAACACCGGATTTGTCACCTGCTACCAATAAAATGGCTTGTCTCAATGGGTCAAAAGCAAACGCCACACGCCAAACACCATCAAAAGCTGAGAATCGTAATTCTTTCATGTTGCTGTACTTTGACCCTTTGAGTGTATCAACATGAGGACGTTTTGCTTGTGGGCCAAAGTTTTCTAATATCTCAGCCGTAGCAAGCAACTCATTTTTTACTTCTTGAGGTAGAGTATCGAACTCAGATTCAAAATCATCATGAAACTCAACTTGCCATTCCACTAATTTATTATGGTTAAAATGTCATATATTTTCAAGAGTATATCGAGTATTCATAGCAATGATTTCGGCGATCAGTTCGTTGGTGATAGGTATTATTTTGCCAGTATCTATAATAAAGGAGTAGTTTTCGATCGCTGCACCCATTTAAAAAGAGTTTACAAAAAAACCCTTAGCTCTACTTGATAGTCTCGAAAAATAGCCATATATCTGAGATAATTTTAATAAAAATTAACATTTTCCGCCGATGCTAAGACTGATTACTGACTTCGACGGCCCCATTATTGATGTTTCCGAACGGTACTACCGTGTTTATCAATTCTGTTTGGAGAAAACCCGTCGCCCAAACCAAGTAGTGCAAGAACTTCCGAAAGCGGAATTTTGGCAGTTAAAGCGATCGCGCATTCCTGAAAAACAAATTGCCTTAAATTCTGGGTTAGACGAAGCCCAAGCCCAAGAATTTGCCCAGTTGCGGCGGCAAACTGTGCATACAGAACATTATTTCAACTATGACACTCTCGCGCCTGGTGCTGTGGATGCACTGTTAAAAATTCAACAAGCTGGAATTGATTTAGCAGTTATGACCATGCGCCGAGTTCGAGAACTAGATTATGCCTTTAAAAAATACGATTTAGGGAGATTTTTCCCGGAAAATCGTTGTTATTGCCTGAGTAACGACTACGTTAAAACTCGTGATATTGAAGATAAACCCTTGTTGATGGCTAGGGCATTAAAAGAACTACCCCCGGCTGCTGATACCTGGATGGTGGGAGATACGGAAGCCGATATAACTGCCGCTAAAAATTATGGTATTAAGGTGATGGCTGTGGAATCTGGCATCCGCGATCGCACCCAATTGGAACTTTATCACCCCGACTTAATCGTTAAGGATTTCAGCGCTGCTGTAGATTTAGTTCTAAAACCTAAACACCTTGTCTAGAAAGGCTCTGTAGCTGCAACAGATTGAATTAATCAACATTCAGGTTGCAATTAAAATAGGAGCCAGCCCAATACGGTTCGGTTAAGGTGCATAGTCCTTAAAGATCCCCCTTAGTCCCCCTTAAAAAGGGGGAAATAGAGCCATTATTAGCCCCCCTTTTTAAGGGGGGTTGGGGGGATCAACTCTTATCCGAACCGTATTGGGAGTCAGCATACCTATTCTGACTCCTGACTCTCTTATCCACGTCTTCTTTAGAGAAACTTCCTTACGGGTAGCGATTTAGCGTAGAAAGCTACTAACCAACCACAACAATATAAACGTCACTACCGTAGAGAACTGATTCGTTCCCAGATTGAGGAATGATATTTGTGGTAACAGCCAGCTAGCAACTAGTCCACCAGCGATTAAGCCAATTATTAAACTGACCAGGGTGAACAAAACTGCTCGGCCAAATTTGCTTTCTTTGCGATTGAGAAAATAAATACTAGTACCTACCCCAACCACCAATGCTAACTGCAAAACCTGATCGCCTCCGTCAGGATAAAACAGGCTAATAGAACTCAAACCAAGAAACCAAGCTCCTGGTAAGAGAATATCCGCAGGCGTTGGCTGATCCAGCATCCGTTGCAGCCATGCAGGTGACTGCTCGCTAGGGGTTGGACTTTCTTTAAGAGGCGATTGCACTCGCAACTCTGGAAACCGAATACGCTCAGGGACTTTAATTTTACCTTCCTGGCGCATCCGTAAGCGATCCATTAAAATCGCATCGTAAGCCGCTTCAATTACTTCTAAATGCTTGACATCGCCACTATGTTGCTCGAATAGGCGATTACGAGCATCCTGAATTTCATCGAAGCTAGCCTCTTCTGATACCCCAAGTTTTTCGTAGGGATTTTGATCGCTCATGGGAGTTTGTTACTTCAGCCTCAGTCAGCGGCAGTCTTTTGTTGAAGAAAAAACATCTTTAGGTTTTGTTTTGATCGAAAATAAAATCTCGATCTATCTTATGCCCTACCAGGATAGTAGCACGGGTTAGTTTGATCGACTTTTTGACACTCCTCAGCATGACGGCTGAGGATTCTTGATTCAACGAGTCCACTTAAATTAGGTTCCTTGCGTTACCTAAAGATAGAGGTGGTTCTCTCCACGCCAGGTGCTTCAAGTCGGCAGAGCCGCCCAACGCACTGGCTCCCAAGCTTTAACTTCCGGTATGCCCTACCGTAGTTGCATTGCTGCAAAGTTTGTTTGAGTTTAATGCCGATTGTCTAGTTCCTGTGAATCTTTTATCTACTTTCAGGCTGTGCAAAAGCACTACTAGAACAACAAGTAGAACCCTATAGATTCAATTGTCAAGGTACAGCACGGCAGTTGCTCCACTTGGGGAGACCCCAAGACCGCCCTGCCTTGTCTGCGTATTAGGCAGCAATTGGGTTTTTTAAGTGGTTGATTACCCTTCCACTACTGCGATTTTACCAAAAGCCGTCGTAGAACGACGGGGTTTTAGACCCAAGTTTTCGATCATTTCAACTGTAGTCACTTTAACATATCGCCATAACTCCGTGTATACCCTCATGTCGTTGTCCAGTTCTGGCTCTAATCTAGAATTTGAACGGAGAATACCTAAAACACATAGTTTTGATGAAAAAATCAACTTTACTGTTTCAGATTTGGCGACTTACTGTACCGTAACAGAGTTTTTTTAATTATACTGAATAATCGCTTGTGGTATATATCCACATCTCGATTTAGAATTAAAACGTTTTAAGTTACCACCTAACTGGGATCAAGAAGGTGTTTTGGCCTCAAGAACTGTTGCGGCTAAAGCCAGAGCGCCTATATACTGTGGCTAACAGAAGTTTAGGGTTCTCATCGCCCACAATCCTGATTAGAGTATTTATCTTTGAACGATCAGGATTCTTATACTGTAGCCATGTAGATTCTTAGTTAGTCCCAAAGTGGCAACTGCGTTTTTACGCAACCCTCTTGTTAATCTTACGAATTTTTGTGCAAAGTAATGGTCATGGCTCCTGCCAAGATTCTTGTAGTTGACGACGACCCTGCGGTTCGGAATTTAATCCAACGCTTTTTGATTAAGCAGAACTATCAGGTGGAGGCTGCCGAAGATGGAAAGACAGCCTTAGCTCTATTTGAGCAATTTAACCCTGATTTGGTAATTCTAGATGTGAATTTACCAGATGTAACAGGGTTTAACCTCTGCCAAGAGATGCAAAGTCGTAATGGTGTTTTTGTTCTGATGTTGACTAGCCGTGCCGATGAAGCTGACAAAATTCGCGGTTTTTCTAAAGGTGCTGATGATTATCTTACCAAGCCTTTTGGGTTGGGAGAGCTAGAAGTCAGAGTCGGAGCTATTTTGAGGCGTCAGCGAGTGATAACTAGCGCCGAGCAGAAACGCTTGGTATTTGAAAAACTTATGATTGATCCGGTGCGACGGGAGGTGGCACTTAATAACCAACCAGTACTCTTAACTGCTCTGGAATTTGACTTATTGCATTTTTTAGCCAGTCATCCAGGTCGAGTTTGGCGGCGTGCAGAACTAATCCAAGAGGTCTGGGACTATGAATATGTCGGCGACCAGCGAGTTGTAGATGTACATATCGGCCAAATTCGCAAGAAGATTGAAATTGATTCTAGTCAGCCAGCATTAATTCAAACTGTACGTGGCGTAGGGTATAAGTTTGAATCTCCTAGCTACCCCCAGCAGTTAGAAGCTAAGTCCTGAGTTAACAGTCAAGAGTTTTTTAACTCTAGGACTTACGCACTTTACAAATTGAGTATTATGTGCATATCAAGCTTAATTCAGATAAAAGTCTTGCCCTGCCTCGTTCCTGGGCTGCTGCCTGGGAATGCGATCGCTCGGAGGGCTGCTGCCTCCCAGTTTGACAGGAGGCAGCAGCCCTCCCACAAGAGCATTACAAGGCTCTGCCTTGTAACGAGAGGTAATTCACATTTGGTTATGTCTGTCAATGCGTAAGTCCTAAACTCTTGACTGTTAACTCTTGGGGGAGTAATCAGCGAATTTCTTTAGCTTTAACAACAGGAGAAACTATTGGAACCCTTTTAAGGATCAGAATCTACTGATCTTTTTTGTTTTAACAGAGTATATTCAGTTTAATTCCTAGCCTTTGAATGGCAGCACGTTTTGGGTCGGGGTCTGTCTTACAAAGTTGCTCCTCTTGGGGAGACCCCAAGACCGCACTTTGCGCTGTCTTGAGAAATCGCTCCTCTTGGGCAAAGCCCAAGACCGCGTTTCTCGCTAAATCCCCGTCACAAAACGTAATTACGAATTACGAATTACGAATTACGAATTATTTTAATATTGCCCCCAGATGGCCGATCGCTTCGGCTCAAAATCCGATTAATGGGCACGGTTTACCGTGCCCATACTAGGGCATGAGCCAGAATAATGCCCTTTATACCAGTACCTATGGGGTGTCTAGTAGATTAGCTGTTGCGGGTGAATCGATGCTGGGCATTTCTACTGAGGAGTGGTGGAACAAAGTTTCCAGATAGACTCGGGCAGCACGGCGATCGCTATCTCCATTTTGGAGTAAAAATAATGATAACGCCGCCGTCAACACTCTGTTTTCATCCCAATCGGGATGCTTTTCTAAGTAGTTTTTTAAGGATTCGTGGAGTGTTTCAGGAATTTCTGTAAAGATGCTAACCGTTGCTTTCATGAGATTTTCCTCCTATGAGGATAATCAAGAGGACAAGTTGCTTGCGGTGAAACGGCAATTAAGCTACCTCACACGCTCTTTCGCTAGCCCGACAATCTACGCCTACATCTGGTGGTAATATATTTTACACATTTGATACAAACGGTTGAACGGACTATAAAAGCAAGCCGAATCATTGTGCGCCAAGAGGGGGTGGGTTTGTCAATGCTGCGAAATGTTAAAAACGATTGTATAAAAAATAAATACGAACGAAATAATCAGCTTTCAAGCCGAGTTTTCGTTACTTTACTTTATAAAAACTCAGTCTTTAAAGTTCCTTGTCGCTGTCAATTAACAATCCCCAGTCAGACTCTAAGAAGCCGACTGGCTCGTTGACCACCTGTGGAAAACTGCTAAAATCCCTGTGGAAACCCTGTGGAATCAGTGAGGAAAATTGTAGCCAATGATAAGAATTACAAAAATGTCACGAAACTATGACATTTAACCTGATGAAATTAGCTTCTCAATCACAATTATCATCGTGGCTGCCCTCGATACATCCCCAGGTCTGGATTTTCGCAATTGGTAGATTCTTCTCGGAAGTTGGCACTGGCTTTACCCTGTTTTACGCTCCCATCTTTTTTGTGAATCAAGTTGGTTTATCTGCAACCAGTGTCGGGGTAGCCTTGGGTAGCGCCTCGATTTCCGGCATTGTCGGGCGGATTGTAGGTGGTTCTTTGGCTGATTCTGGAGAATGGGGACGGCGCCGCACTTTGTTGCTAGCCACGGCGATTTCAGCAAGTGGTTCTTTAGTTTTAGCTGCAACGAATAATTTTACTATTTTGGTAATTGGTAGCTTGATTAGTGGTTTAGGGATAGGTTTCTATTGGCCGGCGGCTGAAGCTGTTGTTGCTGATGCCAGTGAGATTGATAATCGCCGCGAAACTTTTGCGATCGCTCGATTAGCAGATAATCTGGGGTTAGCGATCGGAATTGTCCTTGCTGGGTTTTTAATTGCCACAATTGGGAGTTATCGATGGCTATTTGTCATTGATGCCATCTCTTTTCTGGTATTTTTTGGGGTTATCTATGTGGGAATTATTGAAACCGAACAACAGCAGATAGGGGAATCTGAAAAGACAGAACATTTTGCTTCTTGGATGGCAGTATTAAGCGATCGCCGTTTCTTAGTCTACATAGCAGTTAATATATTCTTTACAATCTATATTTCTCAAATCCACAGCACCCTGCCGCTTTACTTCAAAAACTTTGTCTTTGTAGAAAGTACCAGCGAAGGATTTGCCAAAACTACCATTAGCGGGCTATTTGCTTGGCATCTGGTGTTCGCGATCATTTGTCAGTTGCCTGTCACCAGCATCTTAAAACGCTGCTCTCACACACTCGCACTCACTGTTTCTGCCATTTTCTGGGCAATTGGTTTTGGCCTGATTTGGGTAAGCGGGACTACCCCATCTCATCATCTGATTTGGGTAATATTGGCATTGGGAGTATTTGCTGTAGCGATTGTCTCCTATACCCCATCTGCGGCGTCTTTAGTCACTGAGTTAGCCCCGGAAAATCAACGCGGCGTTTATTTCTCCATCAACGCTGTGTGCTGGGCTGTTGGCTCTTTTATTGGTCATCCCTTGGGTGGATGGGCATTAGATCAACCGCGAGTTATTACTGATAGTTTGTGGCTAGGCTTTTCTTTGAGTGTGGCGATCGCTGTGGTAATTTTACAATACCTCAATCGAATTTTGGCTGAGTAACATACTCCGCAAGGTAGGATGAATTGTTTTTTTGCTCTATTGACGACGTTCTTGCAACTTCCGATACACCGATTTCAAATCAACTTGATGGTGAGCCAAGGCAACCAAAGTATGATATAGCAAATCAGCGACTTCACCCGCGATCGCATCTGCTTGATCATCCTTAAAGGCCATTACCACCTCAGCAGTTTCCTCACCGATCTTTTTCAAAATTTTGTTATCGCCACCTGCAAATAGTTTACAGGTATAAGAACCTTCAGTAGGATGATCGCGGCGATCGCATATTACTTCAAACAATTGTGACAATGTATCCCCTGGTGGTGGGACAATTTTCCCTTCTATTTGGTGAAAGCAACTGCGCTCTCCAGTATGGCAGGCAACATCTCCTAATTGCTCTACCCCGATGAGCAACGCATCACTATCACAGTCATAACGGATACTTTGCACTTTTTGAATATGTCCAGAAGTCGCCCCCTTGTGCCACAATTCTTGCCGGGAACGGCTCCAAAACCAAGTTTCTTCTGTTTCCAAAGTCTTTTGTAACGACTCCTGATTCATCCACGCCATCATCAGGACAGTACCATCCAAATAATCTTGGACAATTGCAGGTACTAGACCCCGTTCATCGTAGCGAATTTTCTCAACAGGGATGGTGTAATGCAGTGAGCGCGAATCGTTAGAAGACATACCAGCTAGTTTGC
This sequence comes from Nostoc sp., assembly GCF_036919575.1. Classification (GTDB taxonomy): domain Bacteria; phylum Cyanobacteriota; class Cyanobacteriia; order Cyanobacteriales; family Nostocaceae; genus Nostoc. The sequence goes on along the minus strand of NZ_JBALBY010000011.1, from coordinate 47,382 downwards.
TCTAATAAGAATAATTCATGGATTCACGATACCATTCTGAATAGAGCAACTGGGATGTTTTTTTAAATTGAACTATCTTATCTAGCTCTCAACAAGAGCATTTCGTTCCATAGCAGACTGCATCTTCACAGCGCTCAACGCGACTTGGTGAGCTTTTGAGGCTTCACCATACCAATGAATTGCCGAGTTAAAAGCTGCTCGGTAAAGATCCTGGTATGCTTCAGATAATCGAGTTTGAATATCTAGAGGCAAGTCATTATTCGACTTATATAACATATTGTTATTTTTTTGGTTCACCTATTTCTATAGGATAGAAATTCTAAGTAACTTTTGACCCTATCCTAAGATAGAGCTTTTTATTGCCCACTGTTAGGAGAGAACTTTGGTAAATACCACAATTAAAACAACAAAATCACAAGAAATCTTCGCCGCAGCTCAAAACCTCATGCCAGGAGGAGTCAGTTCTCCAGTTCGTGCCTTTAAATCTGTGGGCGGACAACCCATAGTTTTTGATCGTGTTAAAGGCGCATATATTTGGGATGTAGATGGCAATCAATATATAGACTACGTAGGCACCTGGGGGCCAGCTATTTGTGGTCATGCTCATCCAGAAGTAATTGCCGCCTTGCATGAAGCTTTAGAAAAAGGTACCAGTTTCGGCGCTCCCTCAGTCCTAGAAAATGTTTTGGCAGAAATGGTCATCGATGCCGTTCCTAGCATCGAAATGGTGAGATTTGTCAACTCTGGAACTGAAGCCTGTATCGGAGTTTTGCGCCTGATGCGGGCTTTCACCAACCGAGACAAAATCATCAAGTTTGAAGGCTGCTACCACGGACACGCCGATGCGTTTTTAGTAAAGGCAGGTTCTGGAGTTGCTACACTTGGTTTGCCAGACTCGCCGGGAGTACCTAAATCGGCAACTAGCACCACTCTAACCGCGCCTTTCAATGACTTAGAAGCCGTTAAAGCCTTGTTTGAAGAAAACCGCGACGAGATTGCTGGTGTCATTCTTGAGCCAGTTGTGGGCAATGCTGGATTTATTGCGCCTGATGCTGGCTTCTTAGAAGGATTACGGGAACTGACTCACGAGTATGGAGCTTTATTGGTATTTGATGAAGTGATGACAGGCTTTCGTATTGCTTACGGTGGCGCTCAGGAAAAATTTGGCGTCACTCCCGATTTAACAACCTTGGGCAAAGTTATTGGTGGTGGTTTGCCAGTAGGAGCTTATGGTGGTCGCCGAGATATTATGTCAATGGTTGCGCCCGCCGGCCCCGTATATCAAGCTGGGACTCTTTCTGGTAATCCCTTGGCGATGACTGCTGGGATTAAGACTTTAGAATTGCTGCAAAAGCCAGGTACTTATGAGTATCTTGAGCGGATTACTAAAAAGTTAGCAGATGGTTTGCTGCAAATTGCCAAAGAAAATGGTCATGCGGTTTGCGGCGGTCAAATCAGCGCGATGTTCGGCTTATTCTTTACCTCTGGCCCAGTTCATAACTACGAAGATGCGAAAAAGTCTGATACAGCTAAATTCGGACGCTTCCATCGTGGGATGTTAGAGCATGGTGTTTACTTAGCACCTTCTCAGTTTGAAGCTGGATTTACGTCTTTTGCTCACACCGAAGAGGATATTGAGCAGACTTTAGCAGTAGCACGGGATGTAATCTCTAGTCTCTGACCAAAAGAGTCCTGAGTACTCACTAAAGACAACACCTACAGCGTTGCTCACTGGGAATTATATTATTCCTTGTGCGCGATCGCCAGAAGTCGGAGTGTCACCTTGCGATCGTCGGAACTTCGGTCATTGATATTCTCTCTCACTGTCTAATCCTTCTGGAAGAATAGTTAGGCAGTGAGGGCTACATTGCAATCTGAATTTCGGTAACTCAGCACTACTCAACAGCCACAGCCAGTATGACTACAGCCTTTGATAGTTTTGTGACCTTCAGCACAGCCTTGAGAGCAATAGTATTTGCCGTCCTCTTTAATACCATCCTCAACTGAAACGATACACAGGCAAGTTGAACAGGCGCATTTCATTTGGGTTACAGTTGTCATAACTTTCTCCATTTCCTGTTGAGATTACTCTAATAATAATACGGGTCTGCCTTGTGCCCTCATCACTCAAAGAAGGTCAACCCCAACTCTTGGAGACGCTACGCGAACGGGGAATTCAAAATTCACGCATTCAAAATTCAAATCCCCATAAATAAATTTATTTGCTCTGAAAACTTGGACTGAGAGTGCCTTGTGCTTACGCATCGCGGCACAATTGTTTCTATGTTGTCCATAAATCAATTTAGTTGCTCTGTATCCTTTCTTGCTTCGGTAACATCGGAAGCATCTCAGTGAAAGCAAATATACCAGATGAGAAACAAAATTCTTGCTCCCTCTCCGAACCCACGGAGAGGGTTGGGGTGAGGTTTTACAAGGCTTTTTACACTTATTGAGATGCTCCCGGTCACATCTTCGTCATAATTTTGCAATGGTTTTGTCAATAGGATATGCAATATTTAACCTACATTAAGTATATTCATGTTAATCACGCAGGATAAATTACCTTTTACAGTTATTGAAATTCACCTCATACCACGCCATAGTCTACAAAAATTAACGCGCAAGAAGGCTCTCACCTTCATGGTGAGGGTTTTGCTTATAGATATTAGTAGGACTTACGCAAAACCACACGCCCTCTGGGGCAATTAATGAATTGCCCTAAGAAGAAAATCACTCTTTTCGGCTATTGTTTGCGTAAGTCATGATGAGATTATCCGTAGGTAAGGCATTTTTTCAGAGTCAGGGTTGAAGCTAACTTGAAAAAATATACCAATCATGCTGTAAGTAGGTGGGCGCAATTAAAGTTAACTGACGTGGGCTGTCATTTGTCCTTTGTCCTTTGTCATTGGTAAGGGTTTTAAGCCTATTTACGTTCCGTAACATAATTTGGTTTATTCCCACCAACTTACTTAGCTTGCAGGGAAAGGCTGATAAAAGTGTAAAAAACTGCCTGAAGTATTAGTATTGTGAAAAAAATGGTTCGACCCTTGAAGGAGCTATCAAGTGCAGAACAATAAGTCATTTTTTGGTCTGCAAAAAATATTAATTACGTTGCTTGTCTTGAGTGGCAGTTTGAGTGTAAGCACGGTGATGCTTATTAAGTCAAGCTTCTCTGACGCTGAAAGTACAGAGAATATAAATGTAAACAATCTACCAGCCAAGGTTGGAACTCAGCAGCAGATTGAAGAACTAAAAGCGACGATGCTTAAAAGTTGGCAGCAACAAGCACAAACAAAGGGTCTTTCCTATGCTGTGCCACAACGCTTTCAAGGGGCAGTAGTTGAGTCGGCAAAACTTACTCCCGAACAGAAAGTAATTGCTCTCACCTTTGATGATGGTCCATGGCCTGAGAGTACCGCGCAAGTACTGGATATTCTTAAACAAAATCAGATCAAAGGGACATTTTTTCTCATTGGGCAAAACGTGAAGAATTATCCAAGCTTAGTAAAGCGGGAGATTGCTGAAGGTCACGTAATTGGCAACCATACTTGGCATCATTGGTATCAATTCTTGAATCCACAAGCGGCTGCCTATGAAATTGACCACACAGCAGACCTGATTTATCAAGTAACAGGGATTAAAACAAATTTATTTCGACCACCAGGGGGAATCATGCACAATGGGGTGGCTGATTACGCTAGAAATAGCAAATATGCCATCATTCTCTGGTCATCTGACTCTGTAGACTACTCGCGTCCTGCTGTCCCAAAATTAATTAATAATGTGTTCAGGAAGGCCAAACCAGGTGGGATTGTGCTGATGCATGATGGTGGTGGTAATCGCTCTAAAACTGTGCAAGCTTTACCAGAAATTATTGCCAACTTTCGGAAACAGGGCTATAGCTTTGTTACTATCCCTGAACTTTTAGAAATGCAAGATAAAGATCAAAAGCTGATTGCAAAGAAAAAATAATTGTTATCAAAACAGAATTCAGGAGTCAGGAGTCAGAATTCAGAATGAATTCGACTGGCGGATAGCGCAGCATAAAGCCTTCTCTTCTCCCAAGGGGAGACGCACTCGCTAACGAGAGGCTTGTCTGCGACATGCTCCCGCCTTCGCTTAGAGCGAGTCCGCGAGCGTCTTGATTCTGACTCCTAAATTCTGACTCCTGAATTCTGACTCCTAAATTCTGACTCCTGAATTCTGACTCCTGAATTCTGAATTCTTCTTCAATTCGATGGAAATCAGCGTCTCTATCAATCGCCACTCGGCAACTAAAAACAAGTTGAATTGTTCTGGCGATTTGTAGGTTTTTTTAGCTAGACTCAACTAAGAATAAGGTCTACCACTCAGGAAAATCATGAATAAAATTGTAATGGCTTTGCTTTGCTGCTCTAGCTTTTTTGCCTTGACACTCCTAAGTGTCAATCCAGCTTTTGCTAACAAGCTTTCTCCCCAAGATTTAGCCAACCCTACCTTAACACCCACTGACACACAGACAGTTGCTGCACCTGTTTCACAAGAATATCCCCAATACCCATCAATACGCGCTAACGAAAGAGTTAAACAACTTGCCATGCAGATGTTTGGCTGTGCCTGCGCCAGCTGTCAAGCTAGGGCAAGTCAGATGATACTACAAGGTAGTCTGCCTATACCTCAGTGATTTAGATTAGGGACTCAGCCAATTGTAGTCACTTGCTCTTTTAAGGTTTTAACAGGCTAAGAACCTAAATGAACGATGAAACCCTGATGAAACTAGGTTTTTAGGACTTGGTGATACTGTAAACCTTAAAAGGGAAGAGGAATGGAAGTGAGGTTTTCCATATCCGGTGAAAAGTCAGGTAGGCGAGATTACCAATTTAACTCACCGTTCTGACAAAAAACCGTCCAAAATTAACATCTGAACGGGATTTTTATGTATTAATACTTGATGCTAACCTAGTTCTGTTTCCGATTGTACTGATACCGATAAACTATAAGTCAGGAGGTAAAATAACCTGATCAATTGCGTGGATTACACCGTTAGTACCTGTGATATCTGCCTGCGTCACTTTCGCATCATTGACAGTTACACCGGTAGCAGGATCAACTTTAATGTTGATTGTGCCACCTTCAAGGCTTTTAACTTCGCCAGACTTCAAATCAGTGGACAATACCTTACCAGGGACTACATGGTAAGTTAAGATTTTGATCAATACTTCTTTGTTGGCTGGTTTTAACAATTCTTGCAAAGCATCTGCTGGCAACTTAGCAAAAGCTGCATCAGTGGGTGCAAAAATAGTTAAGTTATCCTTGCCTTGCAAAGCTCCGGTCAATCCTGCTGCTTTCAAAGCCTTGGTTAAGGTGGTAAAAGAAGCGTTTGACTCTGCCAACGCTAACAAGTTTTTGCCTTGATTATCGCTTGCTCCTGGTCCTGGTGGAGGTGTAGTAGGTTGATTTCCCGGAATAGGACGTGGGGTGCGGGTGGGGGGTGCAGGTTCAATAGGTGTAGCGCTACCACCACGGTTATAGGGAGGCTCGTTGAAAATACTTGGTTTGGGATTTAGCGTTCCACCGCCACTATTCTGTGCTAATTGTTGGGGTTTGGTATTGCCCTTTTCTATTTCGGAAGCAGCTTCAGCAGGTGTGTATTGGGTATTTGCTTGAAGGCGTTGTCCCTGGTTATAGGGGACTTCGTTGAAAATACCGGGGTTAGGATTTAGTGCCTCTTTCGCATCAGATGGTAAAGTAATGAGGAGGCTGAAACTAGTAAATCCTGCTATGCCTGTCAACGTGGTCAGTAATTTGCTGTAATTTGTCTTCATAAATGTTTGTTTTTTTGTCCACACACTACATAAAGATTTATAACACTTTGCTATGCACAAAATCTGACGGAAAAGGGAAGTAAGATTTTTCCCAGAATAATTTGTGCTGGTGAGAAAAGATATCCAACCTCAGACGAAGGTGATAAATAAGTATGAAATATATCTAGCACATATTTTATGTAAATTCAGCAAATTTTCTTCATCACATCAAAAAAATTTAAAAAGCCTCACTTAGTGTAGCGCCAACTTTAAGAAAGTATGAAAATCTCACATCTACAAGTTATGAGTTACAATAAGCTGTCATAAAGATTCTACTTAAAAGCCAATTTATATACAAACTTGTACCTAAATTAATAGTTGATTCAAAAATCCTGAATCCCATACGCGAAAAGGCTATATCTCTGAATTAACCATTGATTACTCAGCAAAATCTACAGAAATTAAGTACCTAGATATATTAACCTAGTAGTCCGTGTCATTAGTTTTGATGGGTAGCGCCGGAGCATTATATAATAACGGTGTGTCCGCATATCGGGACACGAGTCTCCGTGCGATCGCTAACAATTTAAAAGTATATTAATTAGGTATATGAATAAAAAACATAGCATTTTTCTTAGTGATGAGCAACGGCTACAACTGGTTGATTTAGTCAAGAAAGGGAAAGCAGGTGCTAGGGAGATTCGTCGCGCACATACGCTACTAATGGCAAACTCTGGTAGTACAGATGAGGCGATAGCAAAAAGCTTACACATATCAATACCAACAGTTGAACGAACTCGCAAACAGTTTTGCACCGATTCCTTATCAGCCACAATGAATGAGCGTCCTCGCAGTGGAAAGCCACCAAAAATAACTTCTAAGGCAGAAACATATTTAATTGCAACAACTTGTTCAGATGTTCCCGATGGTAGCGCTCGTTGGACATTAAAAATGTTGGCAGATAAACTTGTTAGCCTGGAAGTAATAGATAGCGTTAGTACAAATACAATTGGTCGTACATTAAAAAAACGAGTTAAAACCTTGGCTAAAAGAACAATGGTGCATCCCACAAATAAGTTCTGAATTTGTAGCCCGGATGGAAGACGTACTTGATTTATATGCTCAAAGAGTAGACCCAGAGCGACCATTGGTTTGTTTTGACGAAAAATTGTGCGTTCTCATCTCTGATGTTCATGAACCGATACCAGCAACACCCAAAACCGAAGAAAACCGAGGGAAAGTTGAAAAAGAAGATTACGAATACGAGCGAGAGGGTGGCATAAATTAAAGTAACAGCTGAAGACTGAGCCGTTAGGTTTCTTTATATAGGAATCATATTTGATTTCTGAAAAAATCTCGGTAGTCTTGTACTGGATTGTCTAGGCTAAAATGTTGCAAAAAAATTGTAGGTTGGGTGGAGGCTTTGCGTAACCCAACATCCTGATATATGTTGGGTTGCGCTCCGCTCCACCCAACCTACGTCTACGTCTAATGCACTATTAAAGCCATGAGCGTCCACTACGTGCATTTCAAAAATCAAATACTAATCCTATATATGCCGAATTAGATTAAATTAATTTAGTTATTTGATATTTTTAGGACTTACGCAAAACCACACGATGTAGGGGCAATTCATGAATTGCCCTAAGGGACTTCCAAATAAAAAAATATCCAATTATTTATTGTGGGATGGGCGACACGAAAGCCCAGCAACGAAAGGCGCTCATGTTGCCCACCCCATAAGATTGGATAATTTATTTCTTGGAAATCCCTAAGAAGAAAATCACTCTTTTCGGCTATTGTTTGCGTAAGTCCTGATTTTATTGAAGAAGAATTCAGGAGTCAGAATTCAGGAGCGGAGCCGGAGACAAACGACAAGCTCCGGTCAGAATCAATCAGTGGCGGGTCTAAATCCCCGACTGAATTGTTGCACCACAAAACAAGAAAATTTGATGGGGGTGCAAAAACGCCGATTATTCATCCGCTTTTTCGTTCAGAATACCCAACTGAATTCTGGCTCCTGACTCCTGAATTCTGTTTAATAAATCAGAAAATCATATTTTTCTAAATCGATTTTGCCAAAAATCGGGTATAAGTTCAACCCTAATGTCAATTAAATAGACAACAAGCAACTAATCTTAAGAAAAATTAGTTTAACTAAAGATACAATTGTAAAGTTAAGAAGTTGACCAGTTACAAGGGTATACACTATGCTGGAATTATACCAATGGGAACTATCTCAATACTCAGAGAAAGTGCGCCTAATTCTAGATTTTAAAGGACTAGATTACCGCAAAATAGAGGTTACGCCTGGGATTGGACAAGTAGAACTGTTCCGGCTGACTGGTCAAAAACAAGTCCCAGTATTAAAGGATCGTAATAGATATATTGCGGATTCTACGGAAATAGCTAAGTATTTAGACTTAGAGTATCCCGAACGCCCAATAATACCGCAAGATCGCAAAAAACGGGGTTTAACTTTATTAATAGAAGAATGGGCGGATGAGTCCATAGGCATCAAAGGTCGCAAAGCACTATTTGCTGCGATAAGTCAAGATCAAAATTTCCGCAAGTCTTTATTACCCACCTCAACACCAGATATATTTAAAAGTCTGGTTGGAGGAGTACCTAGTGATTTCCTGACACTGTTGGGTTTTGGGGTAGGTTATAGCCCAGATGTCATCCAGTCTGCGATCGCATCCTTAAAACAAGACTTGGAAGCGTTAACATTATTACTGGCAGACAGTCCTTATTTAACAGGAGATGAGCCGACTTTAGCTGACTTAGCTGTGGCTGGTTTGTCGATATTGCTGAAGTTCCCCGATGGACCCTATCTGGATTTACCAGCTTCTATTAGAGGTAAAGGATTGCCAATCTTTACAGAGAATATAGATTATGCACCATTCTTCACCTGGCGCGATCGCCTTTACGCCCAATTCCGCAAACCATTAATTATTACCACTCGAACAACCCCAAGTGCGCCAACTTCTATTGAGATTGACTAGGTAATGGGGCATGGGGCATTGGGCATTGGGCATGGGGCATGGGGCATTGGGAGAGAATAACTCAAGACAAATGACAAATGACAAATGACAAATGACCAATGACTAATCAGATGAATTCGGGACAGCCATTAGGTTCGGTCATTCAAGGTTCTCTGACTGAAGGTTTAGAAGTTCGATTGCATCCTGATATATCTGTGGAAGATATGCGCGTGGGTAAGTTTCTCGTTGTGCAAGGGATGCGATCGCGTTTTTTTTGTATGCTGACAGATGTAGCATTGGGAGCTGCTAATGCACGAATTACTGCTAATCCCCCCAATTGGGAAGACACTTTTTTACGAGATGTTTTAGCCGGAAGTGGTACTTTTGGTACTATCAACCTCGCGCCGATGTTGATGTTCACTCCCGAATCGGAAGAATCTTTTTCTCCCACAAATGGCAAATCGGCAAATCCCTTCGTCCCATCAATGACGGGTTTAGCTTCATTTGTGCCACAAACTAGTACGACGATGGAATTGTTGCCTGTTAAAACTATTCCTAGCCACTTTAGTCAAGTTTACGATGCAAGTGTTGACGATTTTCGCCGGGTATTTGGTTGGGAAGATGACCCCCAAAGGCGCAATTTTTCCATCGGCAAACCTTTGGATATGGATGTGCCCGTTTGTATCGATTTAAACCGCTTCGTGGAACGGAGTAATGGGATTTTCGGGAAATCTGGTACTGGTAAATCCTTTCTAACGAGGCTAATTTTAGCTGGCGTTATCCGTAAAAATGCGGCAGTAAACTTGATTTTTGATATGCACTCTGAGTATGGCTGGGAAGCAGTCGCAGAAGGTAAAAACGTCAGTACTGTTAAGGGTCTAAAGCAACTTTTTCCGAGTAAAGTTGAAGTCTACACCCTCGACCCGGAATCGACAAAGCGCCGGGGTGTGCGTGATGCTCAAGAACTTTATTTGAGTTACGAGCAAATTGAAGTTGAAGATATTAAGTTATGTAGCCGAGATTTAGGACTCTCTGATGCAGCCTTGGATAACGCCAATATTCTATATAGTGAGTTTGGCAAGTCCTGGATTGTCCAGTTGCTAAATATGACTAACGAAGAAATTGAGATGTTCTGCGACGAGAAGCGCGGACACAAAGGCTCGATTATGGCATTGCAGCGCAAACTATTGCGGATGGATAGTTTGAAGTATATGCGAGCGGTTTGTCCCCAGAATTATATTAGTAAAATTGTGCAATGTCTGGAATCTGGGAAGAATGTTGTGATAGAATTTGGTTCCCAGTCTAATATGCTCTCTTATATGTTGGTGACGAATATGATCACCCGCCGTATTCACGAGCATTACGTCAAAAAAGCCGATAAATTCCTGCAAAGCAAAAATCCTAGCGATCGCCCCACGCCATTGATGATTACCATTGAAGAGGCGCACCGTTTCCTTGATCCAGGAGTGGTACAAAGTACCATCTTCGGGACTATTGCCCGTGAACTGCGGAAATATTTTGTCACACTTTTGGTAGTTGATCAACGTCCATCAGGCATAGATAATGAAGTTATGTCCCAGATTGGGACTCGCATTACCGCTTTGCTGAATGATGAAAAAGACATTGACGCGATTTTCACGGGTGTATCTGGTGGTAGTGGACTGCGATCGGTGCTGGCAAAGTTAGACTCGAAGCAACAAGCCTTAATATTGGGTCACGCCGTTCCAATGCCAGTAGTAGTACGTACCCGTCCTTATGACGCAACTTTTTACGAAGAAATTGGTGAGCCAGCCTGGGAAGAAAAACCTGACGCAGAAGTATTCGCTGCTGCTGAACTAGCCAAAGCTGACCTTGGTTTTTAGATAGTCATTTGTCAGTTGTCCTTTGTCCTTTGCAAATGACCAATACTTCTCTACGAGAGGCTGCGTCAACGGCAAGGCTCAGTACACAGGGCTATTTCATTCTCATTTAGTCCGCCTCAGAATGAATTCTGAGTCTAATAGCGAAAGTCGTCTAAAGACGACTAAGAAAAAGTTATAGTCCGTTTTAACGGACTTTAGCTATTAGCTCTGAACTTCAGTTCTGGGCGGTTTCTGTCTAGAACGAAATAGCCCTGCTCAGTACAAGTGACCAATGACCAATGACCAATGACAAATGACAAATGACCAATGACCAATGACTAATGCCCAATTCGTGACATCTCTCCATCGTCACAGCAAATTAAGTTCGGTTATCCCGCTAGTTTTAGCAACAGAAGAGCGGTTTTTCGCGTCACTATAGATATAGTCAGTAATTTCAAGGAGGTTTAATTTTATTTTGCAAATGAGCAATTTTGAATTATAATTATATGCTTTATCTGAAGATACTTTACTATTTGCCTGATTTATCGTAGTATAAAGCTAAGTAGAACTCATACCGACTTCGGATTATCGAGATAATGTCAGTAACTGCTCAAAAGAAAAATTCTCAAAAATAACCAGCGTGCTTATAAGAGATTGAAAATTTAGGGAAGGTAGGGGAACCTATCATTCGGGGCTTACCGTCTTAAAAACGGCTGTATCAATTGATAATTACTTTTGGTAGCTCCCGATATTTGGTGATAGATGTACTAGCTTTATCCATCGATCTTAGTAAGAAAATATACATTGTGTTTACGGAGTAGAGGAAAACGCACCAATGCCTACTGTCAACACCCAAACGGAAAACCTCAATACCAAATCCACGGTTGATATGGTGCGAACCTATCTGCGGGAAATTGGACGTGTACCACTGCTAACCCGTGAACAAGAAATTGTCTTTGGGAAGCAGGTGCAACAAATGATGACGCTCATCGACGCCAAGGAAGCTTTGGCGAAGAAGCTGCAACGCGAACCGAATATGTCAGAGTGGGCTGACCAAGTTGAACAATCGGAAACCGAGGTACAACAAACGGTGGCGCAAGGTAAGCGGGCAAAGCAAAAAATGATCGAAGCGAATTTGCGCTTGGTGGTTGCTATTGCCAAAAAGTACCAAAAGCGGAATATGGAGTTTCTGGATTTAATCCAGGAAGGAACACTAGGATTAGAGCGGGGTGTAGAGAAATTTGACCCAACCAGGGGTTATAAGTTCTCGACTTACGCTTACTGGTGGATTCGCCAAGCAATTACCCGCGCGATCGCCCAGCAAGGTCGCACCATTCGCTTACCGATCCACATTACCGAAAAACTGAACAAAATCAAAAAAGTGCAGCGCGAGTTGGCTCAAAGCTTGGGGCGATCGCCGACTCCAGCCGAAATTGGCAAAGAACTGGAACTAGAACCTGCTCAGATCCGCGAGTATCTGAATATGGCGCGTCAACCAGTCTCTTTGGATGTGCGAGTTGGCGAGAACCAGGATACTGAGTTGCAAGAAATGCTCGAAGATGATGGACCATCACCAGAGTATTACACCAACCAGGAATTCTTACGCCAAGACTTGAACAACCTGCTAGCGGAACTAACCCCGCAACAGCGAGAAGTTGTAGCCTTACGCTTTGGTTTAGAGGATGGTAACGAAATGTCATTGGCGAAAGTGGGTGAGAGATTGAGTCTCAGCCGTGAACGCGTCCGTCAGTTAGAGCATCAAGCTTTGGCTCATCTGCGTCGCCGTCGTGCCAATGTCCAAGAATACGTTGCTAGCTAAATGTAGAGACGTAGCATTGCTACGTCTCCATAAGGTGACGCGCCTCCTGAATTCAGGGGGCGATTTTTTTATGCTGATAACCTAATACACTTGGGTTACTCCTACTGATTTAATGGTTGTAGGTCGGATGCGATCGCATTGTCACCGGATGCAAGCCCATCATTAGTAGTTTTGATGCTGCGGAGCGTTTGCTCAAGATAATTAACGAAAAGTGCAGTAGTTTAGCAAATTTTCCCAATATGGGACGCAAGCGTAATGAACTTTTACCTTTATTACGTAGCTTTGCTGTAGATGATTATCTGATTTTCTATCGTGGGATGTCTCCGATGGTAACAGAGCTTTGTCGTTCGCGCAGCGTCTCGTAGAGAAGTGCGAGCTACGCCTACGCAAGCATTCGGCTCAATGATATACCAAAATGAATGCGTGAATTACTCAAATGAGAAAATATTCAGGCAATTGAGAAAGTAAAAGCTGCTTTTGTTTGTGGAAAACACTAAAATGCCAAATTAAAAGCTGCTTTTGAAGAAGTAAAAGCTGCTTTTGTTTGTGGAAAACACTGAAATGCCAAATTAAAAGTTGCTTTTGAAGAAGTAAAAGCTGCTTTTGTTTGTGGAAAACACTGAAATGCCAAATTGAAAGCAGCTTTTGAAGAAGTAAAAGCTGCTTTTGAGTAAGCAATCACGCATTTACTTAATTTAATATGAATTTTAGTCTAGGCGATCGCGAAGACCTGCTAAATTTTCACGGACAGTAATAGTATGGGGGTGATTTATCCCTAACTGTTGCTCAACAATATCTAAAGCTTGGATGTAAAGGGGTTCGGCTTCGCTGTATCTGCCTTGGGATTGGTAGAGTAACGCTAGGTTGTTGAGGCTATTGGCGACATCTGGATGTGATTCTCCCAGCAGCTTGCGCCTGAGTGCTAAAGCTTGGATGTAAAGGGGTTCGGCTTTGCTGTATCTGCCTTGGGATTCGTAGAGTCCCGCTAGGTTGTTGAGGCTAGCGGCGAAAGATGGATGTTCTTCTCCCAGCAACTTGCGCTTGAGTGCTAAAGCTTGGATGTAAAGGGGTTCGGCTTCGCTGTATCTGCCTTGGGAATCGTAGAGTCCCGCTAGGTTGTTGAGGCTAGCGGCGACAGATGGATGTTCTTCTCCCAGCAACTTATGCCTGAATGCTAAAGCTTGGATGTAAAGGGGTTCGGCTTCGCTGTATCTGCCTTGGGAACAGTAGAGTTCTGCTAGGTTGTTGAGGCTAGTGGCAACATCTGGATGTTCTTCACCCAGCAGCTTGCGGTAGAGTGCTAAAGCTTGGATGTAAAGGGGTTCGGCTTCGCTGTATCTGCCTTGGGAACAGTAGAGTTCTGCTAGGTTGTTGAGGCTAGTGGCGACAGATGGATGTTCTTCTCCCAGCAGCTTGCGCGTGAGTGCTAAAGCTTGGATGAAAAGGGGTTCGGCTTCGCTGTATCTGCCTTGAGATTTGTAGAGTAACGCTAGGTTGTTGAGGCTAGAGGCGACAGATGGATGTTCTTTTAACCCTAATTCTTTTTGCAATTCCAGCGCTTTATAAATATACTTAATTGCTAAATCTAATTCTTGTTGATAGTCCTGGGCTTCACCTCTATCTAATCTCTGTGTGTAAATGTTCGCCAATGTAATATACAAACTTGCTAATTTTGCGTCTTTAATTTCGCTTTGCTGTTCTAGTTGCTGAATTAATCTTTGTAAATCTTCAATGGGTAAAAAATATTCATTCTCACTATTAAAGTTTTCTAATTCCGTACTTCTTAACGCAAAACGTATCGCCTCAACTTCTCTCGCAGAAATCACATTTTTAGCATGGGAAACAAACCGAAATACTCCATTACGCCAACTCCAGAAATCCGGCGCTTTTTTCATTAAATTAATCATCAATTGATGCGTCACCCACAGGACAATCGCAAAGGGAAATTTCCCCAAAGCTTCCCTTGTCCACTGCAAATAACCAAAGAACTTTTCTTGTGCTGATTGTTCTTCCCCTAGCCTGAGAAAAAGCAACTTTTCTGCACCCGTGACAGTTATCACTGCTGGTTGATACTGTTGTAGACATTCTTCCTTTTCTAATAGTTGTTGAATAGCGGCTTTTAAATTAGGTTCTTTTTCGTCTAATGTAACACTATAAGTACAAAAATGAGGTTTTAATTCTGTTTCATAGCGGTCAATTATTTGATTCCGAAAATCAGCATTATCACAAACACCAATAAGTAAATTAAATTTACCTTCTCCCGCTTCAATAGAGACAATTAAATCATCAAAAGCATCTTGATTTTTTTGATCGGGGTTAATATTTTTATTCTGATTATTGGCTGTCATCAATTAACCCCTCCTCACGCAATAATTCGACAACAATAGGATGAACATCATACCAATTTTGACGGTTGCGATATTCAAGCACATAAAGCCCATGTAATAAGTCGAGAAATTCTTGCTGTTTCGGGTCTTCTGGCTTAAAATTTTGATAAGTTGTTTGCAAGATTCGATAATCTACACTACCTAAAGGCATAGCAAAATCATTGCGGATATTATTAATTGCTTGGTCTAGAATTTCATCATTAATTATTACTTTATCTTCTGGTTTACGGCGAATTAACCGCAGACAAATCCGACAACATTCATTAGAAATGCGAATTAATTCCCGCAATACACCACCACTATTTAAAACTATTTTTTCTGCTGTTGATGATTCGAGTAAATTATTTGAGATTCGTTTAGTCAATATTTCACAAAGAATCTTCAAGTTTTCTGGAAATGGTGTAGCATTTGCTAAATGACTCTCCCCTTTTTTAAATAACTTTAAAACAGGCATTACTACAACTTGGTCATTAGTTTCATTTTCAATAGTTGGTTTGAGTGCTGTTTCCCGCAAAGCTGCAATGGGGATAGTATAAATAATCCTAAATCCAGGCAAACAAAGAGCTTTGATATTATCTTTAAATAGATGATTAACTACTGCTAAATCAAGTTTATCTAAATCATCAAGAATTACTAATATTTGTTTTTTTGTAACCGCTTGAATTGCTGCGGCAATAATATTTAATTGAGCGACTAACTCAGAAATTTTGCGCTCAAATTCTTGTTTTAGTTCATAACGAATTTTCGAGTCAACTTTTAATTTTACACTAAATAATTTCAATATATTAAAATCTTTAGAAGCTTCCCTTTCAATATTGGTTTCTTCCGTGCGAACGCGGGTAGCAAACCATTTATCAATCGCATTTTTAGTAGAAGCAGGAATATCAATTTGACGCGCTTCCGCTTCCAACATTAAATTAACAGCAATAGAAAAAAGGACATTAATATGATTTACGTCAGACATTTCTATAGTGTCAGCAATAGAAAATAAAACAACAAAATATTTATCTTCTATTCTCCGGCTAAATTCCGCCAACAAAGTAGACTTACCACATCCCCGATGTCCCGTGAAAACAACCTTCCCATCTGAATTGGGACTATCTTCAATTAGCTGTATCAATTCATCAATAGTATCTTCGCCATACTCTACCCGAAACCGTCGTAAATCATTCTCTTCAATTAAGGGTAACAGTTCCAAATTGCGATAAGCTTCTTGAAACGACTTGAGTAAATCTTCAGTCATAGAATAGAATAGGGTAAATATTATTAACCTGCACCACAGTTAATTATCACCCATTTTCCCACAGATGGAAATCCAAATTGATCGTTCCTGGGCAGAGGGATGATTTTATCTAAACCCCCACAACCCATCAAGATTGCAAGTTAATTTGGTCACGAGATTTACACCGTCGCAACCCTTTCTCAATCTCACGCACTTTCACGTCTAGGCGCAGCCTTCCTCGATCTACGGGACTAGCTGCAAGTACCACAATTGTTTTGACAGTAGGACTATTGCTCGTAATTGAGTAAAAAAAGTTATCATCAAAACTCAGTACTCAGCTAAGGTTTAATTTGTGATTAACATCACCCAATGGGATGAATCTATTGGATAAAGAATAAATAGTCTAACTGATGGTAATCTAAGATTGATAAGTTAAATGAAAACTTTATTTTTTGACAGTTTTCTTTTTTGGACAATAGTAATATTAAGTCGTTAACAGAGTCTTTGACAATTAAGACTTGGTTATAGTTTAAGTAAGTTATAGAGAACTTAGTTAGTTTTTTAACAGGAGAAGTAGGGTGCTTAACAACCTTCATCAATTATTATCTCCCCGTCAGTGGGGAATTTCCCTCGCGGGCTTAGGCTTACTTCTCGGTTTGGGCTTTATAGCCAAGCAAACTCAAGTAGTATCATTTACAAATTCTCGATTATCATCGCCTCAAATTGAGAAAAGCTCCGAACCCTCTCTTCTGTCGCAGCTAAGAAGAGTTCGAGACCAGAGAAGTCAACTTAATGCCGCTTCTGGAGATAGAGAGCTTTTTGGCCATAAGATCGGAAAAACACAAACTACAACCACCGCGCTGGTTCCAGGTTCTCAGGGAGCGACAAAAGGCGCGGGAGTTTTACCACAAGCGAATTTTCCTGAAAAAGATGGGGTTTATCTCTATGGTCAATCCCCAAAACCAAACCAGCTTGGTCAAGCTTACATCATATTTCAAAAGCAGCAGGAGAAGGTAACGGGTGCATTGTATATGCCGCAATCAGAGTTTAATTGTTTTCAGGGTACACTCAACCCATCAGGAGAGTTGGCGATGACGGTTAATGGTTCAGCAAATGAAGCTAGCTCTAATCAGTCGAATCAGGTAGCTACAAGCAGTAGATTGCCTAAAGTCGGTGAAGACGAATCAAGCAGTTATGCTTACTCGGTGGCTCTGCAAGACTTTTACCGATTAAATTCTATCACTGCTAGCGATCGCCGCACATTGCAAATGTGCAAATAATCTCCAAGTTAATACTCAATTCCTGGTTGCGCCTTCACACCTTGATCGCGGAAAGGGTGCTTAACTAAGGTCATTTCGGTTACGAGGTCAGCACGCTCAATTAAAGCAGCCGGTGCGCCTCTACCTGTGAGAATAACGTGTTTGTTAGCTGGTTTTTGCGCCAAACCTGCTAAAACGTCTTCTACTGGTAAGTAAGACATTTTCAGGGCGATATTGATTTCGTCTAACAAGACCAGCTGAAAGTCTGGGTTGCGGATATATTCTAATGATTTCTCCCAGGCGGCGCTAGCTTTGTCGAGATCGCGATCGCGGTCTTGAGTTTCCCAGGTAAAGCCTTCGCCCATTGCGTGAAATTCTATCTGGTCTTCCCAATAGCTGAAAACCCTTTTTTCGGAAGGTTCCCAGCTACCTTTGATGAATTGGACGATCGCTACTTTATACCCGTGACCTAGCGATCGTAACACCATCCCTAAAGCCGCAGTAGTTTTACCCTTACCGTTACCAGTATTTACAATAATTAACCCTTTTTCTGGTACAGCTTCTGCGATGCGCTTATCTTGGACTTCTTTGCGTCGCTGCATCTTTTTGCGGTACTGTTCATCAGTCAGAGATGAAGACATTACCTCATCAATCAAGCGCCCAATTTCTTGGTCTGGGTTCAATTCGTGCGGTGTATCGTTTTTCATCAAGCTTGTCTAGAAATAACTGTTAAAAGTGTTGAGAATGAACCAAAATCGTCTTACTTATCTAATTTCACTTAAATTACTTGATTGGAAATGTCCAGTAAGTTTTCATGTGAAATATTAATAGTGTGTTAGCTTTATTAATGATTTGCAGACAAGTAGAAATATATATGATACACAAGCTGAACTTATAATTTGGGTTTACTATTACTGTTTTAAATAATTTAATATGTTCATTAAAGTAGTTTACCAGTAAAAATTTATTATTATCTCCTTTGCTATAGTCATGAATTAGACTACCAACCGAGAGCGTTGGTTTAAGTGCCAGAGGTATGATGTCTGATATCGGGAGTTGTGCATTTATGGATGTTGTTGTTTCCATTTTTCCCATAAAGGCTGCCTATCCTCTGGTTGCCCGTCATAGTTGAGCAATTGGTCTGAAATTATCACCCATGACTGGGCACTGCGTGTCCAAATGTTACCCACTGGGCGTAACCAACTTGTATCATCTAAGGTTCCGGCTTTGACATTGATAGTATTTGAGTTGTAAGTCCGTTCATGGAACAATCGCGTTCCGCAGTCGCCACAAAACAGGTTATTTACTTCACGTCCACTATCATTTTTCCGAGTCCAAGCTTTCGGTTTTCCCTGAACAATTACAACAGCATCTCGTAGTACTGTGAGAGACATTCCAAAGGCACTAGACGATTGTTTTTGACACTCTTTGCAGTGGCATAGGTAAAGGGTTAACGGTTGGGCATGAATTTCATAACGAATCTGTCCACATTGACAACCTCCAGTATATGGAAGACTCACAGGTTTTATCTCCTGATAATTTGTGTTGCTTTATTGTAACTAAAGCTATCTCAATCTTAAAGCTGGTTGTAGCAGACACAAACAAAAAACACGGGGACTTAACAATTCAAAATTCAAAATTCAAAATTCAAAATTCAAAATTCAAGACATTTCAGACGAAGAGAAGTGCCTTGCGGGGGTTCCCCCCGTTGTGGCAACTTCGGGGGATTTAAACCCCGACCGAAATGGGTGCTATATGTAGATGTAGGGGTCTTAAACCCTTTAATTTACGATAAGAAAATTTTAATTCTCCACGCCTCCCTAAATCTTCCTTATCCATCATCTTCATCCAATTCATCATCCTCACTCCAATACTGTTGAGGTGCATTTCCGTGAACTTCTAAAATTTTTGCTTTTTTGATTTTGTTATCAGGTGGATTAATTGCTTCTAACTGCACATCAAATTTCCAGTTGTCACCAAAATCATAAAGATAGGTCATTTTAGCACCGGGTTCTAAAGGCAAATCACCAATCTGCACTTGGTCTGCAAATGGGGGTGTTTCCATATAGGGATGACCGATTTTGATTATGCGACCAAAATGGTCTTTATAACTAAACTCGTACAGGTGATCGTAATCAAAGTCAAAAGCATCGAGAATTGTCTCTGCTAGCCAGCTTAATGGTTTTTTCGCTGGTATGGCAATGCGTCTCCAAGCCTTAGAAATGAACACTTTAAAAATATATATACCATCGGTAAAGCCTTGCTTGGGAACAAGTAAATTATGCTCCCATTCTGGAAAAAATGGTTGAAAATGTGACTGTAATTTTCCAAAAGTCACATTTACCTCATCCTGTAATTCTCCTCGTATACCCAATGGAAAGAGTAATTGCAACAGAGCATCACCAAAGGGTAAGCGTTGTAAACTAGTAATGCGCCACCCCTTGCCTTCTTGTGGTTTTCCATGTTTGATAGATAACAATCCAAATAACTCTAACAAAGCAACGTTATGCAGTCCGGGGTAATAACTAATATCGTGTTGGTTTTCATATTTAGGAAATTCTAAACCTTTATCTGGAACGCGAGGCCAAAGTTGAATGCATCTAAATAAATTACCGAATGAGTCTTGATGCTCACCCAAAATTTCATTATTTCCCCAAATTAACCAAGCTTCTAATAAGTTGAAATAGCGTTCTGTTGGGTTGAGATTTGACCATGATTCTAAGGTGGCTGCGTCTAATACTAAAATTTGCTTCTTACCTTGCGATCTAATTTGGGCTAACCCAGAACTGCGTAATAACAGATATAGTCCATTAATGTAGGGGTATGATTTCTGTACGGGGCGTTTGAGTTTAGTTTCAATTGGGTGACTTAACTGAGAATTAAGTTCTGATAGTATTTTTAGCGGTAGAAGGTTATTAACACTACTAACTTCCACTCCATTTGGTTGTAAGAAATCTATCAGAGTTTGAAAGTCATGCAGAATCGTACCGGGTTGATTTTCATCAATGCTGAGTTCTTGTAGAAGTTGTTGTTGTGACTCTGTTAAGGAAGGCAGTTCAGGATTGAGTGTGCGTTCTAGCCGCGCAAATAAATCTTCCATAAATAAAAATTCTAAATTCTAAATTCACAATTTAACCTTCCGTAAAACCCTGTTCTCTTTATAAGAAGAATTCAGAACTCAGGAGTCAGAATTCAGAATTGAATTCTGTACGAGTGGATGATGAATATTGGTTAAAACCTCGCCCGAAGTCAAGCGAAAAAAATCAAAATATTCTCGCCTTAAAACTCTATCCCTTTATAAGTAGAGTATTCAAAATTGGTGAATTCTGTATTCCGACTCCTGTTTTATACTATGACTTCAGCAGTTACCCTAAAAACATTGACCCGCCAAGTGTCACCGCAGGACTATCAACACCGTAAGCTTAGTGAGATGTGAATGATAATATTTTCACCTTCTAGTTGACAATCCCAGGAATTTGATATGAATAGTAACACTCGTCTACAGATGATTTTAGCTGATACACGTATTGATATAGTATTAAGAGCGATCGCACAACTAAATCTACCTAACTGGTGGTTAGCCGGAGGTGCAGTCCGAAACACCGTTTGGCATTCAATTTTTGGCGATAATTGTGGGTTAGGTATTAAAGATTTTGATATTGCGTTCTTTGATATAGAGGGGAATCGTTCCCAAGAACTAGCAGCAAAGGTGACTCTCACAAAACTGTTTCCTCATGACGAGTTTGATGTCAAAAATCAAGCCAGTTTTGCTCGTTGGCGGCTTGGCAGCAGACCTTATACTAGTACAGAGGATGCGATCGCAGATTGGCTGCACACTGCTACTGCTGTGGGAGTTCGACTAGATGCCCAAAACCAATGGCAATTTTTTACTCCCTACGGGTTAGATGACCTATATGGTGGCATTATTCGACCTACGCCAGCACATACTCATAACCTAGATGCCGAGAATAAGGCATCTGGGTTTTTACAAAAGTGTCCTTATCTGCGGTTGGCGTAAAGTTACAGTCGGGTTTCCTTATATCTTGCACCAGGCGACTGGAAGTCGCGGCTACACAGGCGAAACCCACCTCCGTGGGTTGTTAAAAACCTTTGATTTTCTCTTAGTCCACGGAGGTGGACTTCGTTTGTATAGCCGCGATTTCTAATCGCCACGGCTAGGTGCAAGATGTGAGGTTTCCGTTACAAGGGAATAATCGCTTTTTAATTTACAACCCTTGGATACGGAATCCAATGTTAATAATTTTCTAACACTGGGAATAATTAAACTAGAACCCCTTTCACGATGGAACGGGGGGTGATGCTAATTTTGTAACTTTATAGTCAAAAATCAATGCCAAATCGTACTGGATACCAAATCAACTCGACTCTCCACGAAGGAATTCAAACAATTATTTATCAAACACAAACACCAAAGACGCAACAGCGAGTTATCCTCAAGCTGCTTAAAAATCAATATCCTACCCTCGAAGCCTTTACTCGCCTGAAAAATGAGTATCAAATTCAGCAAGGTTTAGACCATCCGAATATAGTTAAAGCTATTAGTCTAGAAACCTTTGAAAATCGTTTGGGACTGTTGTTAGAAGACTTTGGTGGCCAGTCTTTAGATAAACTGCTAGAAACAGAAAAACTTGACTTAATTAAGCATTTAAACATTGCTATTCAACTGACTAAAGCTTTAGATTATTTGCATAAGAAGCAGATTATTCATAAAGATATCAAACCTAGTAACATCATCATTAACTCTCAGACAGGTATTGTTAAACTCACCGACTTTGGTATAGCCTCCCGCCTGAATAAGGAAAATCCCCAATTTAATAACCCTAACTGCGTTGAAGGCACACTTGCCTATATGTCTCCTGAGCAAACTGGGAGAATGAATCGTATTCTCGATTATCGCACTGACTTTTATTCTCTTGGTGTGACTTTATATGAAATGCTCACTGACCAAACACCATTTTTTAGCCAAGATCCCCTAGAAATAGTTTATAGTCATATTGCTGTTCAGCCGATAAACCCGCAATCATTAAATTTACAAATTCCTACCGCCGTCTCTGAAATTGTGATGAAGCTGATGGCAAAAAATGCGGAAGACAGATATCAAAGTGCTACAGGATTATTAGCAGATTTAGAATCATGTCTCAACCAGTTAGAAACCAAGGGTAAAATTAATGATTTTGTTCCAGGTCGTTTAGATATCTTGAGCCAGTTATTAATCCCTCAAAAATTATATGGACGTGAAGAACAAGTTAATCAACTCTTAGCTGCATTTGAACGCATTACATCTGGAACTAGTGAAATGATGCTAGTTTCTGGTTATTCTGGTATTGGCAAATCAGTTTTAGTCAACGAAGTTAATAAACCCATTACTCGCAGACAAGGGTACTTTATTTCTGGGAAGTTTGACCAATTAAAACGAAATATACCTTATGCTTCTTTAATTCAAGCTTTTGCTTATCTAATCCAGTATTTGCTGACAGAGGATAATGAAAAAATAGAAGTATGGCGTAATAAAATATTATCCGCTTTAGGAACAAATGGAAAAGTTATTACTGACGTAATTCCAGAAGTAGAATTAATCATCGGTACACAGCCGGAAGTTGCCAAAATTGGGGCAACAGAATCACAAAACCGCTTCAATCATGTTTTTAAAGAATTTATCCAAGTTTTTACTCAAAAAGAACACCCCTTAGTCATTTTTTTAGATGATTTGCAATGGGCAGATTCAGCCACCTTAAATTTAATCCAACTGCTCATAACTGATACCGACAGCAAATATTTATTATTTATTGGGGCATATAGAGATAATGAAGTTAGTCCGGCACATCCTTTAATCCAAAAAATAGAAGAAATTAAGAATAGTGGCACGGTTGTTAATAATCTTGTTTTGCAACCTTTAAATTTAGATAATGTGACTAATCTAGTTGCTGAAACTCTACAACAAGCAGAGTTTACTCATGATGCAGAAAGCAGAATTTTTAAGAATAAAATTATTCAACTAGCTGAATTACTTTGTAACAAAACGGGTGGAAACCCATTTTTCATAACACAACTAATTCAGGCACTTCATCAAGAAAAGCTGTTAATATTTGACTTTGCAAATGCTAAGTGGCAATGGAGTATAGAGGATATACAAGCAATTGGAATTACTGATAAAAATGTAGTTGAGTTAGTTGCCAGCCGAGTTGAAAAACTACCAAAGTTTACCCAAGATGTTTTAAAATTAGCAGCTTGTGTGGGTGACAGATTTAGTCTGGATATTTTATCGATAGTTAATGAAAAATCACCTTCTTTGACAGCAAATGAATTACACTCGGCTTTGCAAGCGGGATTAATTCTGCCTTTAAGTGAAGCTTACCGTATTCCTTTAGTTTTTAATCAAGAAGAAGCGGTTAATTTAAATTTCGATACTTCACGGGTGGGTTACAAGTTCTTGCATGACAGAGTACAACAAGCAGCATATTCGTTAATTCCAGAAGAACTGAAGAAATCGACTCATTTAAAAATAGGCCAATTACTTCTTAAAAATATACCGAAGGAGGAAATAGAAGCTAATATTTTTGATATCGTCAATCAGTTGAATGTCGGTATTGTTAACCTGATAGAGCAATCTGAAAAAACTGAATTGGCACGATTAAATTTAATTGCAGGGCGAAAAGCTAAAGCTTCTACAGCTTACGAAGCTGCTCTTAAATACTTCACAAATGGGATAGAACTTTTAAATATAGACCCTTGGCAAACTGAATATAGCTTAACTATAGGTTTATATGAAGGAGCCGCAGAGGTAGCCTATCTGGGCGGTGATTTTGAGCAGATGCAGCAATGGGCTGAGGTAGTGCAGCAACAAGCCAAAACCCTTTTAGATAAAGTGAAAGTCTATGAAGTACAGATTATCGCTTCTATAATTCAAAGCAAGCAACTGAAAGCCATTCAGATAGCAGTATCAATTCTGCAATTGTTAGGAATAAGTTTTCAAGATGAACCGACATCAACTGATATTCAGCAGGGGATGGATGAAATTTCTGCTTCTTTGAAAGGGAAAGTCATTGCAGATTTAATTAACTTACCATTAATGACTGATCTTAACAAGATTGCAGCTATGAGAATTTTAATGGGAGTTCTCCCCGCAGCTTTTCAAACTGCTCCTGCAATGATGCCAATTATTGTCTCTAAAATGGTCAATTTGTCCTTAAAGTATGGGAATACGGCTGTATCTGCCTATGGTTATAGTCTTTATGGATTACTTCTTTGTGGAGTTCAAGGAGAAATTGATTCTGGCTATGAATTTGGGAAATTAGCTTCTAGTTTGGTGTCACAATTTAATGCTGAAGAACTTAAGGCTAAGATTCTAACGGTTGTTAGCGCCCATGTTATGCATTGGAAAGAGCATATTAGAGAGACATTAACATCATCAATGGCAGGGTATTCTAGTGGTCTGGAAACCGGAGATTTAGAATATGCTGGCTATTGTGGTTACATTTATCCCTATCATTCATTTTGGATGGGTAAGGAACTTTGGGTTCTCGAAAAAGAACTGATGGCTTATTGTGATTCGCTGAAAAAAATCAAGCAACAAGTAGCTTTAACTTGGAACTTAGTATATTTGCAAACAGTTTTGAACTTGAAAGGAAATTCGCAAAATGTTGACTGTTTAATTGGGGAAGCCTACGACGAGCAAAGTATGCTGCCAATTCATCAGCAAGTAAATGACCTTTATACAATTAACCATCTATTTGTTAATAAATTAATGCTCTCTTACTTATTTGGGGAGTATTTTAAAGCTGTAGAAAATGCTGCGATCGCAGAAAAATCTTTAGGTGGCGTTACAGGGTTGTTTGTTGTTCCACTGTTCTACTTCTACGATTCTTTAGCCCACTTAGCAATCTATCATACTGCTAAAGAGTCTGATCGGCAAGCTATTCTGGAAAAAGTCGAAGCTAATCAGCAAAAGATGGAACTCTGGGCTACTCATGCTCCCGTGAATCACTTACATAGATTTTATCTCGTGGAGGCAGAACGATATCAGGTTTTAGGTCAAAAGCTTGAGGCAATGGACTATTATGATAACTCTATTGCCAAATCTCAAGAAAATGGTTTTCTCCAAGAAGAAGCTTTAGCCTATGAGTTAGCTGGAAAATTTTATCAATCTCTAGGTAAAGAGTTAATCCATCAAGCTTATATAACTAAAGCATATTATGCCTATATTCGTTGGGGTGCGATCGCTAAAGTTAAACACTTAGAATCAAAGTATATTTTTCTAGTAGGACAAACTACTACTATAGAAAATACTACTTCAAAAATAGATACAATTCATCTTACCACTAGCACTACTACCAATAGCACCTTGAGCGATTTTCTAGATTTTAATGCATTCATCAAGTTTTCACAAGCGATTACTAATGAAATTGTTTTAGAGAATTTATTGGGCAAGCTGATCAAAATTTTACTAGAAAACGCTGCCGCACAGAAAGCAGTACTACTCCTACTTAAAGATAATCACCTATATATCGAAGCTTCTGGAAATGCTGCTGACGATGTGGTGACAGTTTTACGCTCTATTCCTGTTGAAAACTATCAGGATTTACCGCTCTCTGTGATTAATTACGTTTTCCGAACTCAGCAATATCTTGTATTAAATGATGCCACAGTTGCAGAACCTTTTAACTTTGATATCTATATTCAGAAATCTCAAACAAAATCAATCTTTTGTTTGCCGATTATGTACCAATCACAGCTTACGGGTATTATTTATTTAGAAAATCAGTTATCATCAGGAGCTTTTGTTCCAGAAAGAGTAGAGGTATTAAAAGTTTTAGTTTCTCAAATGGCGATTGCCATAGAAAATGCCAGTTTGTACACAAGGGCGCAAGAAAAATCTAGGGAATTAGAACAATCGATAAAAGATTTACAAGAGGCGCAACTACAACTTATCCAAAGTGAAAAAATGTCTTCTCTGGGAAATTTAGTTGCAGGTGTAGCACACGAAATCAACAACCCCATTGGTTTTATTACAGGTAGTATCGCCCAAGCCAAAGATATTGTTAAAGATTTAATAGACTATCTTCAACTGTACCGAGAAAAATTCCCTAATCCTGGTGTAGAAATTGAAGAAAAAGCCGAAGAAATAGATATAGATTTCCTGCTAAAAGATTTACCAAAAATGATTGATGGTATGACAGTGGGGACACAGCGCATTCGTAATATTAGTACTTCTCTCCGTACTTTCTCCCGTGCTGATACTACCTATAAAGTATTAGCTAATATCCACGAAGGTATTGATAGTACTTTGTTTATTTTACAGCATCGTCTAAAAGCTGATCATAATCGTCCCGCCATTAAAATAATTAAAGATTATGCAGATATTCCATCAGTCAAATGCTATTTGGGACAATTGAATCAGGTGTTTATGAATATTCTAGCAAATGCAATTGATGCTTTAGAAGAAGCAAATATCGGTCGTGGTTTTTTAGAAATTCAAGAAACATATCCTAATATTATTACCATTGAAACTTATCTACAACTAGAGACTGAAAATGTGGTGATTAAGATTCAAGATAATGCCAAAGGAATGACAGAAGAAATTAAAACCTCTATTTTTGAGAATTTATTTACTACTAAATGCGTAGGAAAAGGTACGGGATTAGGATTATCTATTAGTCGGCAAATTATAGTAGAAAATCATGGTGGAAGTTTGATTTGTGAATCAGTCTTGGGACAAGGAACACAATTTATAATTTCTATTCCCATTTTGGGAGAATAATCTCTTATAGCACAATATGATTCAATATAGACGCGAAAATTTGTGTCTATATTGCGTTGCTCAAGAGATAAATTATCTTATACCATTTTCAACAATTTTTGTAACACATGAATTGGCTGTAGGGGCTTATACCGTTTTACTTTAATAATCATACAAATACGTTGGTAGGGGCACAGCAATGCTGTGCCCCTACGAGAAATCTATATGTATCAGGGTTTGTGTGAAATGGTATTACAGATGTACGCTCTTACTTAATCAAATCAACATAAATATAGTTACAATTAGCACTTACAAACTTAACAATTACCTGTTATAACTGATTGTATACATCAATTATTGTGCTAGCTTCATCCTTTAATAAGAAATAAATTTTTCGCTGAAAGTGCAGGTAAGCTCTAGCTTAACCTGCACTAATTTTAGCCTGTTTTAATAAGCTAAAATATTCAGCAAAAATGTGAGTTTGCAGCCAGTTACAAGATGCGAAAATCGTCAAAATTAAGGTGCTTATCCTGTGGAAAAAAGAAGAGAAAATGGGGGAATAGTTTCAAAGGCTATTTCCTTTCTGTTAAATCGCATAACTTTAATTGTGCTTGCAGTCACTTTTGTGCTGTTTATTGGAGGTAAGTTTGAACTAGCAAGTGCAGCTCAACCTAATGCGGAATTTGAAATTCAAAAATTAACATCCTGTTACGCGCTGGGAACTGATGCTATTGGTAGAGGAAATCTCCAACAAGGAAAGAATATTTATCGGGATTGTTTTACTCAAGATGCAGTCCTCACTGCCATTTTTCCTGATGGGGCAACTCAAACAAACTATGGGACAGATTCTTGGGCAGATTTTGTCTATTCAGTATTCCAAGGAAATGGTTATACAGCTACCCAACACTTGATGGGTACGATAAACATTTCAGTTGAAAATAATAAAGCATCGATGACCTCTTATCTCCATGCAACTCACAAACGTTCGGAAACCAGCATTGATGTTGCTAATGGCACTTATGAAGATCAAGTTGTAAACAAAAATGGACGCTGGAAAATTCGTAATCGTACCCTTAAACTCATCGATTTCTTGAACCTCAGTTCCCCAACGACTGCTTCCTCAAGCACTAATGCCCGAAGCGCTAATTCCTCAACTACCTTGGTAATACCAAATATACCTCGCTTAAAATAGTAATCGTTCAGACATGAATGGTACTATAGGAATCATATTTGATTTCTGAAAAAATATCGGTAGTCTTGTAGTGGACTGTCATGGCTTTAATGTTGCAAAAAAATTGCTTTGTTGGGTGGAGGCAAAGCGTAACCCAACATCCTGATAATTAGTTGGGTTGCGCTCCGCTCCACCCAACCTACGTCTACCTTGGTAATACTAAAAAAAAGGCTAAAGTCCGTTTCAACGGACTTTAGCTATTAGCCCTGAACTTGAGTTCTAGGCGGTTTCTGTCTAGAACGAAATAGCCATGAGGGGTGAATTCAAATATTCACCCCTTTTTTTCTCAATTACAGCAGAAATCATGTATTTGAACCACATCTGTCGTAGGGGCACAGCAATGCTGTGCCCCTACCCGCGTGGTCTATTTACCTGAAAATAGCTGTAACCGAAATTTGGTGCGATATAAAACACAGTTTTGCATTCAATAATTTAGTGAATAAAATATCCTAATCTTAGTGTTAGCAAACCTTTGAAGTCACTCTTTATTCTGTTTGATGTATGAGTAGAGAAGTTCGCGATCGCTCTGGGGATTTACAATTAAGCATGGACTATTACCGCCACTTCTATTACTTACAAGAACGACAGTAACGCCCATCCGTGGACAAACCCCTAAACAACTGGTGCTAACAACCCGAAATTCACCCCATAATCCCTCAAATTTTAGACGAGATTTCAACCAATTCTCTAAGTCTTCGGAAGCCGTTGAGCCGGATTGTTCGTTTGCACATTGTGAACACACAAGCAGCAAACCAGACTCCCATCGGGGAGAAACACTGGGAATAGATGTGTCTAATGGGCGAGAATTCAAGGGTGAAGATTGAGGCGATGTCTGCTGAGAATTAGCTGAAAACCTCTTGAAGATACGTCGGAACAATGTCTTAATCCGCCGGATCAGTTTCTTCATGGACGACCCCACTATTTCTCTGACAGAATAATATAAGTTTCCCCTTGAGTCTGTTCTATTTGATCATCTAGTTCCAGCAAGAATCAGCGCTGAAGAGGACATGAGCCTGATTCGCATTTCTAATCAGCTTTGCCATTCCCCTGAAAATTTAACAAATGATCATCATTAACCCAAATTGCTTGTTGAGGCACAGAAATAGAAATTCCGGCTTGATCTAATGCGATTTTTAGGCGGCGGCGAAACTCCCGTGCGACATCCCATTGTTTGAGAGGCTGTGTTTTAATCCAGACCCGAATAATCAAACCGCGATCGCCAAATTGATCTATTCCCAAAACTTGCGGTGGTTCCAAAATTTGATGCTGCCATTGCATTTCTTGACTCATCTTGTCAGCAACAGTTTCGATCAACTTCAAAGCCTGTTCTGCATCGGCTTGGTAAGCGATGGGAACCGTTAAATCGGCTCGTGACCAACGATTAGAAAGATTGGCAACAACTTTAATTTCACCATTGGGAATTGTGATCAAGCGCCCTTCAGAATCCCGGACTTGGGTCATCCGCAGATTCAGATTTTCTACTAAGCCTCCCACGTCTCCAACACTAATCACATCGCCTAAAGCATACTGATCTTCTAGAATGATCAGGAAACCGTTAATCGCATCTTTAATTAAGTTTTGCGAGGCCAGAGACACTGCAACACCAATTAAGCTGGCACCCGCTAGCAAGGGAACAATATCTATCCCCAAGGACACCAGTGCTAGTAAGAAGCCTACTCCGATGCAGATACCAGTAGCAATGCTTTTAGTTACGCCAGAAAATGTGGAAACTCGCAGTTGCAGCCGTTCAGAACTTTCTGGAGTCAATAAAGCACCACTGCTGATTAGACTGCTGGTGAAGCGCTCAATTAAGGCGTAGGTCAAACGGATCGCTACATAGGTTACTAGGAACACAACACCTAATCGCAAAGGAAATTGGGCGGCTGTGAGAATTCCTACCTGAAACCCTCGTGTATAGGGAAATAGACCCAAAATCAAGAAGCTTCCACCTCCCCAAATTCCGGCTTGACTTAGCTCAAACAATCGTCTTTTGACTTCTTGGAGATGCTGCTTTTGGCGTTGATTCAGTTGTGTTGCAATTGGTTGAGCTGCTGCTACTGCTGGTGAAATTGGGGAGTTTAGAGTTCCTCTGGGGGGTTGCGAGGAAAGGGGGTCTAATAATTTCTTTTTGGAGCGCTGTTGCCAACTATATACCCCGCAACTCATGACAATCATTGCCAATCCGATGCCCGCAGCAATTTTACCTTGGTCGATTAAAAATTGAGTTTGTCTTTCTTGCTTTGCTTGTTGCAAGTCTTCTTGTAACGATTCGGCCACTTGATTTGCCGATGTCGATATATCTACCTGTCGCAGTCCAGCATCTTCAGAAGTGATGGTCATCAGATATTGACCGTTGACATAAATTACTGGTAGTTCGTTTACTTTCCGAACTTCTA
Source organism: Nostoc sp. (assembly GCF_036919575.1). GTDB lineage: Bacteria > Cyanobacteriota > Cyanobacteriia > Cyanobacteriales > Nostocaceae > Nostoc. Next base: position 16,703 of record NZ_JBALBY010000011.1, on the reverse strand, counting down.
CTTTGACTGCTGTTTTTGCTGGTGACTGAAAGTAATTTTGGCCAATTTTGTGCAACTTCTTTTGAATATCTTCTGAACGCTCAGGAAAGTTGGCTTTTGATGCTGCTATCTGAAATAACCGACGACCATCTAAATAAATCCAGCCTGAAACAACTCGATTATTTGAATCATTACTCACACTGGTGGGAGCTTGCAGCTGCGGTAAAAAAGGAATTTGGGCTGTGGCTTTTGGCACAGACACAACGGTTATGGCCATTGAACTAGCGATCGCCAAAAATTGAAATCGCACTCAAACACCTCCTTGAGTAAAATCTACTAGTGACTACTTCTATAACTATCCTCCGTAATTACTTTGGGTAGATGTACCTATCTAAAGTTAAGGTTTTCCCTGGAGATGATGAAATTTTGATGTTTTTTGCTTTTTATCTATCTTTAGACAGATGACAATGTATTTATAATCAGTAATTAAGGCTGAGAAGAGTTTCACTCCTACTAAAGATAAAACAAAAAAGAAGAACCTGGGGATGAAGTTGACATTATGCTAGTTTTGAGGAATATTAACTACTAATTTGCTTTCTTTCAAGCAAAAATTGCCAGTAGTAGAATAACCTAGTAGAGGGCGTAAATTTTACGTACCTTTTTTAATTTTTTGAGGAAATTTTTGATGACCGCAATTTCTCCCCGATTAAAGCACGAGGTTAAAGACCTCGGCCTAGCTGCCTTGGGAAGACAGCGCATTGAATGGGCTGGACGCGAAATGCCAGTTTTGCGGCAAATCCGCGATCGCTTTGCCCAAGAAAAGCCCTTCGCTGGTTTACGCCTTGTCGCTTGCGCCCACATTACAACAGAAACAGCACATTTGGCGATCGCTCTGAAAGCCGGTGGTGCAGACGCGCTTTTAATTGCTAGCAATCCCTTATCAACGCAAGATGACGTAGCCGCTAGCCTCGTCGTCGATCATGAAATTCCCGTCTTTGCTCAAAAAGGCGAAGATAACGCAACTTATAGCCGCCACGTCCAAATCGCCCTAGATCACCGCCCCAACATCATCATTGATGACGGTAGCGATGTGGTTGCGACATTAATCCAAGAGCGCCAACACCAAATTGCTGATTTGATTGGCACCACTGAAGAAACCACAACCGGAATTGTGCGCCTCCGCGCCATGTTCAAAGATGGCGTTCTCACCTTCCCCGCCGTCAACGTCAACGATGCTGATACCAAGCACTTCTTTGATAACCGCTATGGTACTGGTCAATCGACCCTAGACGGGATTATCCGCGCCACAAATATTCTGCTGGCTGGTAAAAACATTGTCGTAGTTGGTTACGGCTGGTGTGGTAAAGGTACAGCCCTCCGCGCCCGTGGTATGGGTGGTAACGTGATTGTTACCGAAATTGACCCCATCAAGGCAATTGAAGCTGTGATGGATGGTTTCCGCGTTTTGCCAATGGCAGAAGCTGCTAAAGTTGGTGATTTGTTTATCACAGTTACTGGTAACAAGCACGTAATTCGCGCTGAACATTTTGATGTGATGAAAGACGGTGCGATCGTTTGTAACTCCGGTCACTTTGATATTGAACTTGACTTGAAATACTTGGCTTCTCAAGCTAAAGAAATCAAGGAAGTTCGTCCTTTCACTGAAGAGTATAAGTTGACAACTGGTAAATCAGTTGTCGTTCTCGGACAAGGACGTTTGATTAACCTGGCTGCGGCTGAAGGACATCCCAGCGCGGTTATGGATATGAGCTTTGCTAACCAAGCTTTAGCTGTTGAATACCTAGTGAAGAATAAAGGTAAGTTAGAACCTGGTTTGCACTCAATTCCCATTGATGTGGATCAAGAAATTGCTCGGTTGAAGTTGGAAGCTATTGGAATTAGGATTGATACCCTAACACCAGATCAAATTGAGTACATCAATTCCTGGACTACTGGAACTTGATACATTGATTAATTGATTTTTTGGGGGATAGGCTTTTGAGCTTATCCCTTTTTTTGCTATTTAGTGATGTTAAAGAATCAAGTATAATTTAACACAAAGTATTAGGTTAACTTTTTATGTCGGCGAAGGATGTTTTTCATAATACTGTTAAAATAGCTTTATAAAAGGAGAATTGGCAAATTACTCATGATCCTTTGTCTTTTGAACTTACTGAAAAAGTTAAGGTGAGAATAGATTTAGGTGCAGAAAAGTTAATTACTGCGGAGAAAGATAATAAAAAAATAGCGGTAGAGGTAAAAAGTTTTATAGGACTTTCAGCAATTTTCGAATTTCATTTAGCCATTGGCCAGTTTTTAAATTATAAAGTAGTATTAACGCAGAAAGATCCTCAAAGAATATTATATTTAGCGATATCTCAAGATATATATGAAGGATTTTTTCTAGATTCTTTTATTCAAACTGTTTTACAAACTTATGAAATTAAGTTATTAGTGTTTGATGCAAAAAGGGAGGAAATATTGCTATGGATAAATTAGATTATCGAGAAATAGTTAAAAATTTCATTCAAAAGTATGCACAAGAAGAATGTGTAGAAGAATCAGAAAATATCGAAATTGTTTTTGATACTGAGAGGGATGTTTATTTATTATTGGTTACAGGATGGAAAGATGAAAAAAGAATTTATTGGTTTCCCATTCATATTAGTATTAAAGATAGCAAAATTTGGATTGAAAGGGATTTTACAGAAGAAGGAATTCCTCATCAATTAGTAGAGTTGGGTGTGCCGAAAACAGATATTGTTTTGGGTTTTAGATCCCCTTATGTGAGACATTTTACTGGGTTTGCATCGGTTTAGATTTTTAATTTATTGTTTCTATGTCAGCGAAGGATTTCTTTCATAACGCTGTTCGTTTATCTTTAGAGAAAGATGGTTGGTTAATTACTGATGATCCTTTAATATTTATAGTAGATACTATAGAATTTCGTCTTGATTTAGGAGCAGAAAGACTTTTAGGAGCAGAAAAAGAAGGAGAAAAAATAGCAGTTGAAATAAAATCTTTTTTCGGTAAATCAGCGATTAGTGAATTTCATACAGCTTTAGGACAAACACTTAATTACCGTTCTATTTTAAGAAAAGAAGAACCTGATCGTATTTTATATTTAGCAATTAGTTATGAAATATATACAGCTTTTTTTCTGATACCTATGATTCAAGAAATAATTGCTGAACATAAATTAAAATTATTGATATTTGAAAGTAGCAAAGAGGAGATTATTTTATGGAAGGAATGAATTATCCTGAATTAGTACAGACAGTATTAGCAAGACATACAGAAAGTCATTTAGCCAAGGGAACGGACATACAATTAATATTTGATAATCAAAAAAATCACTATTTAGTAATTCATCTAGGTTGGGAAGGTGAAAAACGGACTTATGGTTCGGTGATTCATGTTGATATTAATGATGGAAAAATTTGGATTCAAAGAGATTTGACTGAGGAAGGAGTTGCTAATGAATTAGTAGAGTTAGGAGTACCGAAAACGGATATTGTTTTAGGTTTTAGATCGCCTCATGTGAGACAGTTTACTGGTTTTGCATCTGTTTGATTTTTTTTGTATATCATGTCAGCAAAAGACATTTTTCATAATACTGTGAAAGTAGCCTTAGAAAAAGATGGCTGGAAAATTACGCATGATCCCTTGTTTTTTAAACTCAGTGAACAAATTAGAATTAAAATAGACATGGGAGCGCAAAAGTTAATTTCGGCTGAGAAAGATGAGCAAAAAATAGCAGTAGAGGTAAAAAGTTTTATTGGGGTGTCAGCAATATCAGAATTTCATACAGATGTTGGTCAATTTTTGAACTACAAAGTAGCATTGGAGCAGAAGGACTCTGATCGAGTATTATACTTGGCAATAGCTAAAGATATCTACCAAGAGTTTTTTATAGATTATTTTATTCAAAGTGTATTGGAACGGTATGAAATCAAATTATTGGTTTTTCATGTTCAGAAACAGGAGATAGTATTATGGAAAAATAAGATTATCAGGAATTAGTGAAAAGTATCATCTATAAATATGCAAATGAGCAACCCCAGGAAGATTTAGAAAATACTGAAATTGTCTTTGATAAAGAACGCGATCGCTATTTATTATTATATGTGGGATGGAATGATGAAGAAAGAGTGTATGGCTGCCCAATTCATATTAGTATTAAGGATGGAAAAATTTGGATTCAGCGCGATTTGACTGAAGAAGGAATAGCTAATCAATTAGTAGAATTAGGTGTGCCGACAACAGATATTGTTTTAGGTTTTAGATCACCTTATGTCCGGCAGTTTACTGGTTTTGCATCTGTTTAATTAAATTTTTTGTATTTGATCTCGATTGAAGTTGAAGGCTATTTATAATCGCCAAGTTTTTTGTATGATATGAAAGCCAAAAATATCCGCATCATTAATCGTTAGGAGGATGCCAATTTAAACTAATCCAAATTGCTCTAGCTTGTACAATATCTTCATTGTTTAACCTTAAAGCTAAAACCGTTGCCCTTCCACTAGGAGTTATCCCAATAATATGAGTACCACCATTTGCCCACTCAAAATGGTCTAACCATCTTTGTTGACGAGGATTAAACAAAAATACAGATTCATTAGTTACAGGATCATTAGTAGTTATTTTTGCTCCTTTAAATTCATTACAGCGATAACAAGAAGCACATAAATTTTCTCGCTCATCACTTCCCCCTAATGAAGTGGGTAAAATATGATCCATTACTAATGGCATACCTATTAAACGGCTAGATGTGCAGCAATATTCACATCTATATCCAGCTTCATTAATGACTTGTTGACGAATAGATTTAGGGATAGATGGCACTGCTATTACTTTACTAATTGCTCAAAATCTGGAATAGAATAGCCTTTCCATTTTAAAACTGCATAAGAGTATGCTTTTTTCAACATTAAGTAATCAGCACTCACTCGCAGCGATCGCAACAATAATCTATCTGATTCACTTAATTGATTAGTTTGATTTTTCTCTAAAAGTTGTAAATGTAGTTCTTGTTGAATTTCGGGAACTTGACTTTGACCAATAGTTAACAAATCCTCAATCGTTAATTCTTGCATAGCAATTAATTCCCGTTGTAATTCCAGGGGTGCATAATCAACAGCAGGAGGAGCATTTCTTTGGTTAGTCATAATTTTTGTAGAAAATGCTTTAGGGCAATATATCTTATATTACAATATTCTCAATCGCTTAGAACCTGACCGCCGCTTGTATCTGGCTATTCGTCAATAAACCTACTCAGAACTATTTCAAGAACCAATTGGTAAAATATTATTAGAAAATCAACGCCTTTGTTTACTTGTCTTCGATTCAAAACGAGAGGTGGTACTGCAATGGATACCTTAGATAATTATCGCCAAATCATTCAAAAAGTATTAACCGAATACGCCCAACTCCCTTACGCTTACGGAGAACTAGAAAGACAACTAATTATAGACCAAATCGCCAACCATTACGTACTACTAACACCCTTGCTGGGAAAATAATCAACGGGTGCATGGTTGCTTAGTTCATATTGATATTATCAACGACAAAATCTGGATTCAAAGAGACGGTACAGAATACGGTATGGCCAACGAACTTGTTAACGCTGGTATTCCTAAAAATAAAATTATTCTCGCCTTCCAACCAGCCGATATCAGACAGTATACTGAATTTGCAGTTAATTAAGCTTAAAAACTGCTGCTAAATCTGGAATAGTAATTGCTATAACTTAAAACTCTCAAGTTGATATACTAGAAATATTCATACATACACATCTCATGTTAACCGTAACAATTGATGAAATCCAGCGAAATCTAACTAGCTATCTTCAACAAGTGGCAGCAGGAGAAAGTATTATTATCATGCAAGCAGGTAAACCTATTGCAGAAATTAAACCAGTTTCACCCACCTCTCAACAAATTAGACCTTATGGCTTATGTGCTGGGGAGTTCATTGTTCCAGATGATTTTGATAGTCCCTTACCTGAAGAGGTTTTGAATAGTTTTGAAGGTAAATGAAACTATTATTAGATACCCATATTTTCTTATGGTTTATTAGTGGTGATCAAAAATTACCAATTCATTTACAAAATAGCATTCGTGATTTAAATAACGATGTATATTTAAGTTGCGTTTCAGTTTGGGAAGCAACTGTTAAATATCAATTAGGTAAATTACCATTACCAGAATCACCTGAAATCTATCTTCCTAAACAGCGTCAGCAGCATCTAATCAGTAGTCTCAACCTAGATGAAGAAAGTGTTGCTCAACTCTTGAATTTACCATTATTACATCGTGATCCTTTTGATAGGATGTTGATTTGTCAAGCTTTACAACATAATTTAACAATTGTAACTGTAGACCCGGTAATTCATTCCTACTCGGTCAGTGTTTTATATTAGGGCAATAATTGCTTAAAATCTCGAATAGAATAGCCTCGACATTTTAAAAGTGCATAAGAGTATGTTTTTTTCAACATTAAATAATCAGCACTCACTCGGAGCGATCGCAATTGATGATTTTGATTTTTCTCTAAAAGGCGATCGCTCCGAATCAGTTTTCCAATTATGATGGATTCAAAGGCTTAAGTTTCAACCTCAGAAGCTCAAAACCTCTATCCTAGCACTCTGGTAAAAAATACTGAAACTATTAAGATTAGAAGCATCTACCTACTGAATACCCACTAATCTTTCCCAACCATGCCTCTGTCACGCATAGTAACGCTGATTGTTGGTCTGATCGTCATTTTGGGGCTAGCCCTATGGCTAATTGATTCCCTATCGCGCCTCTATTGGCAATTATCCTATTCGCCGTTGCTGGGCAATTTACTACTGTTGCTGCTGATTATCCTCATCGGAGCGTTGGTTGCCGCTTTCGTCTATTATGTATTGGTGATTCAATCTGGGGAAAAGCGATCGCGCCGCAACCCGAAGCGAGTGACTGCGGCACAAATTCCTGCTGGCAAATCTGACGCTGCTTCTACAACTCTCCAGGCTGTGCGCCAACAGGTAGGGCAAATTCAAGATGAAGTAGCACGTCAGGCTTTATTAAGTAAATCGCGGGAGATTGAAGCGAATCTAGCACGGCGTGAGATTCAAGTAGTGGTATTTGGTACCGGGAGTGCTGGGAAAACTTCCCTAGTTAATGCGATTATGGGACGCATGGTTGGTCAAGTGGATGCACCGATGGGTACAACGCAAGTTGGAGAAACCTATTGTTTACGGTTGAAGGGATTAGAACGCAAAATTTTAATTACAGATACGCCAGGGATTTTAGAAGCAGGGGTGGCGGGAACGGAACGGGAACAAATGGCGCGAGAACTGGCGACAGAAGCAGATTTACTGTTGTTTGTGGTGGATAATGACTTACGGCGCTCAGAATATGAGCCACTACGGGGATTAGCAGAAATTGGTAAGCGATCGCTTTTGGTGCTTAACAAAACCGATTTATATACAGATGAAGATAAAGAAGCCATCCTCGCTAGATTGCGCCAACGGGTACGGGGATTTATTGCTACTAATGATGTGGTAGCGATCGCTGCTAATCCCCAATCTGCACAACTAGAAACTGGCGAAACTTTCCAGCCGGAACCGGATATTATCCCTTTGCTGCGGCGCACGGCTACTGTTTTACGGGCTGAGGGCGAAGATTTGGTGGCGGATAACATTCTTTTGCAATCTCTGCGATTGGGAGACGAGGCGCGAAAACTCATCGATGGCCAGCGTCGCCGTCAAGCTGACAAAATCGTAGAACGGTTTCAGTGGATTGGTGCTGGTGTAGTATCAGTCACGCCTATACCAGTTGTAGATTTATTGGCGACAGCTGCTGTTAATGCTCAAATGGTTGTGGAAATTGGCAGAGTGTACGGCTGTGAATTGAATATGGAACGGGGACGAGAGTTAGCCCTTTCTTTAGCGAAAACGATCGCCAGTTTGGGCATTGTTAAGGGAGCAATTCAATTATTATCTACAGCTTTGCAGCTGAATGTTGCCACCTTTATTATTGGTAGAGCAATTCAAGGTGTAACGGCAGCTTATTTAACGCGAATTGCTGGTAAAAGTTTTATTGAATATTTTCGTCACGATCAAGATTGGGGTGATGGTGGGATGACGGAAGTTGTACAGCGACAGTTTCAAATTAATCGCAGAGATGAATTTATCAAGGCTTTTATTCAAGAAGCGATCGCGCGGGTGGTGAAGCCGTTAACAGATAAATCTGAAGTGGTTGAACACGATGAAGAAACCCAGAGTTAAATAATTCGTAATTCGTAATTCGTAATTCGTAATTAAGCAAAAAAAAATGTAGGTTGGGTGGAGGCTTTGCGTAACCCAACATCCTGATATATGTTGGGTTGCGCTCCGCTCCACCCAACCTACGTCTACGTGCATTTCAAAAATCAAATACTAGTCCTATATTAACTCTCAAATTCAATCAAGGGTATAAATCTTAAAAAAATATTATATTTTTTGCGTAAAAATACTTAAAAAATTAAACTTACATTCAAGGTATCAAAATTCTTCTTCAATTATTTTTAAATCTTTCCGGAAACTTGAGGAAATGCCAGTAAATCTAAACAAAAGGACTTACTGAGTAACCAGGTCATGACCTACCACATAATCGGTAAATTACTACAAGGGCGTTACCAAATTGTCCAAACCCTTAGTGCAGGGGTGTTTGGAGAAACATACATTGCCGTGGACGTAGATTATCCACAGAATCCCAAATGCGTTGTTAAGCAGATTAAAGTTAGCAGTTCCGAACCCGGCTACTTGGAGATGCTGAGGTTACTGTTTCAAACTGAAACCCAAACCCTGAAGCTTCTGGGAAGCCATCAGCAAATTCCTGAATTCATCGCCTGCTTTGAAGAAAACGAGCAATTTTATTTAGTGCAAGAGTGTATTGAAGGACACGCGCTGACTGCGGAATTGCCCATCAATCAACAGTGGGGGTCTTTGTGGAGTGAAAGCGAAGTTGTAGAATTTCTGATAGATGTCTTAGGTATTCTAGAATCTGTTCACTCTCAAGGCGTTATCCATTGCGATATCAAACCGGAAAACTTGATCAGACGTAATAGCGATCGCAAGTTAGTTTTGATTGACTTTGGCTCAATCCAGTCTATCGATTTTGGCATAGGTGCGGAATTGCCCATTTATAGAATTCCCGTCACTTCATTGGGATATATACCGCCAGAGCAATTTATTGGTCAAACACAGCCCAACAGTGATATTTATGCTTTGGGTATGATTGCCATCCAAGCTTTAACAGGGTTAGAACCATTACAATTAAAAGCTGATCCTTATGCTAAGGATAATGAAATTTTTTGGCGTTCTCAAAACACGCCAGTTAACGATTATCTAGCTGCTGTTCTCAGCCAAATGATCCGCTACGATTACCAAAACCGCTTTCAGTCTGCGGGTGAGGTACTGCGGGTACTCAAACAAATAATATGGGAAACTCAGCCACCAGAAATATTAGAAGCAGATTCTCAATTTCTCCTAGAGGCGGCGATTGAAAATGATAATTCTCAGAATCCGAAATCTGGGAATTTATCGCCATTATTAACAGGAATGAAAGTAGGACTAGCGGCTAATTCTTTATTAATGGGATTTGGTGTATATTCTTTAGTTAATAGTTCACCTGCATACTCAGAAACAGATACTTTATATAAAGCAACCCAAGAATATCAAGCAGGAGATTTGCAAGAGGCGATCGCACTCGCTAAATCAATTCCCTCCCACAGTAATGTTTATCCAGAAGCGCAAGCGACAATCGAAGTATGGCAACAGCAATGGCAAGTCGCTGCACGGCAATATCAAATAGCTGAAACAGCTTTTCATCAGAGCAGATGGTCAGATGTTTTTCATGCTGCTTCTCAAGTTCCAAATATTTTATATTGGCAATCTAAAACAGGTAAACTAGTTCAGCAAGCATCGGTCAATATTGAAACACAGACGCAAGATTTATTAGCCAAAGCTTACGAAAGAGCCAGGGAAAAAGATTTTTCTACTGCATTACAATATCTGCGTCAAATTCCTCAAGAAAGTCATGCTGGTACTTTAGTTCAAGAAAAGTTGGCTGAGTACAATCGAAAGCGGCAGATCAGAGCAGCCTACTTTTTACAAAAAGCCTATAAACAAGCATCTATTGGTGATTTTGATCGGGCTGTTAAACTTCTCCGAAATATTCCCCAAGATACTTTAGTTTATGCTCAAGCTCAAGTCAAATTGAATGAGTATACTCAAAAACAGCGCGTGCGGACTGACAATCAAAAGGTAGCTTCTGTAAAAAGAACAAATTCATTTGTTCCTAAAAACTCAGTCACTAGGGTTGAATATCTTCAGGGAGCAAATTATCTGCAAGAAGTCAATATTCGGTAGTTATAGTAATTTTTATATGCGTGGAATACAGTCATTGTAGGGGCACAATATATTGTGCCCCTATGCGTGTGGTCTATTCAATTGAAAACCTCTGTAAGTTCGTAGTCAGGACTTTAGAGCGTTTAGAGGATGTTTGTAAAGTCTAATTTATTACTCGCCGGGCGACTAGAAGTCGCGGCTACACAGACAAAACCCACCTTTCCTTGCGGAACGCTACGCGAACGTGGGTTAAAATCTTCTATTTCTCTCTCCTTTTAGGAGAGAGAAATAGAAGTGAGGTTTTTCAGATACCGTGAAAAGTCAGGACAGAATACTAGGGTCTTGTCTGCGGTGGATTAGTAAGATTAGGAACTGGGATGATTGGCACGACGATTACAGGCTTTGATTTTTCGCCTTGCAGTTGAATTTGGGCTTGATTGCGGGCATCTATTGCTTGTTGATAATTAGGCTTGTATTTTATTGCTTGATCGTAAGATGCGATCGCACTCTGATACCGTTTCAAATTTAATAGGGCATTACCTCTGCTATACCAGCTTTCAGAATGGTCTGGTTTATAACGAACTGCCTTATTATAAGACGCGATCGCATCTTCATATTTCTGCAATATGTATTGTGAATTCCCCATATTATACCATAAATTATAGTCATTTTGCTTAATTCTTGCGGCTTTATCATAATACTTTATTGCTTCTACATAGCGTTGTGTTTGATGCGACGACCAGCCCAAATTATACCATGCTTGATAGTTGCCAGAATTGAATTTAATTACTTGATTAAAAGATTCAATTGCTTCTGGATAACGTTGTAAATTCAGCAGTACATTACCTCTTGACAACCAAGCTTGATAATAATTTGGCTGGTATTGTACCGCTTTATCATAAGCCGTAAATGCATCTTTGTAGCGTTGCAAATTCACTAAAGAATTCCCAAAATTATACCAAGCTTGCTCGTAGTCTGGCTTTAAATCAACAACTTTTTGGTAGGCTGCGATCGCTTCTTCATATCGCTTAGAATTCTGCAAAGCTAATCCTTTTTTGTACCAAGCTTCGTAATTATCTGGTTTGAGTTCAATCGCTTTTTCATAAGATTTAATTGCTTGGTCATATTGATTTAAGTTACTGAAAGCTTCACCCTTAGCGTTCCAGACTTCTGAGTTGTCATTATTTAATTGTAAGGCTTTGTCAAAAGAGGCGATCGCTTCTTGATATCGCTGTAAATTTCCTAACACAAAACCCCGTCCAATCCAAGCTTCTAAATAATCTGGCTGAATTTGAATTGCTCTATCGTATGCCGCTAATGCTTCTTTGTATTTTTTTAATTTATCCAGCGTTTTGCCTTGACCATTCCATCCTTGAGAATAATCTGGTCTAATATTAACTGCTTTTTCATATACTTCTAGCGCGTCTTGATAGCGTTGTAAATCAAAAAGCGTATTTCCTTGTTTAGATAATTCTATGGCGTTATTGGAATTAATGTGATTCAAAACAAATATTGATGCTATTCCACTGACCCCAATTAAAAATATCGCTAGTAAAATTTTACCCAATATACCTTTTTTCGGTTCTTTTTTCAGTTGAGGTTTGTTGAGATTCTTTGGTGGAGAAATCGGAGTTAAGGCTATTGTGGCAACAGGTGGTAGTGTTAACTCTTTCAGTGCTTGTAATGCCACCGTTGCCGAAGGATAGCGTTGCCGAAAGTCGTAGCACACCATTTTATCTAAGAATTGAGCGAATTCTGGCGTTACGGTGGCTTGATTATGCCAGATAATTTCATTAGTATCAGCATCTTTTACTATTTCTTCTGGTGATAATCCAGTGAGGGCTTGAATAGCAATTATTCCCACAGCATAGATATCACTACTTAATTTTGGCGTACCATGAGCTTGTTCACTAGGAATATATCCAGGCGTACCGATAGCAACAGTAGCTTGCGTTTGACCTTGGGGAGTAATTACTTGAGTAGCAATTTGTTTAACTGCACCAAAATCAATTAAAATTAATTTGCCATCTGGTTGGCGTCTGAGAATATTTCGAGGATTAACATCACGGTGAATTACATTCTGTTGATGGACAAATTCTAAGATTGTCAAAAGTTCTTGTAAAAGTGAAATTACTTGGTCTTGACTTAGGGTTTTACCTGGTGTTAATTCTTCACTCAGGTCGTGACCTTCAATCAATTCCTGTACGAGATAGAATTCAGCATTATCCTCAAAGTAAGCTAAAAGTTGGGGAATGCGATCGTGAGTTCCTAATTTATATAGAACTTGTGCTTCTGTATCAAATAAACGCCTAGCTGTCTCCAAAGTTACAGGATCACTTGCCTGGGGTTTGAGTTTCTTAACGACACATGGAGGTGAACCGGGTAATTGAGTATCACTTGCCACAAAAGTTTCACCAAAACCCCCACCTCCCAAGTTGCTAATAATTTGGTATCTTCCTACAAGTGTGTTTCCCAGCATCTCGTTTGCCTACTTAAGTGCGATGCGATCTGATTTCAATCTTGCCACAGGTTAAGGGAGAATGAGGGAGTGGGGAGTAGGGAGTAGGGAGTGGGGAGTGGGGAGTTAGGAGTTAGGAGTTACAAGAATTCTTTGACAAATGACAAATGACAAATGACAAATGACAAATGACAAATGATTCCTATTAGTGATAATATTCGTTGTCGGAATAAGCCAATTATTAATTACTGGCTGATTGGCATTAACCTTGCTGTATTTTTATGGGAACTTCAACTAGAATTTAGTGGTGAATTGGGCTATTTTGTCAATAGTTGGGGTCTGATTCCAGCCCAGATTAGTGGGGCAATTACAAATGCACTCTTCTTCAACAACTCTGCTGCTTGGATAGTTGTAATTTGGCGGGCATTTTCACTACTCTTTGGAATATTTATACACGGCAGTTTTAGTCAAATCTTGGGAAATCTGCTATTCTTGTGGGTTTTTGGGAAGACTGTAGAAAATATTCTGGGACATCGACGCTATCTCGGATTTTATCTGGCTGCTGGCGCGATCGCTTCTTTAGTCCAAATTCTGGCTGAACCAAGTTTGACAGTACCATTGATTGGGGGCAATGGCGCGATCGCAGCTGTTTTAGGAGCATATGTGATCAAGTTTCCTAAAGCTAAAATTGACACAATTTTACCGCTAATAATCTTGTATATCCCCATCGAACTCCCAGCCTTTTTCTATATATTTTGGTGGTTTGTGCAACAGTTATTTTATGGTATCGGCAGTTTAAATATTCCCCCCATTGGCGTAAATCAATCGGGTGTTGTCTTCTGGGGACAGATTGCCGGATTTTTGATTGGTGCAGCTTTCATGCGTCTAAAGAGATAAATTCTCTTCACCTACTTAGCAATTTGTACCCACCGCTACAGTTCTTAGAACTGGATTTTGAATTTGAATTACGAATTACGAATTACGAATTACGAATTATTTATGTGCCTTTTGATGGATTGCATTTTGGCTCTGAAAAATTCATACTCGTAATACTAGGGGATGGCTATTCTTCAAATCGGTATTGTTGAGTTATGAGCGGTGTGCAAGATGCAAAATGTTGATAAAATTAACTATGATCTCACTGATGAATTAGCAGTTATGCGGCAGCGTGTAGCTGAGTTAGAGCAATCAGAAAAATCTTATCAACAAAGGCAAGCAGCGCTTGAAGAACAATTAACAGAACTAAAAACCAAACTGGCAATAGCAGCACAAAATCCCCACATTCAAGTTGTCGAGCATGACATTCAATGGCATCTTGAACAGGGGACATCTACAGCCTTCAATCTGCCAACAGAGGCAGCAGTCACTTTACAGCAACTCCAACAAGAAATTGCACAGCGACAGCAGCTAGAAGCCTCCCTGAGCGAGAGTGAAGAACGGCTCAGGCTAGCTCTAGAGGTTTCCCAGATGGGCTTGTGGGATTGGAATATTCTTACCAATAAAGTCATCTGGTCTGAAAATTATGAAGTGCTTTTTGGTGTGCTTCCAGGTAGTTTTGACGGCCCCTATGAGGCGTTTCAGAAGTGCGTTCATCCTGAAGACAGGCTATCTGTAATGCAAGGGATCACCCAGGCTTTAGGACAAAAGACTGACTACAACGATGAATTTCGGATAGTTCGATCAGACCAAAGTGTACATTGGATTTCTGCCAAGGGAAAATTTATCTATGACGCTCAGGGACAAGCGGTGCGAATGATCGGAGTTTGTATGGAAACTACTGTGTGCAAGCAGGCAGTAGAAAGTACTCGTGAACTAACAACCCAAGTCCAAGAACAGGCAAATATTTTAAATGCCATCCTCACCGCATCAGTCGATCACATTTATATCTTTAATCGCATAGGTTGCTATCAGTATGTCAGCCGTGATGGAGCTACTTTACTAGGCTTAAAACCCCAGGATATTATCGGAAAAACTTTGCAAGAAGTAGATTTACCCGCAGAGCTTGTAGAACAGGTAGATAATCAACGACAAGCTGTGATGAAAACTGGGCAGCCAATCAAGGATGAATGTAAATATATTAGCGCCGATGGGCTGCATTATTATGAATACATCCTCACACCATTACGGAATATTGACCAAACTATTGAAGGCGTAATTACTGTTTCCCGCGATATTACCGAACACAAACGGGCAGAAAAGATATTACGTGAAAGTGAAGCGCGATTTCGGCGTTTATTTGAATCTAACTTGATCGGGGTCGCTTTTTGGAATGTGGATGGCTTTATTATTGATGCTAATGATGCCTTTCTGCAACTAGCTGGCTACACTCGTGATGAATTTGCCACTTTAGATAGATTTAATTGGAGAGAACTTACTCCTGTTGAATATAAGCATTTAGACGATCGCGCCCTTTTGGAGGTGCAAACCACTGGAGTTTCCAGAATTTACGAGAAAGAATACATCCACCGCAACGGAAAACGAGTACCAATTGTTTTGGGGAAAGCCTTGCTGAATGACTCCCAAGAGAAAGGTGTTGCTTTTGTATTGGATATTACCGATCGCAAATCAGCTGAAAAAGAATGCGCTAATTTACTCCAACGAGAACGGACAGCACGCCAACAAGCAGAAATCGCCAACAAAATCAAAGATGAATTTCTGGCGGTTCTCTCCCATGAACTGCGAACCCCACTCAACTCCATCCTGGGGTGGTCAAAAATGTTGCGGACTCGCAAGTTTGATGAAAAAACCACTAACCATGCCTTGGAAACCGTTGAACGCAACGCCAAGTTACAAACCCAGCTAATTGAAGATTTGTTAGATGTGTCTCGCATCCTCCAAGGAAAATTAAACTTGAATATCTGTCCAGTGAACTTGGTAATGGTAGTTGAAGCAGCACTAGAGACAGTACAACTAGCAGCACAAGCTAAGTCAATTCAAATTCAGACCATATTTGATCCCACTTTGGGACAAGTGATGGGCGATCCAAATCGGCTTCAACAAGTTGTGTGGAATCTACTTTCCAATGCAGTAAAATTTACACCAACAGGGGGACGGGTAGAAATTCGATTAGGGGAAGCTGATAAGCAGGCTCAAATTCAGGTTAGAGATACAGGTAAGGGAATTGGGCCAGAGTTTTTGCCTTATTTGTTCGATTACTTTCGCCAAGCTGATAGCACAACTACGCGAACATTTGGTGGATTAGGTTTAGGATTAGCGATCGCGCGTAAGCTTGTAGAGATGCATGGGGGAAATGTTCAAGCCGAAAGTCCTGGAGAAGGATTGGGTGCAACCTTCACTGTTGAACTACCGCTTTTGGTCAGAAGTGAAGATATGCGGTATGAAGAGAAGGAGTCTTTAGATTGTCAGCCGGAATCCTCGCTGCTTTCGGACATGCGAGTTTTGGTGGTGGATGATGAACCCGATATCCGCGACTTAATTAGCTTTATTTTGCAAGACTACGGCGTAGAAGTGACCACCGTAGCATCAGCACAGGAAGCATTACAAGCGCTGTCTGAGTCGATACCAGATGTTTTAATTAGCGATATTGGAATGCCAAAGACAGACGGTTATATGCTGATGCGTGAACTGCGATCGCGATCGCCCCAACAAGGAGGATTAGTACCTGCGATCGCTCTGACAGCCTATGCAGGGGAAATGAATCAACAGCAAGCACTAGCAGCAGGATTTCAAATGCATATTTCCAAACCAGTAGATCCAGATGTCTTAGTGAAGGCGATCGTTGATTTGATTAAGCCAAGCTGATACTATAGCAGTTCTCGTTTGGATGCAATACATGGTAGGGGCACAGCAATGCTCATTGGTGTCAACTTAAGACGATAAAGCCCATATTTGTTGGGTGTAAGCGTCAATCTCTCGATGACGCTTACGCCT
>NZ_JBALBY010000010.1:0-297414 GCF_036919575.1 Nostoc sp. | reverse complement strand
CACAAAGCTCTAAGGTTCATTCACAAAGCTCTGAGGTTCATTCACAAAGCTCTGAGGTTCATTCACAAAGCTCTGAGGTTCATTCACAAAGCTCTGAGGTTCATTCACGAAGCTAAAAGGCTCGTTAACGGAGTTGCATCTCATTGCGGCTCTGCCGCAAGTCTTGAGGCGGAGCCTCTCGGAATGCATTCCCAGTCGGAGACTGGGAACGAGGCAAAATGCATTAGTTATTCTCCCCACTCCCCACTCCCCACTCCCCACTCCCCACTCCCCACTAACTATTAACTCTTAAACTGGGCAGAGGAGATGATTGATGCTGCTTAAAATCGGCAAACTCACAGATTGAATTAAATGGACAAAAGCGGCAGTGAGAGCCAGGATTGGCAGGGAAAATTTTACTGAAATTACTGGTTTCATCCTGATATTTTTGCAAATCGTGCTGGTGCTTGTGGGCAACATTAGCTAACTCAAATTTTAAGGATTCTAATTCACTATTATTAATACTAATTAACTCAGATTTTTTACATATTTCCAAATTATAAAATGATGCAACAGCTTTTCGTCCAGGGTAAAGATAACGAGCAGCTAGTAAATAAACTAATGCCTGTCGTCGGTCAAAAGCCGACTTACCAGTTTTGAAATCTAAAATATGTAAAGTGCTATCAGACTCAATGAAAACGCAGTCCATAGCCGCATATAAGCGAAAGCAATAATCTTCTTGTTCAATTAAAATCGCTTTAGGAAAGCCTTCATCACCCGGAGTTAATTGGATAATATCTTTATCCAAAAGCAACGGAGCATCGTGATATTTTTTCAAAATTTGCAGCACGCGTTGCTGAACTTGCTCGCTGGAGTTAGCTAATTTAAGTAGCTGTGCAACTCTTTCCACACCATCTGATTGCTTTAACAGATGCCTGTGATGATGAAACTCATAAATGCCTTTTTGGGCAAGTATGCCAATTTGCTGGGATGCGGTGGCTTGCGTCAACAGCGCTTTGACTTGTGGTTCGTGTTGCCGCGCTTTGATAAACCCCCGTCTCATCTGGCAATGCCAGCGTTCTTGCCCAGTCGCTGGGGCAACTAGAGACCAAAGGTGATAACTGGCAAAAGGTCGATCGGGGGTTGACATTGCTCAGAAACAGTGAGAGAAAATACGGTAGGGAGAAGTTTCAGTTAAGGCTTCCTTAGAAAAGAACTTCGGGAAATACTTGCTGCTACACACGCTTTGCGCGAAGCTTTTATACTACTGATAATGTACAGGAGCAAGTGGCAAAAATGTCCAGCAAGATAAAATTTGGCACTGATGGATGGCGAGGGATTATTGCCGATGACTTTACTTTCCTGAATGTGCGGAAAGTGACAAGGGCGATCGCCACTTATTTGGAAACAGCCTATACGAAAACCAGACCAGTACTTATTGCCTACGATACTCGCTTTTTAGCTGACGAGTTTGCCCAAACAGCAGCTAAAGTACTGGCAGACTTGGGTTGGACTGTCAAAATTACTGATCGAGATTGCCCCACACCAGTAATTGCTTACAATGCCCGTCACCTAAATTCTGCTGGGGCGTTAATGTTTACTGCTAGCCATAATCCAGCACCCTACTGTGGAATTAAATATATACCCGATTATGCTGGGCCTGCCACTCCAGAGATTACTGATACTATTGTGGCAAATATAGAAAGTGCATCGGATGAGTTGCCTCTTAGCAGCCCATCAGGTTCAATTTCAATTTTTGATCCGAAACCTGATTACCTACAATTTATCTACACTCTACTTGATGTAGAAAAAATCAGAAGCTCTAATTTAAAGGTAAAGTACGATGCGCTCTATTCTACTTCTCGCGGCTATTTAGATGAAGTTTTGCTTCATTGTGGCGTTCAGTTAGAAAGTTTCCACGATTGGCGGGATGTTTTATTTGGGGGTGGAATGCCAGAACCCAAAGGAGAACAATTAGTTGAGTTAGTGGAAGCAGTACTTCACGATCGCGCTGATTTGGGTTTGGCGACAGATGGAGATGGCGATCGCTTCGGGATCGTTGATGAACAAGGAACTGTTCTCACTCCAAATACTGTGCTGTTAGTTCTAGCACGTCATTTAATCAAAAATAAAGGTAAAACTGGTGCCATAGTTCGCACTGTGGCTACAACTCACCTGCTGGATAATTTCGCGGCTAAAAATGGGCTGCAAATTTATGAAACAGCAGTCGGTTTTAAATACATCGGCGAAAAAATGCGCGAAACTGCTGTATTAATTGGTGGTGAAGAATCAGGCGGTTTGAGTATTATTGGGCATATTCCCGAAAAAGACGGGATATTAGCGAATATGCTGGTGGCGGAAGCGATCGCCTATGAAGGTAAACCTTTGAGTCAGCTGGTTAAGGAAGCGATCGCTGAAGCCGATGGTCCACTTTACAATAACCGCCTTGACTTGCACCTCACAGAGGCGCACAAAACCGCCGTCATCGACTCCTTTACCAAAAATCCACCTATAGAGGTAGCAGGAATTAAAGTCAAGGAAGTGGGGCGTAAAGACGGTATTAAGCTCTATTTAGAAGAGGGTAGCTGGGTTTTACTGCGTCCTTCCGGTACAGAACCACTGGTGCGCGTCTATTTAGAAACCAACACTCCCGAAAAACTCACCCAAATCGCGCAAGAGTTAGAGAGGGCGATTGCTAAACTAAAGGCATAAGGGTTAAGAGTTAAGAGTTAGGAGTTAAGAGTTAGGAGTTAGCAGTTAGGAGTTAACAATTCTTAACTTCTAGCTCCTAAGTTGATGTGCAGCTAAATTGTATAACACGAAAACCCAAAAATATTGTAGTGCGGGCAACATGAGCGCGTCGAATATACAAATTAAATACGCAACAGCTTATTAAGAGTTATGAATTCTAATTTAATAACTCCTAACTCCTAACTTTTATTTTCACCCCTAACTTTTATTAAAATATGAAAACTTTCGCTCCTTTTTTGACATCTCTAGTTGTAGCAGTTTGGGTAATAGCGATCGCAATTATTTCAATTCAAAATGCCACACCCGTATCGTTAAAATTCTTAACATTCCAATCGATTCAGATACCAATGGGTTTAGTGCTAGCTTTTAGTGCTGGTATAGGGTTAATTGGTATGGCACTGCTACAACCTCTCTGGGGACTTGCTGGTATTGGGCAGGGTAATTCTCGATTGGAAGACGACGCGGAATTTTTTGTTGACGATGAAGATTTTTGAGGCTTGAATAGCTGTGCAGTACCAAAACATTATTGCGATCGAACCAGGAAAACGAGGTGGTAAGCCTTGTATTCGAGGGATGCGAATTACTGTATACGATGTTTTATCTTATCTTGCCTCTGGCATGACCTACGAGGAATTACTTGATGACTTTCCTTATTTGACACAAGAGGATATTTTGGCTTGCCTAAGTTATGCGGCTGATCGAGAACGGCAAATGCTGACAATGCAAGCGTGAAGTTATTGTTTGACAAAAATCCAAATTTGGGAGTTTTGACACTGTATTAGATTTAGAAACTATGGAAACTGAGTATGATTTTAGTCAGGGCAAGCGGGGAGCGATTGAATCAACACCAACAGGCAAAACTCGAATTACAATTCGCCTAGATGATGAAGTACTAGCATGGTTTCGTGACCAAGTTCACGCAGCAGGTGGGGGAAATTACCAAACTTTGATTAACGATGCTTTGTGTGAGTATATTCAGCAGCGCCGTGAACCGTTAGAAGAGACATGACGGCGAGTATTGCGGGAGGAACTTGAACGAATCGGAAAATGAGGATATTTTGGTTTGCTTAAGAGGTTGTTTTAAAAGTGTTTCGCTGTGACTTTAGGCACTTTTAGATCCCCCCTAACCCCCCTTAAAAAGGGGGGAACCAGAATCAAAGTCCCCCAATTTATCGGGGGATTTAGGGGGATCTAAAACTATTTGATACCGACAATAGGACTTTTCAAACATCCTCTAAGCTATGCAGTTGATCGAGAACGACTATGAGCGCAACTTATACAGCAGATTTTAATTTGTGGATTGAACAGACAGCCCAACTATTGCGATCGCACCTCTGGGATGAAGTTGATCTAGAATATCTGATTGAAGAGGTTGAAGGCTTGGGCAAAAGTGAACGGCGGGCTATTGCCAGTCAACTAATTCGCTTGCTGTTGCATCTGCTCAAGTGGCAATATCAACCCCAGCGTCGCTCAGATAGTTGGCTGGATTCTATCACCGATTCTCGCACCCAAATTGAGTTAGCCATAGAAGATAGTCCTAGTCTTAAGAGCTATCCTACAGAGCAACTTCAGGAAAGTTATCAAAGGGCGCGTCGCCAAGCAGCCCAGCAAACGGGGATGTTAATTTCCGTGTTTCCAGAAGAGTGTCCATATTCTTTAGAGTTAGTGTTGGATGAAGACTGGCTACCGGAAACAAGCGATATTTGATAATTGTAATTGTGACTGTGTGGTATGAAGCGCACAACGCAGCCACTTAATATGTATTGGTGAGTTTTGCAAAAGTCGCTTTTACTTCTTCATCACTAGCAAAGTCTTCAGAATCCGCTTCAGAAATTCCCTTTTGAATCTCCTCGATTTGCCACTGATACATCTCTAGATAAGCGGCTACCGCCTCATTAAGTACGTAGCTGCGATCGCGGTTTATTCTGGCTGCAATCGCATCAAGTGCAGCTTTGCGATCGCTATCTATCCGAAACGTAATATTTTCTTTGCTCATCGTTCTGTTGCTATCAGGTGGTAAGTGGTAGTCCTCTAACTTCGGACATGACTTCTCTTATAGCCTTATAGGCATCGCTTATTGACATTTTACCTGTTTCAACAAGCTCTATAATTTTTTGAGCATCTTCAGCACTAATCAAATCAAGTTTTAATGGTTCTTTCAAGAAGCTGTAGAGCTGAGTTTTGTCCTTTTCACTGATATCAAATTGTCTTTCCTTTGCTTCAATTTCTCGCAGTTGATCTCTCAACTGTCTAAGCATTTCTTCTCGTTTACCTTCATGATGGGTTCCGTCTATCAGAAACCGCTTCGCACCAAAAATAGCTGCTCCACCCAATAGCGCAGCCCCAGCAATAATGGCCACTGGAGCGGCTACTGGTATGGTTACTAATCCAAACAGAATAGAGGCTGTTGTTCCACCGAATGCGAATGCAGCCGCACCTGCACCCACAGCACCAACGCCAATGGCTCCAATGTCTGTTAGGAAGGTAAGCCGATCACTAGGGTTATTCTCTAGCCGCTCAATAGCTTTTAGCATATCTTCTTTGCGGCGCTTATTTTCTGTCATAAAAGCTCTAAACAGTGTGTATTAAAGATGGTTAGGAAAAGGCTAGTTCATGAGAAAGTGCGTTCAGAACATCAGCTAGAAGTTTAAAAAACTCACTCGCAACTTCAACAATATTTTGAGCTACACCTTTGAATTGCTTGTCTAGTACATGTCCAAGAACTGCCCCAGCAAGCACAATACCAATTCCCAAGGCTCTGGCTACAGGCTCTAAGAAATGCCCCAACCACGGAATTGAAACAATCCAGTTGTAGATAACTGCGCTCACAACAGCAGCGATCCCAGCACCTGCAACCAGAAAAGGATGCGTCTTAACAAACTCGACAATTTTGAACAGCAATACTTTACCAATTGCAATAACTTTTTTACCGATCTTTATGGTGTGCCTAACAAGGTCGTGTAATCTTGTTACAACTTCTTCAGGTAAACCCATGTCTTGGAGGTATTCGTAAAAGTCACTGCTTTTAATTGCCCCTGCTTCTGCATTCCACAGAGTTATTTTCAAGTTTGCTTGTGCTGCGGATAATTTTTCACTTGCCATGAGAATCCTCGATTCGATACTTGTAAAGTTTAGATATTAATCAAGCTAGCCTCTTTGAGTGAAAATTTAACACCGTGTAACTACGAATTCTGATTATTACACTAGCTTGAATCAATAGTGTATGCCACGAATTAGGTAACAAGTACGCCCGGTTATCACTGTAAATTAACGTAACTAACTCAATATTTATATATTTTTGATTTATGTGATCGCCCTTATCTTCAACAAAAACTTTAATGCAATGGACAAGCGATCGGCTTGACGCTAAAATACTAGTCGCAATCTTGTAGAGATGATTAGCGATGAAAATTAAAGCAGTTATCTGGGAAGAAGACGGTGTGTGGTGTGGTTCTGTACCTGCTTTACCAGGATGTCACACTTGGGGAGACAGCTACGAAAATCTATTAGAAATGCTACAAGATGCGATTCAAGGTTGGTTGGAAGTTGCCAGCCAACGGGAAGATCAGCTTGATTTAGCATCCTTATCGTTACATTACGCGGCTTCAATTTTCCCTGAAAGCGTAGAATAATTAGCAGGTATTTTTGACAGCAGCATAACAGCTATGACTAACTTACTTGAACAAGCGATCGCACTAGTGAAACAGCTTCCTGAAACTGAGTTGTAAGCGCGTAGGCGTAGCCCGTGGTAGACATCGCTTGCCATGACAAAATTTAATGAATCTATGACAAACTTTCTGGATCAACACCAAGCCCCTTCAACCTTTCCACTAACATTTTCACCTGTTGTTCTGCTTCCACACGTCGCTGTTCTTCAAAAGCTGCGCGTTCTTCCGCTTCCCTGATGCGTTCTTCTGGTGTCAGTAATCTTTGCCCTTGTTCGTCATACCAGTACAGCCATTCCCGCACGATACCTTGATAAATTCCCCGTTCTCCCCCAATTCCTAAACCAATCTCTGGTAGCCAAACGGGATTTCCTGACATTAAAATATATTCCCCATCAACTAGGTGATACACCTCCAAAGGTGGATTTTTACGACGCAGGGGACTATATACAACGTAGTACAAAATTCCTAATTCTTTGGCATAAAATTCTTTCTTGGTGCTGTATTCTTCCCGATATATTTGGGAAACAACTTCTAGTGCTAAAATTGGCGGTTTATTTTCTTCCCACAGCACATAACTTAGGTGTAAGTCCTCATCAATAAAGCGTTTAACTCCTAAGCTGAGAAACCCATCAGGGACAATTGCTGGTTTATCTGGGTGATAATAAATACCCATATCAACACCAAAGAACCAATCCCAGCGATCGCACCAAACCAAAGCCAGTATCGTCTTCAGCAAGCCGGGAATTAAATTTTGTAGTTCATTATCCACAGCAGTATCATCTGAGTCGGGTAGTTCTTCGGAAGATGGCAAACAATGCAACGGATTGTAGTTTAACATGAGCGGTTTTACCAAATTTGATTGTACCTTGATTGTAGGAAATGTATCGATAATTAAGTAGATATACAAGGGTAAAATGATTGCAGATTCCAGTATCCACATTAATCCGACAAAAATCAGCCTCTTGGATAAATATGACCAATATTAGCGATGTCTACGACGGCCTACGCCTACGCGCTGATTTTGATAGCCCTTGGAAAGAAATTATAGAAGCTTATTTTCCCCAAGCAATGCATTTCTTTTTTCCAGAAACTTCTGCATTAATTGATTGGGAACGTCCCTACGAATTTCTCGATAAAGAATTTCAACAAATAGCTCGTGAAGCCGAACAAGGTAAGCGATATGCCGATCAATTAGTCAAAGTTTGGCAAATCCAAGGGGAAGAACTTTGGTTATTAATCCATGTTGAAATTCAGGCACAAAAAGAAGATAACTTTAGCAAGCGGATGTTTACTTACAACTTTCGCATATTTGACCGCTTTGATCAACCAGCAATCAGCCTTGCAATTCTCTGTGATCCAAACCGCGAATGGCGGCCAAGCAATTACAGTTACAATTATCCTAATACTCGCTTAAATTTTGAATTTGGCAGTGTTAAACTTTTGGATTACGAAAATCGCTTTCAGGAGTTAGAAAATAGCGATAATCCATTTGCAACTGTCGTCATGGCGCATTTGAAAACGCAGCAGACACGCTCATCACCCGAACAACGCAAAATATGGAAGTTTAGCTTAATTCGCAGGCTCTATGATTTGGGTTTAGGAGAGCAGGATATTCGTAATCTGTATCGATTTATCGATTGGGTTATGATATTACCAAAGGCATTGGAAAATCAGTTTTGGGAAGAGTTTAAACAATTTGAGCAGGAGCGGACTATGAGATATATAACGACAGGTGAGCGCATCGGCTACGAGCGCGGCAAACAAGAAGGTAAACAAGAAGGTGAACTAGAAGGTGAACAAAAAGGTGAACAACGGCTTATTTTAAGGTTACTACAAAGACGAGTGGGAGAATTATCACCAGAATTGCAAGAGCG
Organism: Nostoc sp.; assembly: GCF_036919575.1. Lineage (GTDB taxonomy): Bacteria > Cyanobacteriota > Cyanobacteriia > Cyanobacteriales > Nostocaceae > Nostoc. The sequence continues at coordinate 289,142 of NZ_JBALBY010000010.1, read as the reverse complement.
CATCAAATCTCTGTCTTTAAATCAATTAGAAACCCTTGGCGAAGCTTTGTTAGATTTTACTGCTATGGAAGATTTGCTTAACTGGTTGCAAACAAATCAATCAGCTTAAAATCTAGGGCAGTTTAATTTGATAGAAAATTATTACCCAAGTTGGCTTTCTCAAGAGCTTATTAATAATTGCTTACCTTGGCAGGAAGGCAAAAATATGAGTTTTGGAAATTTTAATGAACAATATACATTACATGATTCTTGTTGGATAGGTATTTTCTATAACATTGGATATGAACAAGCCATAACTTTAGCTATTGACTGGGATTCTGTTTGGTTGCCTGATGAAATAAAAAAAGTATTACCGTCGGTGAACTCTATATTTTCATCCGATTAACGGGTGTTGAACAGATAAGTACGGCTAATTATATTGAGATTGGAAATATTTCTAGAATAATAGGGAGTTGCGAATTTGAAAAGATAGAGGGCAAGAAGTTTTTGGCTATTGATGATGTGTTTGGAGGACAAATTAATATTGTCTATAAAGGTGAGGAAACCTTCTTGGCATTAGATAAAAATAGAAGGATTTTGAACATTTAAACTAGAAAATTCATTAAGCGATCGCCTCCAAGCAATGTACATCAAAAAAGGGCAGGTATAAAACCCGCCCTCAAAGTAATCAATATTTAAACTAAACTAAACTAAACTAGCGATCGCAACTAATTACCGATTTGAGGCGCACTCAAAGAAACCTTTAGCGTTTCTTCTTTTTGCTGTGTTAATGTCGGCACAGAATTACGCAATCTTGCTGTCAATTGTACAGTTGTAGTGTCGTACATCTGAGTCAGCAATTTCGGATAGAAACCAATACCAATAATTGGCACTAACAAACAGGCAATGATAAATACTTCACGGGGTTCGGCATCTATCAAAGCTTGGTGAGAAACTAATTCCTTGTTCTCTTCTCCGTAGAAAATTTCCCGCAACATCGACAGCAGATAAATCGGAGTTAAAATCACTCCCACTGCCATCAAAAACACCACAATGACTTTGAACGTAGAACTATAAGCATCGCTGGTTGCAAAGCCCACAAATACCATTAATTCTGCCACAAAACCGCTCATCCCTGGTAATGCCAAAGAAGCCATTGAACAGGTGGTGAACATGGCGAAAATCTTCGGCATTCTCTTAGCGACACCGCCCATTTCATCCAACATCAGGGTGTGTGTGCGATCGTAAGTTGCGCCGACGAGGAAGAACAAACTCGCCCCAATTAAGCCGTGGGAAACCATTTGCAATACTGCCCCACTCAATCCCAAATCGGTGAAGGAGGCAATACCAATCATGACAAAGCCCATGTGAGAAATTGAGGAGTAGGCAATTTTTCGCTTCAGGTTACGCTGGGCAAAGGATGTTAAGGCAGCGTAGATGATATTAACTACCCCCAAAACTACCAATACTGGCGCAAAGAAAGCGTGGGCATCGGGGAGCATTTGGGCGTTCATCCGAATTAAGGCGTAACCGCCCATTTTCAGGAGAATACCTGCCAATAACATGTGTACTGGCGCTGTAGCTTCACCGTGGGCATCAGGTAGCCAAGTATGCAAGGGAATTATCGGCAACTTGACGGCGTAGGCAATTAGGAAGCCAGCATAAAGTGCAAGTTGGAAATTGAGGGCGAAATCTTTAAGGGCGAGCGATCGCATGTCGAACGTCACCGTATCGCCGTAAAATCCCATTGTCAGGGCAGACAGCAAAATAAACAGCGAACCACCGGCGGTGTATAAAATAAACTTGGTCGCTGCATATTGCCGCCTTTTGCCTCCCCAAATCGACAGCAGGAAGTATATCGGCACAAGTTCCAGTTCCCACACCAGGAAAAATAACAGCATATCCTGGACGGCGAACACGGCAATCTGACCGCCATACATCGCCAAAATCAAGAAGTAAAATAGCTTCGGCTTGAAGGTAACTGGCCAAGCTGCTAAAATCGCCAGCGTGGTAATGAATCCAGTCAAAATAATTAGCGGCATGGACAAGCCATCTGCCCCTACTGACCAATTCAAATCCAGTTGGGGTACCCAGGGGTAACTCTCCACCAACTGCAAATCTGGATTGGAGAAATCATACCCAGTAGAAAAAGCATAAACAATCAGTGCAAAATCTATCAGCCCTACGATGAGGGAGTACCAGCGCACTGTTTTGCCTTCTTTGTCAGGGATGATGGGAAGAAGTAGCGACGCCGCTATCGGAAACAGAATAATCGTCGTCAGCCACGGAAAATTAGCTGTATTCATCACAATTTGTCTGCTATCAAAATCATGTTTGGCAAAAAGTCACTAGTAATTAACTAACAGCTTTTTGGTGATTTAGTCTTCCTCGTTAGGTTGATTTAATTAAATTGGCAATTCCCGATTTTTTCTCTTGGGAGTCTCTTTTGACACTTAGGGGTGCGGAATGTGGGTTCTGATACTCCCAGTCAAGTTAAAATCTACCCTAAAATTATAGTTTAGCGGTGCGATCGCGTAGTCAAACCCATCGCTAAAGCAGAAACGCCAATAAGAAAACTAAGCTGCATATCTAATAATCTCTAATTCTGCTCCATTATTAATAGCTGACTCTGCTTTTTGTAAAACCTGTTCGGTAACTGCATCACTTAAATAATATTCACCGCAGTTATCACAAATTTCTGCTGGAACTTTTTTTAAGACAATAATACATTCATCTCTTTCTAACGTCACAGTCACTAAACCTGGTTTAGTTTCTCCATGTTTACAAATTACACATTTCATCATCTTTGTCTCCTAGTTGTAAAATCATCTAACCAAATATTAGTATCAGGAATATAAGCTGTTACTATATATCCTGTATCTGTAGCTTCATTGTAGGAAAATACAACATGAATCGGTTTACCTTCTATAAAATCCAATATTAGATAACTGGGGTAGGGTGTATCATCAGGATTTTCTTATATCACTTCTCCATAAGAAATTGCAGTTTTTACTTCTTTTTGACTGATGCGGCGATAAAACATTTGTTGGATAGCATGACGGGAGAAAACTAGATTTTGACAATACATCAATTATTTTTTTAATTATGCGGGTTTCCCGACTTGAGCGTTAGCGTAGCGTCACTGGCGTTGTGTTAGCACAGAGAGTACGACACCCAACCCTAGATAATCGTGCGTTACGAACTTCGTTCTAACACACCCTACATACTAAGCTGATGTGCAGCTAAATTGTATAATACGAAAACGTAAAATTATTATTGTAGTGCGGGCATCTTGCCCGCGTCGCATATACAAATTAAATATGCAACAGCTTAGGCTAGAATTTTAACGATGCGATCGCGTAGCCTCCCGCATCGCTATAAATACATGATGCTGTTTGGTGGTTGTTCAAAAAAGGCTGACAGGAGAAATAACCATAATGATAATCGCACAAATTAAAAGTCAGATTCGTTATGTCACCAACGTAAATGGAGAAACAACAGATGTACTCGTCCCTGTAGAACTTTGGCAACAGCTGATGAGTTCCATAAGTTCTGATAACGTCAGTGGTTTAGCTTGGATTGATGAACAAGAGCCAAAAGCACAAATATTAGCCGATTTGCAAGAGTCCGTGCTACAAGCAGCAGTAGGACAAACTTTCCCAGTTTCAGAGCTTTGGGACGATATCGAAGCCTAGAATAAGAAAACTAAGCTGCATATCTAATAATCTCCAATTCTGCTCCATTATTAACAGCTAATTCTGCTTTTTATAAAACTTTTACACTTTGTCAATGAATCTTTAGCTCTTATTCGATACTTTCAGGTATCATGGATTTTGAGTGAGCTTAAGCAATTGCTATGACGAAGAAGTGGATTCTGTATAGTAAAGAAGATAGGCAAGTTAAATGGCCTACTTGCATTAATAAGTTGTCGCCTGTTAAAAATAAAAATCCACTAGAGGGAGAATCGCTCGCCGAACTAAGAGAGGCACACACTTGGACAGATACATTCGATGAAATGATCCTTTCAATTCGGTCAGTTTCAATTCTAGGAAAATGTAGTACGGCAAAATACTTAGAATGTCCAAACATACCCGATCATCATAGAGAAAATGCTAAAGATTTTACTAGACCTTATAGAGAGCATCCATCAAAGTATTTCGATAATATTGGACAGTATTACTGGGTAGATTTTGATATTATTACTTCAGATAAATTGACAATGAAATTACGAATGGTTGTCAATGTAGGTGACGCTGATTGTCATGATGGTCAGTGGGGAGAAGTTTGGCAGCGCAATACGGGAAAGCCTGTTGCACAAATATTGAGTACTGGTGACATGGAAACGACAGTGCAAACCAGTTCAAGTGAATTGGCCAAGCTTGTGCGTTTTATAATCGAAATCGTACTGTTTTACTCTTAGCGTTGATATCGATATAATCAAAGTCTCCGGTCTAACATAACCAAATTATTTCATACAATAATATTGTAAAGATGCACGAACTCGTCGAAACACTTCTTCAGCAGGAATACCAGTAATTTGATTGGTGTTCATAGCTTCATCACGCTTTTCAGCCTCTTCAGCCCAACTAGCTGCAATTTCTTGATCTATTTCACTTTCTTGACCCAATTGTTCAAGTAATCGTGCCAATAAAATCACTTGAGAATCTTTTGGAAGTGCAAGAACTTCGGCTTCAAGCTGTTCAAGGGTCATAGTGAGTACCTAAACTCTCTAGTACAGTACCTCTTATTTTACTGGAAGTACATAAAACCTCAGCAGTGTTAACTGTTGAGGAATTCAAGCTAAAAAAAAGGAGTCTAAATCAGACTCTTAAAAAAACTTAGGGGCGGGCGATCGCCAGAACTGTAGTGATTACCCAATCTCACATCGTCGCCCGTTTTACTAACCGCCTGCGTAGCGGAACGCCGCCCATTGCGAATTGTTTTAATTCCAGTCGAGTAGAAAAATGTGGTTTTGTATCAGATATTGTTACAGTTTGCCCTCAACAGGTTTGCAAAATGTTTTTAGCTTGCTTGCAGTCGTTTGGGTAACTCTGTTTCAATCTCTTCTGCTGATATTTTTACTCGTCCTGGAACTGCCCGTAACATATCTACATATTTGTGAAAGGCTTCAATATCTTGAGGGTTACGGCGTACATATAATAGTAGTTCTTGGCGCGTCATTCCTTCAAAATTTGATTCCGTCATAGGTTAATCCCCCATCTATCTCGATTTCTATTTCTATTGTCTCTTCAACAATAATGTAGATGCAACGTGTTCGTTCATCTAACCGAGTCATGTTAATTGCTTTTAACAGATTACTAGTTTGTACGCATACTCGGTATAGCGATTTAAGTTGAGCTATTGTTGGTTCCATTAATTTCTTCAATTTTTAGCCGGAATCAAAAACCACGTTATATGAATCACATCTGCGGAATGTGGGTTTAATTGCTGACTATTCGCCAAAAAAAAGGAGTCTAAATTAGGCTCCTAAAAAACTTGGGGTGAAAGGGCGGTTAGAAACCGCATCTACATAGGCAAAACCCACCTTTGTGGGTTAAGAAACCTTTATTTTCTCTTAGTCCGCGCAGGCGGACTTTGTTTGTGTAGCCGCGAATTCTATTCGCCAGGGCTACACAAATCAGGTGACACCAAAGACAATCACTAAGCCCAAAACCGCCCCAAACACAATCAAGGCATAGAATTGAGCGCGACCGCTTTCTAGGTACTTCAGACCTTCACCACTGACAAGGGTGAAAAAGCCCGTTAGGTTAACAGCACCATCTACAACGCGGAAGTCAACTTCCATCACTTGTCTAGCTAGGCGACGCAAACCGACAACAAAAACCCGATGGTAAATGTCATCAAAGTACCACTTGTTGAGAGATAACTCGTAAAGTGGTTGGATTTTAGCAGCGATCGCAGCCGGGTCAATCTTCCCTCGCAAATACATCAGCGAAGCTAAGGTAATCGCAATCAAAGAAATTCCCACTGAGGCACCCGCCATAATGTAGAATTCCGTCGGATTGAACTCGGCAGCCTTTTCTATAACTTCGGTGAGAGTTTCGCTAGGAGGAAAGATAAACTCTTCAAAATAATTGGCGTAAGGAGTTCCCACCAAACCAATCAAAATTGAAGGCACTGCCAACAGTGCCAACGGTAGAGTCATTGTCCACGGCGACTCATGAGGAGAATCGCTATGATGCCCGTGGGAGTCATGGGACTCATAGTGTTCACCAGTTGCCGCTAATTCTCCTTTTTTCATCGCCCCAGGCCCAAAATTCGGGACTGGTTCTTCTGACTCTAATTCCAGGACAATTGTCGCCGCCGCCTTCTTGAGTTTTTGCTTGATTTTCTCGTCATTACCTCGGAATTCGCCTTCAAATGTCGAGAAATACATTCTAAACATATAGAAAGCGGTAATCCCGGCAGTTAACCAGCCAATCAACCAGAGGAGTGGGTTAGCCTCAAAAGCCTTCCCCAGAATTTCATCTTTTGACCAGAAGCCAGCAAAGGGCGGAATACCAGAAATTGCCAAGCAACCAATCAAGAAGGTAATTGCCGTCACGGGCATATACTTCCGTAGACTCCCCATCAAGCGCATATCTTGCGCTAAGGCGGGGTCGTGACCAACAACACCTTCCATGCCGTGAATTACTGAACCTGAACCCAAGAACAGCATCGCCTTGAAATAGGCGTGGGTCATCAGGTGAAATAGTCCAGCACTGTAAGCACCGATTCCCATTGCCATCACCATGTAACCAAGTTGGGAAATGGTGGAGTAAGCCAAGCCCTTCTTAATATCGTTTTGGGTAATGGCAATGCTTGCCCCCAAAAATGCGGTAAACGCCCCAGTAAAAGCAATCACGTTCATTGCTGCTGGAACGTGTTCAAATACTGGGTACATCCGGGCAATCAGGAAAACACCTGCTGCCACCATTGTTGCTGCATGGATTAAGGCAGAAATTGGGGTGGGGCCTTCCATCGCATCTGGTAGCCAGACGTGCAGGGGGAATTGGGCAGATTTGGCAACTGGCCCTAAGAAAACTAAAATCGCAAACAGGACAGCGAGAAAATTGCTGATCGAGCCTGATTGTACCAGTTGGGACAGGCGATCGCCGATGACATCAAATTCAAAGCTTCCTGTTGCCCAAAACAGCCCCAAAATGCCGAGTAATAGACCAAAGTCACCCACGCGGTTGGTCACAAATGCTTTTTGAGCTGCATCGGCTGCTGACTTGCGATCGTACCAAAAGCCGACCAGCAAGTAAGAACACATCCCCACCAATTCCCAGAAGATATAAATCTGTACGATGTTGGGGCTGAGTACCAGACCTAACATTGAAGAGCCAAACAAACTGAGATAAGCATAAAACCGCACGTAACCGGGATCGTGAGCCATGTAGCCATCGGTGTAAACCATGACTAAGAAGGCGACCGTTGTCACAATCACCAGCATTAGGGCTGTCAGGTGGTCAATAGTGTAGCCCATGTTCAGGTGAAAATTACCTGCTGCTGCCCACTCCAAGGTGCGGATATAAGTCGCGTGTCCTTGAATTTGACTCCACAACAAGGCAAGCGACAACCCCATACCTGCTCCCATTAAGGAGATAATCACCACAGCGTTAAGCTGCCGTAGGCGGTTTGTCACCTGATTCAACGAGATTAACCCTAGACCGACCAGCATTGCCCCAAAAAGAGGTAATACCGGAATCAGCCAGGCATACTGATAGATTACTTCCATCACTGACGCCTACTTTTATAATTCTTAACTAGCGTGTCGGAACTGTTAATAATTGTGACACACACCCTTTAGGATAAAATAACCCACCCAATGACCTTTGGGTGGGGTGTTAAGCATGGTTTTAGATTTGGTCATTGGTCATTTGTCATTTGTCATTGGTCATTTGTCATTTGTCATTGGTCATTTGTCCCATGCCCCATGCCCCATGCCCCATGCCCCATGCCCAATAATACCCATCAGGCTGACCGATACTCTAAGCCCACTGTTTTTGAACTTTTGTAGATTTTGGGGCAACTGCTGTAGCTGGCTTTAATCTCTTCTAAAGCTAGACGTAAATCTTCTCTGCCGCGAAAGCATTCCAAGCGATCGCGAATAATGCCATTTTCAATCAATAGTAAAGTGGGTAGTGATTTTAGCCTATAAGTAGTGGACAATTTAAAATTTTGATCGGCGTTAACCCCAACTAATTTAATTTCCTCCCCGCATTGGGTTTGAAATTCCAACAACAGTGGGTGGATAATCCGACACAAGCCACACCAAGGTGCTTCAAAATTAACTAAAACAGGAATAGGAGATTCTAAAACTTCTTGAGTAAATGTCTGCTCACTAACCGACAACACCATGACACCTCTTGGATTATAAGGTTTTTATATCAAACTACCTATCGGCACCCAATTAAGTAGTGCTGAGTTCTGAGTCCTGTTAGCGGTAGCTAGGGTTTAGCCCGTGCTGAGTAGAAATCCATAACTAAAGTTAGGGGATTGAATGAGGAACTCGTTTCTTTTTCTTTTAGACAGGACTTACGCAAACAATAGCCGAAACCCTTATTTTCAGGTTGGGGCAATTCATGAATTGCCCGTACAGCTTGTACTTTTGCGTAAGTCCTATTAGAGTCAAGTGGGGGCGCTTTCAGGAACCAAATCTCAGGACAGAGAATAATTAATTAGGCAAAAATTGAGCGCGTTGATGTGTCTCTGATAAAAAAGCCAGCGCGACTTTCACGGTGGCTTTTTTGGAATGTTTAACTCCTGATTGCCGTCTTTACCTGGGAATTTGACTGAATCTGCCACTTATTCCCAAGGAAAAGCAACTGACCAACAACTACCAATCTAAAATCTTAAGCTGAGTGAACAGACCTCCACTGATTGATGTTTGAACCTATCCTACATTGATTTGGGGGCAATTGATAAGCTGAAATCTCATTTATTTGGGATTTTCTGCTGACACTGGGGATCACCTAAAATTACCATCCTATATTACTAGTTGCTTCCAGTAACAGAGGGTGCGACCACCAAAACAAAGCGATAACAATGGCAACTCCCAAATAGGCAGGGCGGAGAAATTCCTGCCATTTGATAGATTGACGTCCGTCGATAATTGCTTTGAAGGGAATAATTGAAGTCCGTTGTTTGGCAATTTCAAAGGCTTCTCCATAGCGATGCCAGAGGCGGCGATCGCCGTGCCAAACCCCAAACAAGTGATGCAACACCAATCCAATGGAAGTTACAAGGGTAAAGGTAGTACCCAGCCAGAGAGTATGGGCAACACACCAAATTATTTGTCCCACCATCTGGGGATGACGGGTAATCCGAATAATTCCTGTTTCGTAAAGATGAACTTGGGGCTTTTGAATAGCAGCAATTTCTAGTAGATTGAAGGTAGCAGGATATAAAAACAAAAACGAGATCGCTGACAGCAGCCAAACAAGTTCTCGCACTCCTAGCACCCCTTGTACCTGCCAAAGTTGCAAACCATCATAGCGGTGCCCAAAAAAGTAAATAATTAATATCACAGCCAACGGTAGGCTAACTAATGCAAAGAGAATACGATAAAGCCTTGGTCCAATGTATTTTTCGGCCCTTGGACGCAAAGCAGCGCCTCCACTGTGAGCGATCGCAAAAGCTATTTGTAACCCCAGTATGACAAAATGACTAGGTGTCAACCAAGAAATCAGCAGCATATACACGAGTGAAATAATTTAAAGAAAATGGAACTCAGTACAACCCATACCACAAAGTATTCAAAAGGAGACTTTAGTCCAAATATTGTGCTAATGTCTTTTTCGAGTCAAGCCTTCAAGTTTAATATGCAAGAAATCATGACTGGCTAATTGCTGTCACTCAAGATTTGTTGTGTGCATCCGCTCCTTTTAAAGTTTGTGGTTTGAGCCTTATGTCTGACCTTCCTTTCACTTTAGATCAGTTACGTATTTTAAAAGCGATCGCTCAAGAAGGTAGCTTCAAGCGTGCCGCCGATAGTCTTTACGTCTCCCAACCTGCCGTCAGCTTGCAAGTTCAAAATCTCGAACGGCAGTTAGATGTCCCCTTATTCGACCGTGGAGGACGACGCGCCCAATTAACCGAAGCCGGACATCTACTCCTCAGCTACGGTGAAAAAATCCTCAGTCTGTGTCAGGAAACCTGCCGCGCGATCGAGGATTTACAAAATCTCCAAGGCGGTACTTTGATTGTCGGTGCTTCTCAAACTACCGGCACTTATCTTTTGCCCAGAATGATCGGGATGTTCCGACAAAAATATCCAGATGTGGCAGTGCAATTACACGTCCACTCCACTAGGCGGACTGCTTGGAGTGTCGCTAACGGACAAGTTGATCTGGCAATTATCGGCGGTGAAATTCCTGGTGAACTATCAGAATCTTTAGAGGTTATTCCTTACGCTGAAGACGAACTAGCGCTGATTCTACCTATCTTTCATCCCTTTGCCAAACTTGAAAAAATCCACAAAGAAGACCTATATAAATTACAATTCATTGCCCTAGATTCTCAATCGACTATCCGCAAAGTAATTGACCAAGTGCTATCACGCTGTGAAATTGATACCAGGCGTTTTAAGATTGAAATGGAATTGAATTCCATTGAAGCAATTAAAAATGCTGTGCAATCTGGTTTGGGGGCTGCCTTTGTCTCAACTAGTGCGATCGCTAAAGAGTTACAAATGGGCGTTCTCCACTGTGCCAACATTGAAGGCGTTGTCGTCAAACGAACACTGTGGCTGATTTTTAATCCTAATCGTTATAGATCCAAGGCCGCAGAAGCTTTTAGTCGGGAAATTTTACCCCAGTTTGCTAACCCTGGATGGAATCAAGATGTGTTAATATTGGCACAAAAAAACATAGTGATAAATACCTTGGATGGAGCAACGGCCATCTCATCCGGCGAAGGCTAAAATCAGGTCACAAATAATTCGTAATTCGTAATTCGTAATTATTAACCTATCGGTGTTCCTGCCGGGTGTCATAGGCAAGCGGGGCGTTTGACACCAGGATAAACTTTTCTGTTCTTGATGATTGAAGAAGAATGCAGAATCCATAATTCAGAATTCAGCAATCTTTCAGTCGGGGATTGGGACCCGCCACTACGAAAGTTGACCAGCAAATCTACGATTTTGTGAGGATCTTAAACCCGGTTATTCATCCGCTTTTTCGGTTACGAATACCTAACATGAATTCTGACGACTGGCGCCAATATTGCTGTTCGATAAATTTAGTTGGTCTGTAACCTGAACTAATTACGAATTACGTTAGCGAATTGTCTCCCTACAGCCCTTCGGGCATCCTACGGCAGGCGTTAGCCTCTCCCTTTGGGAGAAGGGGAGACGCAATCATGCGAACGAGCGTCATTATCAATTACGAATTATTTTGAATAGTGACTAATCACGAAAATGGAAGTTTACTGCACTCGTCCACGTTGTCCACGCCCAAAAAACTATTTTGTCGATTTAGATGATATTACGACGCTGAGAACAATGCAGCAGAAGTACTGTACTACCTGCGGTATGCCACTGATGCTAGATGGTCGATATGTGACAACGAAGCTGCTGGGAAGGGGTGGGTTTGGAGCAGCATTTTTGGCACGCGATCGCCGGATACCAGGAATGCGTCAATGCGTAGTTAAGCAGTTTCAACCAGCAGGAAATCTAAGCTCAACTCAATTGCAACAAGCACAGGTGATGTTTGAGAGAGAGGCAGAAGTTTTAGCACAACTTGGTAACGACCATGAGCAAATTCCTGACTTGTTTGCCTTCTTTCCAGTGATAGTTAATAGCTTGCAACCAGGAGAGCAAGACCAATTTTTTTACTTGGCACAAGAATACATTGATGGGCAAAACTTAGAGGAAGAATTAGTTCAAAATGGTAAATTCTCGGAACAGCAAGTTATGGAGGTGCTGCAAGAAATCCTGAAGGTGCTAAAGTTTGTCCATCACAGAGGCATTATCCATAGAGACATCAAACCTTCTAATATAATGCGTCGTCGTGATGGTAAACTTTTCTTACTAGATTTTGGCGCAGTCAAGCAAGTAACAAACGCTGCACTTGGTTCTGCGGCATCTTCCACAGGAATTTATTCTATGGGATTTGCACCGCCGGAACAGATGGCTGGGGGTCAAGTATTCCCATCTACAGACTTATACGCGTTGGCTGTAACTCTTATTACTTTGTTAACAAATCAGGAAGCAGTTCAACTATTTGATGCTTATAGTAACCAGTGGAAATGGCGATCGCAAGTGACTATTAACCCTCACCTTGCTGACATTTTAGAAAAGATGCTGCTACCTGCTCCCAATCAGCGCTTTCAATCAGCCCAGGAGGTTATAGATGCACTGAACTCACAGGCGGCTCAAGCCACTACACAGCTTAATTCGCCTTCTGTAACACTTCCGCCACAACCACCCAAAGGTTCTAGTCCCGTCGTCCCGCGCCGTCCATCAACTCAACCAGCGTTTTCCACACTGGAATTATTAGGTGGGGCGGCATTTAGTGGATTTGAGGGTGCATTGATTGCGATCGCGCTCTTGAGTCTCATAAAATCACCAATACCGACTTTGATTATTTCCGCCCTGATTTTAGGTATACTAATTTTTGCTCAAACCAGGCGGTGGATTGAAAAGTTCGATTTATTAATTATTCCGACAATTAGTTTAATTATTATTTTTTTTGTCTCCTTTTTACAAGGGGGTCTTGGTATTCAGACAGTAGTTGTTTTAGCAGTTGCAGCAGGCTTAATAGCCATTTCACTAACAGCCGTATTTCGACTTATTTATAAATTATTATCTCTCTTACTTTAAAAAAACTCCTGCTGCTAACAGCCACCTATGTCTCAGAAAAACGAAACACTTAGTCTTTTCTTAGCCGTTGTCATCACTATTGGCTTAATCTTTGGTGGCTTATGGTTTTTTATGGAACGGTGGGTGCAATTAAGTGGAACTGTTCCTAAACCTTCGGAAACTGGCAACACAAGTAATCCCCTAAACCAGTTTGTCAACAAATGTAACGTGGCAAATCTCCCAGAGGGGACATTCAACTATGGTGGTAGTACAACCTGGGCACCCATCCGTAAAGAGGCAGACTCCGTACTGCAAAACCTTTGCCCTCGCTTTGTTTTACGCTACACTCAACCTCCATCAGGTGAACCCGGATCTGGAACTGGGATTCGGATGTTGATAGATAATCAACTAGCTTTTTCTCAATCTTCTCGCTCAGTTAAAGCTGAAGAAAATACAGAAGCTAAACAAAAAGGATTTAGTTTGAAAGAAATTCCGGTGGCGATTGATGGAATTGCGATCGCAGTTAACCGCAATCTCAACATCCCTGGCTTAACTGTCGCCCAACTCAAAAACATCTACACAGGCAAGATTACCAACTGGCAAGAAGTCGGGGGGCCAAATTTACCAATTACAGTCTACTCTCGCAGCAAAGAAGCTGGGGGTACAGCAGAATTCTTTGTCGAAAATGTTTTAAATAAAGAGAATTTTGGTGCCAACGTTAGTTATATTGGCACGACCACTGAAGCAGTACGAAAAGTAGCTGCAAGTCCTGGCGGAATTTACTATGCTTCTGCCCCAGAGGTTGTACCCCAGTGTACGATTAAGTCTATACCACTAGGGCGCATAAGCGGTCAATTTGTGCCTCCATACCAAGAACCCTTTATACCTCCATCTGAATGCCCCACTAAACGTAATCAGCTGAATAGTCAAGCATTTCGTAGTGGAGACTATGCAATTACCCGCAATTTATTTGTCATCGTTAAACAAAATGGTCAAACAGATCAGCAAGCAGGTGAAGCTTATGCAAATTGGCTGCTGACACCTCAAGGTCAAGAACTGATCGAAAAGGCTGGATTTGTTAGACTTAAATGATCAAAATAGTTAGATTTAGGGACTTCCAAATAAAAAAACATCCCAAAACTGATGCGAAAACCCTCTCTATTTCTCCTCTCTCTGTGTACTCTGTGTCTGGGGTGGTTCGTTTCTTTGGATAATTTAATAAACTAGGACTTACGCATGAGTTACGGAATAACGAACCGCAGAGGCGCAGAGTACACAGAGAAATCAGAGTTTCAGAGATATTTTGCGTAAGTCCTATAAACATTTTTATTTTATTCAAATTTGTTCATGTCACAAAAGAATGAAACCAAAATTTTAGCCTTGGCCTTGCTGCTGACAGTTGGAATAGTTGGCGGTGGTGTGTGGTGGTTTACTAATGGCTCTGGGGTCAAAATTGGTAATACCATCATTCCAAATCAGGAGACAGGTAGCAATTCATCCTTACAAGACCGGATTAGTTTTGGGGAAAAATCCTTGACTCCGGGTGACATTTCTCCAGTTAAAAAAGCGGGAGTACAGGCGATCGCTGCTAAAAGTTATGATCAGGCGATCGCTAATTTCACAGCTGCCCTAAAACTCAACCGTAACGATCCAGAAGCATTGATCTTTCTTAACAATGCCCGAATCAAATCTTCAAAGAGCTACACTATTGTGGCTTCTGTACCAATAGGCACTGACCCCAATACTTCTTTAGAAGTTTTACGTGGTATCGCTCAAGCCCAAAATGAAATTAATACCTCTGGAGGAGTCAAAGGAGTGCCGTTGAAGGTAGGGATAGCTAACGACAACGACAATCCAGAAATAGCCAAGCAAATCGCTTCGGGCCTAGTCAGTAATCCAGAAGTATTAGGTGTAGTTGGGCCGATTACTAGCGATTCCACCTTAGCCGCAGGTACTATTTATACTTCTGGGCAACTTGTAGCAATTTCCCCTACCAGCACATCTGTAAAAATTTCTAACTTTAGCCGCTACGTTTTTCGCACGGTTCCCAGTGATTTTATCGCTGCTAGAAGTTTGGCTAACTATATGGTGAAAACCTTGCAGAAAAAAAATGCAGCAGTTTTCTTTAATTCTCAGAGTAACTATAGCCAGTCTTTAAAGTCTGAGTTTGTTTCATCTGTTTTACTGGAGGGTGGACAGGTATCCAGCGAATTTGACTTATCCAAGGTGGATTTTAGTGCGGCTAAAAGTGTAGAAGAAGCAACTAAACAAGGTGCAGAAGTGTTGATGTTAGCTGCTAACACTGAAACTTTGGATAAAGCGCTGCAAGTAGTTCAGATTAACCAGAAACGGTTAATTCTGCTCTCTGGAGATGATGTTTACACCACCAAAACTTTAGAAATTGGTAGACAGCAAGCTGAGGGGATGATAGTAGCAGTTCCCTGGCATATTGATGGCGATCCCAAGTCAAATTTTCCCCAGAGATCTCGGCAGTTGTGGGGCGCTGATGTGAGTTGGCGAAGCGCCCTCAGCGATGATGCCACTGTAGCTTTGATTGCGGCATTAGAACGCAATCCCACGCGATCTGGAGTCCAAGAAGCACTAACTTCCTCTGACTTCTCTGCCACTGGCGCTTCTGGTACAATTCGGTTTTTAGCATCAGGCGATCGCAATGCGCCAGTCCAACTTGTAAAAATCGTTCCTGGCTCTCGTTCCCGCACTGGTTATGACTTTGAACCAGTGCGATAATCAGCAATAAAAAATTAAAAATTAACCAATAGTTAACCTGGAAAAACTCTCAACATGGGAAATTCAGCTTTATGGGCAATACTTTCGCTTTCTTTATGAGTATTCCCATAGAGCAAACCTAAGATTTTACACGCTTGTTTTTGCCTGATGGCAAAAAACTGAGCCAATAAAATCCTTTATGGTTAGTGAGAAATCCGGGTAATACTACCCTGATACCATTTCTTTGTGAGGCTGCGCCAAATTTTCTTTCTTTCTTTCTTTCTTTCTTTCTTTGTGTCCTTTGCGCCCTTTGCGGTTCGTTCCTCATATATAGCGGTTCTCAATTGCATGGAATACAGACCACTCGTAGGGGCACAGCATTGCTGTGCCCCTACCATGTATTGCATCCAAACGAGAACTGCTATAGTTTGGCGCATCTTCATGCAGAATTGGTATGACTATTTAATAAACTTTGCCTTTCCTTAACTTGTCATTAATTTTCACGTAACAAAATACAGAAGTGGGGATTTTTAGCAGATGGTGAGGTAGTGCAGTCTTGAGGTTTTTTCAAGTGAGTAACTGCCGAACCCAGACAGCTAATGGACAAGTAGTGTAATATCTTGTCCCTTGTGGGGAAAATCAAGAATTAAGAGCAAAATTATGCTGAATTTAACACCTTTAAAAAGGTTATCGCAAGCAACCGCAGTACTTGGTTTCGCTATGCTTGCAGTTATTGGCACAGATACTGCTCAGGCTGTCAATTTGAAAACATTTAATATTTCGGGAAATTTTGCTCCTACACCTCTTGATGGTTCAGTAGGGCTACCTGTGAATTTAGCAAATGGTTCTTTTAATGGGACTTACACAGTAGATGTGGATCAATTACCCGCTTCTAGTTCTTTTGTAGATTTGACAAGTTGGACTATCAACTTAGTCAATGATAATACTATTTTACGAACATTATCCAACAGTTTGGCTGGCAATACAGCTTACATTCAAGAGAACATACTTGCTTTTGCAGACGCAGGCTTATTGAGAGGAGAAAATAATAACTTGTACAGTTTGGAACTGTATTCTGATAGCAATTTCACAGGTACGGGTAGTACCAATGATGGAAAATTTTTGGACAACAGCGACCTTGGAAGTGTCCAAAGCTCCGGTATTACTGCCGTTACTTTCGCTAAAAGTGAGCCTGTTCCTGAACCTCGAACTTTTGCGGGAGCAGCAGTTGTTGCTACTATCGGTTTCTGGCTGAGAAGAAAGCAAAAAGCTTAAATAGCGGCATAATTTTGCTTTTGCTCAACGGGATTAAGTTTTTGCGAATTTCGGAACCAATAAAGCACAGCTTAACCAAAATACCTATTTTAAATTAATCAAACGCTTGCGGTATCTGAATACTAAATAGCAATATTACCTGGATAAAAATTACCAAGGAGATGTGCTTTGAAACGATTTACAAAGTTCTATTTTGCTCTGACATTCTTGCTACTACCGTCGATTTTTCTCGGCTCGGCGATCGCAGAGGATTCCTCTCCACACGAAGCAAACTCAACCGTCACAACTCAGCCAAATGCAGCGCCAGACGTGGCGCGATACTTAAATGATCCAGCCAAGGAACCCAACCTGCCGCCGAAGTTGCTCAAAAAACTGCTTCAAGAGCGGATCAAGTACGTCTTCGTAATCTTTAACGAGAACCACTCCTTTGACAACGAGTATGGCACGTTGCCCGGTGTTAACGGACTTTACTCAGATGGACAAAAGCCTCGTGACCCAAAGAAAACACCGGGCTTCACCCAGACCTACACGGATGCTAACGGCATGACCGTCACGGTTCAGCCATTTCGGATTGGGACTGAGCAGAACGCCACTGTCGTTGACAGCGTTGACCACTCGCACACCGGACTGGCAACCAAGCTGCACGTTGTAGACGGCAAGCCACAGATGGATCAGTTCGTCTACGACGAGTACACGCGCTTCGCGTCCAAGGGTGGAGCCGCCAATATTGCTGAGGGCAAGCAGTTTGCGCGTCTAGTCATGTCGCACATCGACTGCGACACCATTCCATTCTTCTGGAAGTGGGCTAGTCGCTTCACGGTCTTCGACAACATCTTTGCAACCGAAGACACGCCCTCAACCCCGAATGCGGTGGCGATGATCGCGGGACAGGCGGGTGAAACTCAGTGGGTGAAGCACGGTTCGAGCGGCAAATCTTACACCGTGGGCAGCCACACGGGGACGACGCAGGGTGTACCCCTGGTCAACGACCCACAGCCATTCTATGGCTCCCAGTTCGACACAACGACGAACAACAAGCAACCTGCTGGCACGAAAGAGAGCTACGCCGATAACAACATCTCCTCAAACCTGACCTTCGCCAGTCTGCCGCTCACCTTCCAGGGGCGCAATATTCGGTCGGTCTTGGCTGGCAACAGGAATCCTTTATTCGATCTAGCCGATATCCAGCAGGATATCCCCTATATCCAGAAACTCCGGCCTGAGCCTGTCAATTGGCGCTGGTATCAAGAAGGCTATAATCTCGAACCGACGGATACCAAGGGGATCGCTTCCCACAATGCCTATGTTACCCATCACAACGGCGCACAGTATTTCGGCTATATTGCCAACACGCCGGAGGTGAGCAAAAACCTCCGCGGACTTGGTGACTTATTTAGCGACATCGCCAAAGATACCCTGCCCAAAGGCGGCGTGTTCTACATTCGTGGCGGCTACACGAACCAGCAGGGTTTGAAGCCACCGATCACCAACCCCAAGACCCCTGCGGATGAGATCGCCGCGATTAATGCGGCAAAGTCGGGCGATGATGACCATCCGGGCTACACCGATCGCCAACTCAGCGAGGCGATGGCGGCCAGGGCGATCAATGCGATCGCCTCAAATCCAAAGCTTTGGCAGCAGAGTGCTATTATCATTACCTACGACGAGTCCGATGGTTTCTACGACCATGTGCCACCGAGGATTTTGTCCTATGGCCCTGACGGGTTGCCGCTCTCCCGTGGTGTGCGTGTGCCGTTGATCCTAATCTCACCCTACGCGCGGACGCACGCTGTCTCCCACGTCGAGGGTGATCACAACTCGGTGATCGAGACGATTAACACGATCTTTAATTTGCCTGCCCTTGCTAGCCTGCCTGATGAGGCACAGGCACTCGCTGCTGGCAACTCCCCGGAGTTCAACAAGTTCGGGCCGCCAGGATTTCAGCAGAAGTACCTCGGCCCACGGGACATCAATTCGCCAATCACCGACAGCCTACTGTCCGGCTTCGATCCGAAGCGCCTGCTCGGCATTTCGCCGCCACTGCCAGCTTCCTTTGCGAAGATTCCAGATAGCGTTGTAAACACACTACCGCACTACGGTGGGCAAGGCTGCCGAGCGATCGGAATCACGCCGGAGGACAAGCGCCAGGGGATAGTCAACAAAATCCCCAAGGGCTTTAACCCACTACCAAGCACTTATCCAGTAGCTAACCCTTAAAGACATAAGTGCTGAGTCCTGAGTAAAAAAGTGAGATTCCCCACTCAGCACTCTTCGTATCCCAATACTGCGTAGGTTTTGGGTCGATCCCCCCAACCCCCCTTTTTAAGGGGGGCTAAAAATGCCTTATTTTTCCCCCTTTTTAAGGGGGACTAAGGGGGATCTCAAATGACTATGCACCTTAACTGAGCAGTATTGCTTCGTATCCCCGTTTTTCGACATTCCCTGAGGAGAATTCATGCGCTTTGTGTTAGTCTTCGTGACTCTCATTGGTATCTGCGGCTCGATTTCCCCCGCTCAGGCGGGTTCGGTCATTAAACGTGTCAAGGAACACAATGTGGTTCGCTGTGGCAGCGTCGAGCGGACAGGTTTGGCAACTGAAGCCGAGTCAGGTGGCTGGCGTGGTCTAAACGTTGATATCTGCCGTGCGATCGCCGCCGCCGTGCTGGGATCTTCTGACCGCATCGAATATCATCAGTACGAGACACCGAAGGACTTCGACGCTGTGCGTAACCAGCAGGACGACGTATACTTCCTCACAGGATCGGAAATTAACGAGCAGAAGCTGGCTGGTAAATTGCTGCCAGGCCCGACAGTCTTCGTAGAATCTCATGCGGTGATGGTGGCGTCCACCTCGGCTGTACACCACGTCAGCGACCTGGCCGGAGAAAGCATCTGCTTCATGATTGGCAGTTCGGTCGAGCGGAGCCTCACAGCTTACTTCGGTGCGCTCCACAAGAACTGGTTCCGTCGGGCATTCTCTGAGGATGGGGAGATGATCGATACATACAACGTGCAAAATTGCCACGCGATCGCCGGTGAAATCACGACCCTTGCAAATATCCGCCTCGACTCTGGGGTGAACCGATTATCAAGCCGCATCCTCCCGGAGTCGCTGACAACCTTTCCGGTAATCGCTGCGACCGGAACCGAGGACGCTCAGTGGTCGGCGATCGTCGCGTGGACAGTGCATACATTAATCAACGCCGAAAGACCGGAAACACCCTGGTATGCAGGCGGTGCTGGGGCGTTGCCGATTTCTGCACCAGAACTCGGTTTCGATAAAGAGTGGCAACGCCGAGTTCTCACATCTGTAGGTAACTATGGCGATATCTTTGATCGCCATCTGGGGAAAGGCTCACCACTCAAGCTCGATCGCGGATTAAATACGAACCATTTCCGAGGAGGACTTCTTCTGGGCCCGTTCCTCGAATAATTTCAATCAAGGGACTTCCAAATAAAAAAACACTCAACTACTTATTGTGGAGTGGGCATCTTGCCCGCCTTTAGCTATGGGCGGGCGAGAGGCCCACCCCACAAGATTGGATAATTTATTTGTTGGAAATCCCCAAGAATAAATGTCTTTAATTTTGAATTTTGAATTGTTAATATAACTTGGCTTTTAAACTAGTCAGAAGTGAGGATTTGTCATAATTCGTTAATAAAACACCAGTTCTCCAAATACAATCTCAAGTAGCAAGCACCTATTAAGTCAAGCACTTGTATTGAATGGACACGCGGGTAATTTACTATGTCCCAAAAAAACGAAATACCTATTCTTGTCTTATCCATCCTAATCACCGTCGGGCTAGTAGCTGGCGGTTTTTGGTGGTTCAGCAGAAAGTCTGGTCTTAACCTAAATACAATTAATTCTGGTAACACCAAAACGCCCCTAACTGCATCAGAACAACCTAGTGGCAAGACTTTTACATCAGTACAGGATGTTCCTACAGGATTATTCAATTACGGAGGCAGTACATCTTGGGCGCCGATTCGACTAGTAGTTGATCGAGCAATTCAAGCGGCGCGACCAGAGTTTCGGCTGCGTTATGTAGAACCCAGCAATGCATCTCCTGGTTCTGGTACTGGTATCCAGTCGCTGATAGACGGTCAACTAGCTTTAGCCCAGTCTTCCCGACCCGTTCTAGATCAGGAGTTAAGCCGTGCCCAGCAGCATGGGTTTAGTTTAAAACAAATTCCTGTGGCAATTGATGGTTTAGCGATCGCAGTTAACCCAACTATCAACATCCCAGGACTAACGGTAGACCAGTTAAAGTCAATTTACACAGGCAAAATCAATAATTGGAGCCAGGTGGGTGGCCCCAATATTCCGATTAAGCCCTATTCTCGCGGCATTGCTGATGGCGGTACGGTTGAGCTTTTTCTCCAAGACATCTTGGGTGGTCAAGCTTTCAGCCCCAATGTGGAATTTATCTCCACAACCACCCAAGCCTTGAAAAAATTGGCTGGTAGTCCTGGTGGTATCTATTACGCTTCTGCCCCAGAGGTGATTCCTCAATGCTCAATCAAAGCCTTGCCGTTGGGGCGGACGCAAGGGACATATATTGCTCCATACCAAGAACCTTCTGTCCTCCCGTCGGAATGTCCTGGTAAACGAAACAAATTGAACATTGAGGCTTTCCAATCAGGAAAATATCCGATTACCCGTAATCTGTTTGTGGTGGTCAAACACAATGGTCAGAGTGAGCAGCAAGCAGGTGTCGCTTACGCCAACTTACTGCTGACTGAACAGGGACAGGAACTGATTACCCAAGCTGGGTTTGTCAAAATTCGCTGACAAGAGCGATGCACTCAAGACAGAGTGGCGGAACTCGCCGCTCTGAACTGTGCTTTAACCAGCTCTATTAATTGACTCTGCTGGCAAGCATATTAGATTATCGCCTTGAGTCAGGATTAAGCCACGTTGACGCAGCTTGCCCATCAAGCGGGTGACGGTTACACGAGTGGAACCAATCGCGCTACCAATTTGGGCATGGGTAAGGGGAAAGGGCAGACAATAGCCGCGAATCACATCAGGATCAGTGTCGCTCATTGCTGGCTCTCCATATTCCTCAATTAACAATGTCAGAAATCCTAAGAGTCGGTCAATTGTGCGGCGTTGTCCCAAGGCACTCAGCCACAGCAGCTTACGCTGGTGCTGATACCTAAAGGCATCCATAACTTCACGACGGAAGTGAGGCCAATTGTCTAGGTCGTGCCAATACATCCACAGCACCGCAGTTTGGTCAACATGGGCGTAAGCCTGGAGTGTGAATGGTGATTGGGCAACAATTTCAAATGGCTGTCCCGCTCCCACAAAACCCAAGAACGCTTCTTCTGGGGTTCTGTTGATTCGTCGAGACGTTAGCTGACTAGCAGTCGCACTAACTTGTGCGGTTCCTACCATGCGGATCGCACCCCTTTGTACCAAATATAGCAATCCAGGTCGGGCTGGAATGCGTTCATCTTTACTAAAGGTGCGGCAGCGGTAGTGTTCTTGAGCCCAGTCAAGAATTCGTTGCCAAGTCAAAAAAGGCCGTGATGCCTCAGAAAAGGAGGATTGAGATTGCATAGGTAACAAAGAGCGATCGGCTGAAAACAAAGACGTGTAAATAAAAAGGTGCAAGGAGTGTCTTTGTGTTGGCGAGGCAGGCTTAACGCCCAACAGCGCCAGCCATACAAAGAATAGAAAGCAAATTACTCTCTACTCTTTTGTTATACTTCCTACTGTACAATGATGGTAGTAAAATTTACTTACTATTCATCGATTATTCATTAAATTTTATCCTCCTCTCATTTTTCTTCATATAGATTATATTTATACCCCAAGATAGATGACAAGAAAATAATAAATATACTTTACATGATTACTTCAGTAAAATTACGTGCGTGATAAATTACTATTCAGCAAATATACGTCAATAGAGCAGCTAATATATAGCTATTTAATAAAGTCGATAAGTATTCGTACTTATGCAATAGAGAATATAAGCATAAAAGAGGAAAAAAAACTTCTATATAAAGATAGAGATTATAGTAAAGTTTTGTATATCTCAGGTGTAGCCCTGCGACTTTCAAAATCTCAGAATCGAAAAGCTATGGAGTTTGCTAGTGCGATCGCCTCAGATATATCAGGGATATGTGGTGACGTTTTTAGCATCCAAATAGTTCCCCCTGGTTGGATACATTTTGAATTGACTCATTCCACGTTAGCGACTTGGTTACAAAGTGTGGCAATCGGGAGTTCAGGGGGAGGAGGGGGAGATGAGGGAGATGAGGGAGATGAGGGAGATGAGGGGGATGAGGGGACAATTGATGCCCAATGCCCCATGCCCCATGCCCCATGCCCAATGCCCAATGCCCAATGCCCAATTCGCTGTTTGCTGTTTGCTGGTCAATATGCTCATGCACGCTGCTGTTCGCTAGTGCTTCTGGCTCACCGAGAGGGATTGATTAAACTTAGAGAACCAGTTCCAAATAGTAGTCCAGCATTTTGGAGTGTTATCGCCCCCAACCCCATACCTTGGCTCAATAGTGATGGAACATTGCGACTAAATCACTCAGATGAGCGTCGTCTAATTGCCGAGTTAGTACAAGTGATAGATAAGATAGAGTGCCCTGATGTTGGCAGTTCTGTGAAATGGGAAAAAGTAGCGCTGAATTTGAGCCAAGCTTTTGAAAAGTTCTGGTCTAATTGCCGGATTTGGGGTGAGGTGAAAATTACCTCACCAGAGGTAGCCCAAGCCAGACTTGGATTGCTCATGGCTACTCAGTCAGTATTAAGATTTGTGTTAGAGGAAAACTTGGGGGTTTTTGCACCCTTGGAGTTATAAGTCAGTAATGTTGCTTAGTACAGTATTTCCGAAATTCGGAGTTTTTTTAAACGCTGAGGGAACCGCAGAGGGGAGGCAGCGCGTTGCGGGGGTTCCCCCCGTTGTAGCGACTGCCGTCGCGCTGAGAATTCGCTATGAACTTATAAAATTCTGTGCTTAGGCAAAAACAGGACTTACGCAAACAATAGCCCAAACCCTGATTTTACGGTAGGGGCAATTCATGAATTGCCCCTACGCTGTGTAGTTTTGCGTAAGTCGTAAGAAAATAAAAACTTTTATCACAGCTATTGACTCAATGCATCACCTCGGCTACATTAACAAGTGTGTGAGGAGCGAACCAGCAGGGGCACCGAGACGAAACACGGCCAGTCGTCGGTGTCCTTTCTGATTTATATGGGTTAGGTTTGAAAAAGTACTTTCACTAGAGCAAAAACTTTTCAATTGCTACTGCTGCTCCGTCTTGCTCTACACTAGGAGCTACCCACTGCGCGATCGCTTGCACTTCTGCTGGTGCGTTACCCATAGCTACACCAAGTCCAACGTACTCCAGCATTTCCACATCATTGAAGTTATCGCCAATCGCCATAACGTTGGCTATCTGTAATCCCAGCAATTCTTCGGCTAGGTAACGCACAGCAGTTCCCTTATTCACAGAGGCGTTAGTTGCTTCAAAAAAGGTAGCAACAGATGTTGTCAAATAAAGTTCAGCAGGTGTGTATTGGCGGCGCAAATTCCCCAATAGCTTGTCGATTACATCTGTGTTATCAGACAAAGCGAGAATTTTTGTCGGTTCATTGGTTAAGGTTTGGCGCAAATCACCCACGGGAATCGGGATAACACCAGAACGTTCTGCATAAATTTGGGTTTCTCTAGTTAACTCACGGACGTATAGCTGATCGTTGATGTAAAAGTGGACAGATAGAAGCGATCGCAATTCAGGTTGTTCAAAATAGTCGATTAGCTGGTGGGCAATTTCCCTGGAAACAGTCCAATGGCGATGGATTTTTTGGGTGATCGGGTCTTGAATCCAGGCTCCTTGATAGGCCATTAATGGTAGAGTAGAGCCGATATCTTGGTGGAAGCGCAAGGCGGAACAATACATTCTACCTGTAGCGATCGCCACTTGAATTCCTCGTGCTTGGGCGGCAATAATAGCTTGCTTTACACCTGTACTGACGGTGTTAGACTCTCCAGCGATCGTGCCATCTATATCCAAAACTAATAGTTTAATGTCTTTTGCAGCAGCCTGATGATCAGTAGATGCCAAATGTGTAGCAGATGCTTTCTGCATAATTTCCTAGATTTTAACTTCCACAGGACTTACGCAAACAATAGCCGAAAAGAGTGATTTTCTGGTAGGGGCAATTCATGAATTGCCCCTACAGCGTGTGGTTTAGGCTCTAGCGATCAGTGGGGAGTAGTAGAAAAAATTGGGTTCTCTAGTCACTTACGTACTTATACATACCTGCCAAAAGTAGGTTCTACTAGGCTTCCGTACAAAAGCTGCAAATACGTAGACATCACTTCGCCTAAAATTATGTGCAGGAGCAATTGGTATGCAAAAACGGCGCTATTGTCGCCAAAGCCAAGCTGAACAAGCATCTGAAATTGCTAAAATAACGTGAGTTCGACAAGTCTTATTTGACCTCTCCCCCAGCCCCTCTCCGACGCGGAGAGGGGAGCAAAAAGCTTAATTTTTCGTTGCTCCTCCCTTTCCGTTTCGGAGAGGGAGGCTGTCCGGGAGAGGTTCATCGAACTCACGTTAAAATAGGGCTATGTCTGAAACTTTCACTTCTGCAACCGCAACACGCCCCACGTTCATCCTCGTCGATGGACACTCCCTCGCTTATCGTTCATACTTTGCTTTCGCTAAAGGGCGAGATGGAGGACTGCGTACTAAAACGGGGATTCCGACCAGTATATGTTTTGGTTTTGTGAAGTGCCTGCTGGAGGTAATGGCAACACAACAACCCCAAGCAATGGCGATCGCGTTTGATTTGGGTGAGGCAACTTTTCGCCACGAAGCTGACGAGACTTATAAAGCCGATCGCCCGGAAACGCCAGAAGACTTCATTCCCGACTTAGCAAACCTGCATGAGTTGCTGAATGGCTTCAATCTACCATTTTTCACTGCCCCTGGTTTCGAGGCAGATGATGTTTTAGGAACCTTAGCACAGCGAGTAACTGCTGCTGGGTATAGGGTGAAGATTCTTACGGGCGATCGCGATTTATTTCAACTGATCGACTCTGACAAACAAATCACTGTTCTGAATTTTAGTCCAGATGCCCTAAAGCGCTCTACAAATAGCATCACGGAATTTGAAGCAGAACAAGTCAAAGAAAAAATGGGCGTTTTACCTTCACAAATTGTTGATTTCAAAGCTCTTTGTGGTGATAAATCAGATAATATTCCTGGAGTCAAGGGAATTGGTGAAAAGACAGCAGTGCAGCTGCTAAATACCTATGGTTCTCTTGATCATATTTATGCTGCTTTAGATGAAATTAAAGGCGCAACTCAGAAAAAACTCGCAAGTGGTAAAGAAGATGCTGAGAAGTCTCGCTATTTGGCAACCATAGTTTTAGATGTTCCGATAGAATTTGATTTAGAAGATTGCAAATTAAAAGGGTTTGATACAAGCGTTTTATCACCAATTTTAGAAAAATTAGAATTTAAGTCTTTTTTAGGCAAAATTAACGACCTTCAACAACGTTTTGGTGGCAAGGTTGCAGAAAAACAACAAGCTAAAATAGACGCAATTAATCCCAATACTAACTCAGAATTCAGCGCTGATGAAGATAATGATTTGTGGTTTTTCAGTGCTAGTGATACAGCAGCAGTTCCACAGCAGTCTACTTCCCCAATTACACCACGCATCATCAATACCGAAGCCAAACTAACTGAATTAGTGAAACTTTTGCAAAAATTCACCAACCCAGAAACACCCGTTGCTTGGGACACTGAAACCACTGATTTAGAACCAAGAGACGCTGAGTTAGTAGGAATTGGTTGCTGTTGGGGAACGAAACCAGATGAGGTAGCCTATATTCCTGTAGGGCACAAAACTGGGGAAAATTTGCATAAAGATTTGGTGTTAGAAGCATTACGCCCAATTCTCGAAAGTGCCGATTATCCCAAAGCTCTACAAAATGCCAAATTTGACCGCTTAGTTCTAAAGTGTCAAGGAATTAATTTGGCGGGAGTAGTGTTTGATTCCATGCTGGCAAGTTACATTCTAAATCCAGATTCTAGCCATAATTTGATGGATTTGGGGCAGCGATATTTGGGATTAATCGCAAAAAGTTACTTAGATTTAGTTCCTAAAGGCAAAACCATCGCGGATATAGACATTCCCGCCGTAGCAGATTACTGCGGTATGGATGCTTATACTACCTTTGGCTTAGTGCCGAAATTGCGTGAGGAACTGGATAAATTTCCAGCTTTATCTAAGCTATTAGTGGAAGTGGAACAGCCGCTAGAAGCCGTTTTAGCCCAAATGGAATATACAGGCGTTCGGATTAATTCAGCTTATTTGCAAGAACTTTCGCAGCATTTAGAAACTGAGTTAGCCAGGTTAAAACAGGAAGCAACTGAAATAGCTGGAGAAAATTTTAACTTGGGTTCTCCGAAGCAAATGAGCCAAATCTTGTTTGAAAAGTTGGGGTTAAGCACTAGACATTCTCGTAAAATTCAAACGGGCTATTCTACAGATGCAGCAACACTAGAAAGACTTCAAGAAGATGATAACACCGGATTTGTTGAGGCGATCATTGAGTATCGCACTCTATCTAAATTAAAGTCTACTTATGTTGATGCATTACCTGCATTGGTGCGTCCAGATACTCAACGGGTGCATACTGATTTTAATCAAGCAGCCACATCAACTGGTAGGTTATCTTCATCTAATCCTAATTTGCAAAATATTCCCATTCGTACAGCTTTTAGTCGCCAAATTCGGAAGGCGTTTTTGCCAGAAGCTGGTTGGTTAATGGTGGCTGCTGATTATTCACAAATTGAATTGCGGATTTTGGCTCATTTGAGTCAAGAGCCGATATTAGTGCAAGCATATCAGCAAAATGAAGATGTTCACACTGTTACCGCGCGGTTAGTGTTTGAAAAAGAAAATATCACATCAGAAGAACGAGGGATGGCAAAAACTATCAATTTTGGCGTGATTTATGGAATGGGTTCTCTAAGGTTTTCGCGCTCAACTGGGATAGATAAGACCATTGCCAACGAATTCATTAAGCGGTTTAATGAAAGATATCCGAAAGTATTTGCATATTTGGAGCGAGTGAAAAAAGAAGCGATCGCTCTTGGTTATGTAGAGACTATTCTCGGTCGCCGTCGTTATTTTGATTTTACTAATAACAGTTTACGCAGATTAAAAGGTAGTAACCCAGAAGATATTGACTTGAGTAAATTGAAGAATTTGGGTGCTTTCGATGCGGGTTTATTACGCTCTGCTGCTAATGCACCAATTCAAGGTTCCAACGCTGATATTATCAAAATTGCAATGGTGAGACTGCATGAGATTTTGAAGAACTATCAGGCGCGTTTGTTGTTGCAAGTTCACGATGAATTAGTGTTTGAAATCCCCCCTGATGAATGGGAAGAATTACAACCGCAAATTAAGTCGGTGATGGAAAACGCAGTCCAGTTGAGTGTACCGTTGCTGGTGGATGCGCGTGTCGGTGATAATTGGATGGAGACGAAGTAAGTTGGGAGCATCTCAATGAGTGTAAAAAGCCTTGTAAAACCTCACCCCAGCCCTCTCCTTGGTAAGGAGAGGGCTGGGGTGAGGTTTCTCATCTGGTATATTTGCTTTCACTGAGATGCTCCCAAGTAAGTTGATAAAATAATCAAGAGTCAATACTTTTGACCCTTGATGATAGATTAAGCAATAGTTAAGAGTTAAGCGCCACGCTTCAGCGCCACTTCTACCTGCTGTAACTCCTTCTCTAAACGATTTTTGAGTTTTTCGGGTACGGGACGATTTGGGTAAGAACTGTAGTGTCCAGCTAGAGAGTTGAGGGCTGTTCGCATGGTTGTAAAGGAGCCAAGACTAGAAACGGAGTTAACCCGCTGATAGCGAGCTGAAAAGTCATTAATTTTTTGACGCGCTTCTGCTTGAACTGCTGCTTTGTCTGGTGAATCTTGTGATAAATCCAGAGCTTGTCTCATAATATTGACCACAGCTAAGGTGTCTTGGCGATAATCCCCACTCAAACTATCTGGACTGCCAGAACAGCCCATTAAGCCGATAGCTACAACCAAAACCAGCGCAAGCAAACGCGACCAATAGCGCTTCATATGCATTAATTAGATGAATACGTAAATCAACGTCCATCCTATCTTGAATTGGTATCTTGGGGATCATTTAAGTGGGGAGTGGGGGAGTAGGTAGGGCTGTTTAATTCACTAAAAGGCGCTCATTTACAAGCATCTTGGGCAAAAAATCAGGTGATTAAAAGCTCACTCCACCGACAACTCACCCACCACCAAAACCCTCAACTCCGTCACCCGCTTCAAAGCTGTATCATTGGTCAAAAATGCCTCACAACCAGCAATTATTGCCGCCGCCACCTGCAAGGCATCGGGTAACTGAAGGTTATAACACACCCGAATTCTCGCAGCTTCTCGCGCAATAGCAACATTAATCTCCACAAAAACTACTTCATCTTGTTGCAACACATCGACAAAAGCCTGCTCTAAATCCACTAACCCCAGACGTATAGCACCCACCAAACACTCTGATAACGTTATTCCAGATGCTACTGCTGTAATGTCAGCTTCTAACCGATCAAAAATTGGATCGACTAAATCCACAAACTGCGGATTGCGTTCTACAAAATAAATTACGGGTGCTGTATCGAGAAATAAGTGAGAAACTCCAGAAGACAGCATCACTAATCCTCATTCCTCTCGTTGCAACAACCGTTCTCGGTGTTCATCTCCTTCCCGTCGAGTCTGCGAAACCCATTCCTGAGCATCCTCACCCAATAGCGGATAGGGTGCTATACCCTTTAAATCGCTCCACTTGCGTTTTGGTTGCGCTTGAGTGATATGTTTCTTCACACGCTCCACCAAATGCCCCATCACCGTCAATTGCTCCTCTGGAGTCAGTTGTTCAATCTCGCTTAAAATTTTTTCAAGTGACGGACTCATCAACCTAATCCTTATCAACTGCTGTAAATTTTAGCGTCTTTACTCTTGGATATAGCGGTTCTCGTTTGTATGCAATAGACTTTGACCTCACTTCCATTCCGGGAGCATCCCAATTTTGCCAAAATAAAATTTGTAGTGGGAGCATCTTGCTCCCTAATGTCCAGGAAGCGGGCTAGAAGCCCGCACTACAAAAAAATAAATTTACACATTTGGGATGCTCCCTCCATTCCTCTCTCCTAAAAGGAGAGAGGCTTTGAATCCTACTCCCCTTCCCTACAAGGGAAGGGGCTGTTCTTGTTAGGTCTGTATTGGACTAAACTGAGAACCGCTATATATCCCATCTTCTTAAGGTTGCAAGCACATACAGCAGAATTCAGAATTCAGGGGTCAGAATTCAGAAGTAAAACAGCTTTTACACAAGGGTTTGAGACTTTGGTTGTGTACCTCACCAACTTGAAATGCCCTGTAACTCTTTTCAGACTGACTCAAAATAGGTCAGCAAGCGTATCAGTAATAGTAGCTTGAAACTCCTGTTTTTTGCGGTTATCGTCGTACTTTAAAACAGTATTAATAGAGATTAAAGAGGAATTTTTCACGAAAATTTTTACCCACCTTGAAAGAGCTACTCTTAATTCCTAACTTTTTGATAAAGAGTATCCCGTTGTTGGTAAGGTCTTCCTAAAGAAGCGATCGCACTTTCCAAAGTTTCCACTTCCATACAGGTACCACCCAAAGCACCTGCCATTGTGGTAATGTGTTCTTCCATTAATGTACCGCCGATATCGTTGCAACCCCAAATTAAGGCTTCGGTTGCACCAGCAAGCCCCAGTTTTACCCAACTCTGCTGATGGTTGGGAATCCAATTACCTAAGTAAATCCGCGCCACAGATCCTAGCAGCAGTGCATCACTCAAAATTGGTTGATCGCGTCCGACACGACGACGTAAGGATTTGGGCGCTTCTTGTCCAACGAAGGGTAATAAAATAAACTCTGTGATGTTTGCTGGATATCCCTGATTGATGGCAGTTTTTTGAAGCGATCGCAATTTTTCTAAATGTTCAATTTGCTGTTCGTGGCTTTCAATATGCCCAGATAACATCGTACTAGTGGTATGCAAGCCTAATTTGTGAGCGGTGCTGACAATTTCTAGCCAAGTGGCTGTGTCAATCTTCTCTGGACACAATATTCGCCTAACTTCATCGTCTAATACTTCAGCTGCTGTTCCCGGCATTGAGCCAACACCAGCATCGCGCAAAGCAATAATCACATCAGCATATTCAAGTCCGTCAAGTCTGGCGATAAATTGCACTTCCTGGGGAGAGAAAGCATGTAAATGTATCTGAGGAAATTCCTGTTTAATAGTATTTACTACCTTGAGATAGTAGGGCAAAGATTTGCCATTTATCTGCGCTTGTGGATTTAATCCGCCCTGCATACAGATTTCCGTCGCACCTCGTCGCACCGCATCTGTTGCTTTTTCCAATATTTGCGCCGAATCTAACCAGTATGCACCGGCATCACCATCATCTCGGCGGAAAGCACAAAAACTACAGTGCTGCTCACAAATATTAGTAAAGTTGATATTGCGGTTAATTACATAAGTAACTGTATCGCCTGCTTGAGTGTGGCGGAGTGTATCGGATGTAGTACGTATTGCGGCGATCGCCTCTGGCTCAGTTTGTTGTAACAATACCACTCCCTCTTCAAGAGATAAGTCGTATCCCATCAAGGCACGTTCAAGAATTTTTTCAACAGCAATTTTTGTCAGCATTACTTTCTTAATTTCTCAGTAAATCTTAATTTTATGTATGATCTTGGAAATAATAAGTAGCTTTATATAACCCATTAACAAAAAAAAGCGTGGTTTTACCATCGCATAATTAATTTCAGTAGACCGAAAAGTTCTGTGTTAGTAAAGCTCACCGTTCGCGTAGCGTTCCGTTGGCGCAGCCTCTCGTAGAGAAGGAAAGGTATCGCTTTGTGATGGATAGTTACAGACACAATTATTGTACAAAAAAATTATAAGATACATTTTTTAGAAATTTGTTGAGAAATTCAAGATAAGTAAAACTCATAAATTAGCCAATTAGCCAAAAAGGTAAGGGTAACTCTCCCCCCGTCCGTGAGTAGCAAGCCACACGACTAGTCACACTTACGACATAAGATTGCAATGCCTCTGTCATCTAGATAGGTTTTACTAAACCTTACGTCAGTGTTAATATAGGTAATCTTCATGAATGAAAGCGAAATAGCTGGCTCAGTATGCTAGTACGGCTCATACAGAGTCTTATTCATCTGTTTTCAGTGATTTACTGCTGACTGCTCCCTACAGAAGTCACAATGCCTACCGAATCAATCATTAAATATCGTTTTATCTACGAGGTACAAAATGACAGTTCAATCTTCTAGTTCAGTCCAGCAACAAGTCGCCCGTCGCGTACTATCAGTGCCTGTACAATCAGCGCTCTATGTCGCACTGTGTTCTTTGACTCTGTGGACAATTTATTTCACTACATACCCTGCTATCCATGACACGACTCATACTCTGCGTCACCACACACTGATGGTGAGTTGCCATTAGTTGATTGAGTCAATAATTAGCAGGAGCAGAGAAATAAAATGACAAAACTTAAGTGGTCTAAGCTGATCGGTGCGATTTGCATGATCGGAATTATCCTGTATGGTTGGATCGGACTTGCCCAATCCCCTCAACCATCGGTGCGGCTAACAACTAATCCACCGATTAATCAGGTTCAACCCCTTGAGGCTGAAGCCACCACAGTTTTGGGATCGGGGCACTACAATCCGCCAGTGCATCTGATGCTGCAAGCCTTCGATGCTCAAGGGCAATCTTTAAAGGATGCCAAAATCCACTTGCAATTGTTCACCCCTCCTAAAAACCCCTGGTTCACAACAGATTTTCCGATCGTCGAGGGAACAAAGTTGCTGGACATTGAGGGCAAGGCACCAACAGGTCAGTTGCAGATTCAACAAACCCTGCCGATCCGGGGAACGTATCAACTCCAGGTAGCAGTTACTCCGCTTGTTGCCAATGCGTTTCAGCCGATTCAGCAAAAGCTGACGCTGACACTGCCTGAAAATTCCTTAAAGTTCCGCTACTTTGGCATCCTGGTTGTGATTTTGCTGGCAGTTGGACTACTAGGAGGTTGGGTGATTGGGGGCAGACAACCAATTCAACCGGGAGAAATTGCCCCGCAACAGGTACGATTGTTGTTGAGTGGATTGATTGTGGTAGCGATCGCTGCACTCCTCTGGGTGAATATCAGCGCTGAACTTGCCGAATCGCACCATATGTCCATGTCGATGCCAGGTATGGGAGAAGAAGTTCCGCCCTCTGGTAAGCCCGCTAAATTGCAGTCTCAAGGACTTTATATGCAACTATCGGGTGACGAGAGTGCAACGGTGGGTCAACCTGCCAGATTGCAGGTTAGCGTCAGTGATACCAAAACCAGCCAACCCGTGACAGATGTAGTGTTGAAGGTAACAACCACCCAACTCGAAAATAATTGGGTGGCGTTTGCTTATGAAGGTACTCCAGACAGCAACGGAAAATTGGTGTGGGAGCAGGAATTCTTTGACGGTGCCCCCCATAGCGTTGTTGTCGAGGTTGCGCCGCAAGCAAACGTAACCCGGCAATTTCAGCCATTCCAAGTTGCAGAGAATATTCCAGTCGAAGGTGTCGCTCCGCCGATGCATGTCCGGTTGATTTCGCTAACTTACTTCACAGGAATTGTGGTAATTGGTTTGCTGCTGGGACTGTGGCTGCGACAACGGCAGACTCCGCGTACTGGGATGACTTGGAAGCGTAGTGTTTCATAAGTCAGTGTCAACTAGCGTTATTGCTATGTCATTTGGTTGTAAATACATTTGCCCTTAGTTTCTTCGTCCAATCACCAAACAGGCTGATTGCCTAAAATCCATGTCGGATAGCATTGAGTGTTCGACATGGATTTTTATAGACACAAATTGAACCCTGCATTTATCTATGAATCATCAACACATTATATTCGTCTGCACGAACTGTGGAAGTAGTCATAACACAAAACAGTATGTTGTTAAAAGTGGTGGTGAACGGCTGCTAGAGAAATTACAAACCTTATATCATAACTGGGTGTTGCAAGACGAGTTCTCGATTCGACCCGTTGAATGCATGGGTGTTTGTGACCAGGCTTGTGCAATTGCTTTCGTCTCTCCTAACAAACACACCTACTTATTCGGCGATCTGCCTGCTGATGCTGAATGTGTAGAGAAGACAGCAACTGCCGTACTTGACTGTGCTAGTCAGTATCACACCAAGCCGGATGGTTTGCTCCCCTACGCCAAGCGCCCGGAACTGCTCAGAGCCGGAGCGATCGCACGGATTCCACCGATGCCGCCGTGTCAATAGACTTGAATTCTTTGGAGTTGGATTTAAATAAAGCACTTCAAAAATTAACTTCTTTATACTTTTTATTTAAGTAAAAATACTATTGAAAGGAGAAAAATTGCCTAGAGTTTTGCAAGACAGCTAATCACAGAAAAATCCCACAACCAAAAACGAAAAAGGAATACCCTACTCCCTATTTTCAAGACAGATTATAGCTCGACCTGAATCTAATAACTTCAGTAGCAGTTTTGAAGCGCTATAAAATTATTGACAATAATTATTAATTCCTCTAATATTTAAAAGCAATTGCAAAAGATTTGCAATTCTTTTTTGGCGCTAACCGTAACTAAATGTCATGCCCAACAACTTCGCTCTAGGTGACGGAAAACCGTGGAGCCGCCGTCAATTATTGAAGCTGGGCCTAGCAGGTGCTGGAGTGACTGGTGCAGCTGGACTTTGGCAGATGCTAAATCTACAAAGTAAGTCAATCGTCAAAGTCCCACCACTCGATAGGTCAGCATCAGACGAGGTTAATAACCCAATGAAGATGGTAAGGGATTTTGATTATGGGACGGTGAAGCAAGAAAATGGGCGGACTATCCGAGAATTTCAGTTAACTGCTGGTACTTCCATCATAAAACTCAATAGTGCTGTCTCTTACAACATCTGGGATTTAAACGGTCGCATACCAGGGCCAACGCTACGGGCAAAACAGGGCGATCGCATCCGGGTACTATTTCTTAATAAGGCGGGACATTCTCACTCTTTGCATTTTCATGGCGTTCATCCGGCGGAAATGGATGGTGTTCGCCCAATCAGGAATGGTAGTGCGACAATTTATGAGTTTGATGCTGAACCCTATGGTGTACACCTATACCACTGCCATATTGAACCAGTCACCCGTCACATCGCCAAGGGGCTGTACGGAATGTTTATTATCGATCCACCTACTCCCCGTCCCCCGGCTGATGAGATTGTACTAGTGATGGGTGGGTATGACGTGAATGATGATAGCCATAATGACTATTACGCCTTCAACGGTTTGCCACACTATTACATGCATCATCCGATTCGCATTTACAAAGATCAGTTGATTCGGCTGTATGTTCTCAACATCATTGAATACGATCCGGCAGTGACGTTTCATCTCCACGCCAACTTCTTTGATGTCTATCGCTATGGCATGAGTATGAAGAAGAGCGAGAAAACTGATGTGATTACGATGGGTGTAGCAGAAAGGCACATCTTGGAATTTGCTTTTCGCTACCCAGGTAAGTATATGTTCCATCCCCATCAGGATGCGATCGCAGAAAACGGTTGCATGGGTCAATTTGAAGTACTTGCCCAGAGCAACTCTCAAAACCCTGTGAAAAATTCCTGACAATATTATTGAAACAGAATTCAGGAGTCAGAATTCAGGAGTCAGAATTCAGAATGAATTTTGTATAACTGGCGGATGAATAGACGGGTTTAACAAGAAAGGCAGAGGGCAGGAGGCAGAAGGCAGAAGGGAGTTCTGCTTCGTGTCCACAGAGAGTGACCGGACCGAACTTGGGTTTAAGTCCCCCACCAAAATCTCTGCTGAAGGTGGCCTGCAATTGGTGTGGGTCTGAAGCCCAGACCATATTGCTACCTTCTGCCCTCTGCCTTCTGCCTTCTGCCTTCTTCACGACCCCGACCAAATCTACGATTTGGTGGTATTCAATCAGTGGCGAGTGCCAATCCCCGACTGATTTAGGACTTACGCAAAAAACCTCTCAAACTCTTATTTCTCCGTGTCCTCTCCGTTCTCTGTAGTTCGATTTTTCTTTGCTTGTGCGTAAGTCCTGTGAAAGATTGCTGAATTCTGGATTCTGAATTCTGAATTCTTCTTCAAGAGTAATTCGTAATTAAATTTTTAGCAATTAGTTGCTAAAGAATCTCATTATATGCAACAGTTAAGTCTATGACAATCTGTCAAACAGACTACCTTCTGGTAATAGTTTGAAATGTTTCAATTAATACCTTTTTTAGTTGTGCGAGGAGCAAAGATGATAAAACTTCGTTATATCTGTTTAACAGCAGCAGCAGCCTTAATAGTTACCTTGAGTTCTTGTAGTAGTACACCAACCGCCGAAAATCCATCAGCACCAGTTGCTAGCCCTCAAGCTACAGAGGCGGTAAGTGAAAACAGTCATAGTGGTCACGGTGGCAAGGAAAAAATTAATATTAACACTGCTATATTGTCAGAATTGGATAAGTTTGAAGCCAAGCTAGGTGTTCCGGCTTTATCCAACAAAATCCAGGCAAATCGTCCCTACGGCAGCCCAGAAGATTTAGTTACTAAAAAAGTAATTACTCAACAGCAGTTCGACCAAATTAAAGACCAGGTTGGTGTTCAGGAAGTGGTACTCACAGGTGAGGCCAAAGATGTTGACTATATGTCTAAATTAGGCTTAATGAAAGGCCATCTTTTAGTAGCAAAAGAACTCCTAGATCAGAATCAGCCGAAACAGGCAGAACCTCATATTGGACATCCAGTTGAGGAGATTTACGTTGATGTAGAAGATCAACTTAATGAGCGTAAAGTCAAAGAATTTAAGACAACATTGGTGAGTTTGCAAGATTTGGTGAAATCTAGTGCTAAGGATAGCAAAGTTAAAACTAATTTTGCCTCTTCAGTGCAAGCAGTTGATGGTGCGATCGCAGCTTTGCCAGCAGATCAACGCTCAAAACCGGGATTTGTGTTACAGGTAATTAACGAACTACTAGATTCAGCTAACTCCGAATATGGCGCTGCGATCGCAGATGGTAAAATAACCGCGCCAATTGAGTATCAAGACTCCCGTGGTTTTGTCGTTTACGCCAATGAATTATACAAAGGAATTTCTAGTCAAGTAGCTCAAGCAGATCCCGAAGCCCACAAAGCGATCGGCACTAGTTTCGCTGAACTCATAAAAGTTTGGCCCGCCGCCATCCCACCAGCGAAAGCAGTCAAAACACCTAATGAAGTTACCAAGCTGGTGAAAACCATTGAGGAAAACTCTCAAAAAGTGGTTGACAAATCCAATACCCAAGTATAACGATAACACATTGATTTAATGGGAAGCATAGGGTAAGGAGTTTAAAATAGTTAGGAGTTAAGAGTTAAGAGTTAAGAGTTAGGAGTTATGAATTATGAGTTATGAATCCCGATCTGCTAACTCCTAACTTCCAACTCCTCACTCCTAACTTCTAACTCCTAACTAATTACGCTCCATTCGTTACTTGAACTAACAACTGATGCAAGAACTTGACCATAAAAAAACCATTGACCTGTTGAACGCCATCATGGAATTTGAACTAGCAGGGGTAGTGCGCTATACACATTATTCTTTGATGGTGACTGGCCCTAACCGTATTCCAATTGTGGGTTTTTTCAAAGCACAGGCAAGTGAATCTTTACTTCATGCCGAACAAGTGGGAGAAATTCTCACAGGTTTAGATGGGCATCCCTCCCTGAAAATTGCCCCAATGGAAGAAACCTACCAGCATAAAGTTAAGGATATCTTGGAAGAAAGCTTATCCCATGAAAAGAAGGCATTGGAACTGTATAAAAATTTGCTCGAAACTGTCACCAATGCCAGCATTTATCTGGAAGAATTCGCTCGCGGTATGATCGGGCAAGAAGAGATGCATAATCTCGAACTGAAAAAGATGCTACGTGATTTTAGTTAATAGTCATTAGCGCTGTAGGGGCAATTCATGAATTGCCCCTACGTGAATAAAGAGCAGCTTCACGTAGAATTGGTATTAGTCATTAGACATCTGGTGAAAATGAAGGACAAAAAATGGATTTTAGTACTGCTCTACCTACTTTTATAATCACACTCCGAGAGGGAGTGGAAGCTGCCCTTGTTGTTGGTATTGTGCTAGCTTTGCTGAAAAAAGCTAAACAATCCCGACTCAACTCTTGGGTATATGCTGGTGTCGGCGTTGGCATTGTCGTCAGTGCCTTAATAGGAGTGCTATTCAGTTGGGTAATTCAAGTAGTGGGAGCAGCGAATCCTCAATACACCACCGTCGTTGAGCCAGCGCTAGAAGGTGTGTTTAGTGTGTTAGCGATCGCCATGCTCAGTTGGATGCTAATCTGGATGACTAAACAAGCCAGATTCATGAAAGCTACAGTTGAAGGAGCAGTCACAGAAGCGCTGACACAAAACTCAAATGCTGGTTGGGGCGTTTTTACCTTAATTTTAATTGCCGTTGTCCGCGAAGGCTTTGAAACTGTTCTATTCGTTGCTGCTAATTTTCAACAGGGATTAATGCCAGCGTTGGGTGCGATCGCTGGTTTGGTAGGGGCATCTGCCATTGGGGTGCTGCTATTTAAATGGGGTGTCAAAATTAACATCCGCCAGTTTTTCCAGGTAATGGGCGTTTTCTTAGTGTTGATTGTCGCTGGGTTAGTAGTTTCAGCCTTGAAACATTTTGACGAAGCTGTAGCTAACCTTGCTCTTAGCAGTCGTGCCACAGAAAACCTTTGTTTCTATTACGAACGTTTTACAAAAGTCCACTCCTGTATTTTGGGGCCAATGGTTTCAAATACTTCCACAATATTGCCTGACGAACAGTTTCCTGGCATTATACTCAAATCTTTATTTGGTTACAGAGACAATCTCTATCTTGTGCAAGCAGTGGGATATGTGACGTTTTTACTCACCATTGGCGGGCTGTATTTCCGCAGCCTTGGAGGTGCTTCTCCTGAAGGTAAAAAAAATATCCCCTTTGCTCAAAAACCGATTAGTTCTGCAAAGGATTAAAAGCACAGTCAATTTTATATTTTTGCCCCGTTCCCTCGTTCCCAGTCTCTGACTGGGAATGCCTATTAGGAGGCTCCGCCTCCCCTATTCATCAAGGTATAACCTGAAAACAAGATTTTAAATTATATTTATAGAGCTAAGTAGCCTGTGGTGCAAACAACGCTTGCTTAAGCTGCTGACAAGCCTTTTCAATTGCATCTATACTACCTGGATTCACCAAACCAAAATAATCAAACACATAGACTCGGTTATTTTTAGTCGCTTGCAGTTGCCGCCAAAAAGCTTCTTTTTTCAGCGAATCTAAAAGCGCTACTTCCGAATTGCCTTGCGGGGGATTAACCAAAATTATCACTTCTGGATTTGCTTCTAAAACCTTCTCAGCCGAAAGCGTCACATAGCCACCAATTGGACTTTTTCCTTGTAAATCTGCTGCTATATTTTTCGCCTGGAATTTCGCCAACAAATCCCCTGCCCAACTATTTTTATTCGGCGCTAAAATTGGTTGACGACTAACCAGCGCTAGAGTAGAAAAACCCTGAGTTGGCTTTTCTGGCAAAAAAGTTTTATAACGATTTAACAAAGGCTGAGGATCAGCGTCAATTGATTTAGCAAGTGTTTTAGTAAGTTCTTCTAAAGATTTCCAGTTATTCACCTTAGTGAGAAAGGTCGGAATTCCTAGCTGCTGAAGTTTTTGAATTGGGATGTTAGAAAAACCTTCTGCACCAATAACTAAATCTGGTTTGAGTGCCACCACTTTTTCTAAATTTGGCGGACT
This sequence comes from Nostoc sp., assembly GCF_036919575.1. Classification (GTDB taxonomy): domain Bacteria; phylum Cyanobacteriota; class Cyanobacteriia; order Cyanobacteriales; family Nostocaceae; genus Nostoc. The sequence continues at coordinate 249,420 of NZ_JBALBY010000010.1, read as the reverse complement.
TTGTCCTTCACTAACACGGGGAATATCCTTGAATCTGGAGTCATTCTTAAATAATCTGCTGCCAGTGATTCCGACAATTTTTGTTTGATCAAGTCGAGAGATGATGTCAGCAGCAAGAGAAGAAAGAGCAACAACTCTTTTTGCTGATCCTTTTGGTAATTGCTGAGAATTTGTGTTTGTCGTCTCAGTAGGGTTTGTGACTTTTGTTTGTGGCTGCTGAGTGGTTGCAGTCGTGCAAGCAGCTAAAACTATACTCATCAAAAGTGCTAAAGCAGATAAGAGCCAACGACGATGCATATTAAAATTCCTTCTGGGGTAGAAATGGCATAAGAAGCATACTCAGCACCACATTCAAAAATAGCAAATGTAACTTTTAGTTCACAGAGCCAATCAGGGTATTCTTGGTTCAAAAATTCTGCTAGTTTTGGGAGATTTTCACTAACCGACGTAGAGGCAGAATCTACCCAATAACAGACTAAACTTGATTTGTATTCAGGTGTTTTATGCGTTTATGTGTTTATCAAAAAATACGGCAACACAAATAGGCTTTTGGCAGTCTTGAAAAAATAGGTTTTAAAACCTTTACTACTTAACTATATAATTCGATACACGTTGTCCACAATTATCTGAGTTGGGGTCGATGATTATCGTAAATTAAAGGGTTTAAGACCGAATGTCAACACGTAGCTCAGAGTTTTGGTGGCTCCGACTCCGCTCAGAAATAAGAATCTGAAACTTTCTTCAATTTTGAATTTTGAATTGTTAATGTGTCCATCTACTGGTAGGTATGTCTAACCATCCCTTGAACGTTGCAAGATCAACATTATTTTGGCGGTGTCTATTCGCTGTTGTTTTCACTAGTAGTTCGTTGCTCCCCAACTTTGAGAGCGAAGCAGCAAGGGCGCAAGGAACTGAGTATTGTCAGTTATCATCAACGGCGGCGCAAGAAAAAGAAAACTTACGTTTATCAGCCCTCAAAGGCAAGGAAGATGCTCAAACGCGCTACCAAAATATGGTAGAAAAGCAGGCAGAGGAATTACATGAGTGCCGCACTCGGACTTGGCCGCAAATCCAAGCCATTTGGTTGCGCTTGTATCCCTGTGACATTCAGCCAGGAACAATTGATCAGATTATGGATCGGATTGTTAACCGTGGCTATAACCAAGTTTATTTAGAAGTATTTTACGACGGACAGGTATTATTGCCAGCAAAAGCTAACCCGACGGTTTGGCCTGCTGTGATTCGCACTCCAGGAGCAGAAAACACCGATATACTCGCCACAGCAATTAAAAAAGGTCGGCAACGCGGTTTGAAGGTCTACGCCTGGATGTTTACCATAAATTTCGGTTATACTTACGCCCAGCGCCGAGATAGAGAAGGTGCGATCGCTCGTAATGGCAAAGGTCAAACTAGCCTATATGTTGTAGATAACGGCTCTCAAGTATTTATCGACCCTTACAACTTGCAAGCAAAACGCGATTACTACCAATTAGTACAAGAATTTTTGCGCCGTCGCCCAGATGGTTTGCTATTTGACTACGTGCGTTATCCCCGACAAGCTGGAAGTGATTCCATCGCCACCAAAGTTTCAGATTTATGGCTATTTAGTCCTGCAACTCAAGAAGCTTTATTTAAACGGGCACAGAATTATAAAGGGCTGGACTTAATTCGCCGCTTTTTGAGTAAGGGATATGTCACTGGCACAGATATAACGGAAGTCGATAAACTTTATCCCCAGGAAGGAGAACCCCTTTGGCAAGGACGCATTCCCCCACCAGCGCCAAGCTCAATCCTGCCTGTAACCAACAGACAACCACTTTTACAATGGCAGTTATGGCAGCTTGCCGTTGCCCACGCTATGCAAGGAATTCTAGATTTTGTCACCTTAGCTAGTTACCCAGCAAAGCAGCAAGGTATTCCCGCAGGAGTGGTGTTTTTCCCTGATGGCAACCAAACTGTCGGACAAGGCTATGATTCGCGTTTGCAACCTTGGGATCGGTTTCCCACTACATTGGAGTGGCATCCCATGTTATATCGGACTTGCGGTGATGTTAGTTGTATTGTGGAGCAAGTGCAACGGGTTTTGAGTATGGCAAAACCGGGTACGCAGATCATCCCGGCTTTAGCTGGTCAGTGGGGAAAATCCGTCAGTAATCGTCCATCCCTAGAAGTACAAATGCAGGCACTTCGCCAATTTGCTCCCCAACTGAAGGGAGTTAGCCATTTTGCCTATTCTTGGCAATATCCTGAAAGTGATAGCGATCGCAAATTCTGTCGGGTTAAGTAGACTTATTCCAGAAGTAGTGAAAGGGATCGAATTTCCCTTTCAGCTTATACAGCTATTTCCAGGTAAATAGACCACACGGTAGGGGCACAGCAATGCTGTGCCCTTACGACAGATGTGGTTCAAAGACATGATTTATGCTGTAAATTGAAGAAGAATGCAGAATCCAGAATTCAGAATTCAGAATTCAGAATTCAGAATTCAGCAATCTTTCAGTCGGGGATTGGGACCCGCCACTGAATTGTTGCACCACCAAATCTACGATTTGGTGGGGGTCTAAAAAGAGGTTATTCATCCGCTTTTTCGTACAGAATACCCAACTGAATTCTGACGAAAAAGCGCCTGAATTCTGTTCGATAACTACAGCTTAAGTATGGAGTGCAGCGAGTCGTTGGAATGCCGACGGTGCTGGATTATCTGCGAGGTGCTGGCGGATCACCTCGGCACACGCACCCGAACTTAACAACGAGGTATCAACTTCCAGGTCATAGATGCCAGGGATGTGGACTTCACGTTGCCATAACTGAACCGGACGTGGCATCCAGGAGTCGGCTGCACTGACCACGTTCCACCCCGTGTTTTGTCGTCGTTCCATAATGCTCTCGATGGGGCAGCGAACGCCTACGAACAAGACCGGCAATCCGTTCAAACGTCGGGCACTATCGGCCAGAATACCGTGAGGGATTGCGTAGGCTTCATGGTGTCCGACATCAACCACGACATTCAGACCCAAGCGGCTGTGGGCGGCGATGGACTCATACATGGCGCTGTACAGAATGGGAACCAGGGGTTCGATGTCCTGGCGTTCTCCCCCTGGCCGCAGACCGATCCCAGGCAGGTATCGTGCGGGAGTCATTTGCATAAACCTATCGACACCTAAGTTCATCCATACACCATCAAATGTCTCCTGGATGACTGCGACAATGCTCGACTTCCCCGATCGCGGAACACCATTTAGGATGATAATCTGTCCTAGCTCCTGTGTCTGCCCCATGATCACTCCTCGCGTCCCTAATATATATAGTTAGCAGTTCCACGTTAGGGCTATTTTGTGGAATCGGCAATTGAAAATGCTTCTACCTCAGCCATGAGCCATTGGCTGAGGTAGAGATTTGATTGTGAGTGCAAGCACAGCCTCTTCTCTACGAGAGGCTAGCCACAGAGGGCGCAGAGAAGATAAAATTATAAGTAAAAATATTAAGAATTATAAAACAGGAGTCAGAATACAGAATTCAGAATTGGTGAATACTCTACCCATAAAGGGATAGAGTTTTAAGGCGAGAATATTTTAATTGTTTTCGCCCACCATTCCACTCGCTTTTAACCAATATTCATCATCCACTCCTACAGAATTCAATTCTGAATTCTGACTCCTGAGTTCTGAATTCTTCTTATAAAAATGAAGCGTAAATGGACAATTTCACTTTTGGTACTGCCAATCCCAATTTTAGCTTTAATTTACACTTATAATTCACGCGTTCAGACCACAACCAAGATAGCTGAGAACAAAGTCACGATAGATGAAATAAAGCCAGTTCTTACGGTAGGACTAGATCAACCGGTTGATATTTCTCCAAACGCCCAAAAAAGTCTTCAAGGCTATGGAGGTGAATTCAAATCAGCAGTACCTTTACCAAACATTGCTGTGTCAGCACAAAAGGCGCTGGAATTAGCAAATAAAGTTACGCTTTCCAGTTTAACGCAACCGCCTATTAAAACCACAGTTGAATACTTATCCTACACAGATAAAGGTCGAGATTTTGTCAATAAAAATGTTTGGCGGGTAGTTTATTGGGGTTCACCACTAATGATGACTGGACCTCCACCTGTGGTTAATGCAGATGGCTCTATTTCCCAAGTTCCCAAAGTAAAACTACCCAGTAGTAAGAAAGCAATTACTTATGTTTTGATAGATCCTAACGATCCTGATGGAAAAAATGACTTTATTAGCACAGTTTCCGCAGGTTCAGTTAACGATTAAGTTTTTACCTTTTTTGAGATGAATTAACTTAAAGCCAAGTCTTCTGGTGTATCACAGTTAAACAGCATTTCCGGTTCTGATAAGGGCAAAATTTCTACAGGATATTGCCGAAGCCACTCTTGAAACGATCGCCCCCTTGGTTGATAAACTCTAAGAGGTTGTTTGAAAAGTCCTCTTCTTGGTAGCAAAACGTTCTAGATCCCCCTAAATCCCCCGATAAATTGGGGGACTTTGATTCCGGTTCCCCCCTTTTTAAGGGGGGTTAGGGGGGATCTAGAAGTGCCTAAAATCACAACTAAATACTTTTCAAACACCCTCTAAGAGTTGTGGCAAACAGCGACGGCGATAGAAACCACATAGAGGTTCCCAGCCTTTGGGATGATTAGCTAAAGCTGCGATCGCATCATCGCAATTTCATTAGCTGATGGTGTCCCATTCTCTGTGTAACTGCACTCCTGCACAATTAAATGTTGACTTAAATCACTTGATATGTTATAATAACGACCTAATTTTACACTCCAGAGAAATTCGTTGAATTCATCTTGGATAGCGATACCTACGGTGGGCTTTGCCAACGCTTTTTCTAACCAAAGAGAGTCCTGAGTTGGGAAAAATGCACAAGAGTAACTCTCCAAGAAATTAATTATCCAAAATCTCAAACTACCTAGTTGACACTTTACCGTCTGGACGGTAATATATATTTAGTTAACCGTCCAGACGGTAATTTAATAGTAGATACTTGAATCCAATCTCTATCAATCTTGGATTGAGAATATGATGTTTACCATTGGAAATCCCTTTGCTAATCAAACTGGTTTCAGTTCCCATAGCAATTCGCTGCTATCTCAAAATCCGCTGGTTCGACGTGCTACGGATTTGTTGGATGAAACTTTATACTGTATGATTGCATCCCACCGATTTTCAAAGAGAGCAAGTATGCATTGCCAATAAATCTAATCCTAGCCTTGCTGCCCCACAGATGAAGCAATGAGACAAGATATTGACAATCTCGTTGCCAGATAAACTGTGTTCACCGGACAATTTATCTAGTTCCATCATTCAAGCTCTATGACTGCTACCAAAAAAACAAAATCTACGTCTGTCACCCGTAATGCATTGCTAGAAGCTGCGGGGCGAGTGATGGTAGCACATGGTTCAAAGGCATTGACGTTGGAGGCAGTTGCCCGCGAAGCAGGTGTCAGTAAAGGTGGATTACTTTACCACTTTCCCAACAAAGAAGCCTTGATTGCTGGAATGTTGCAACAGCTAATTGATCAAAAGGCAGTATTACTGGAGCATGAATTGGAGCAAGATGATGCACCGAATACACCAGGACATTGGCTAAGAGCCTATATCCGGTCACATGGAAAGTTTGATGGTCACTCTAGTGCAATTCAATTCAGTTTGCTAGCAGCAGTTGCTGAAAATCCAGAATTACTTAAGCCAGCTCAAGAAAACTTTGCTGATTGGCAACGGCAAATTGAAGCAAGTGGACTCGATCCAGCGATCGCAACTGTGATTTATCTAGCGATCAATGGTCTATCCTTTGTCCACCTCTTTGGTCTTGGAGTCCCGGAGGAGTCTTTGCAAAAACAGGTAATTGAAACTCTGCTGAAACTAGCGCGAGAGTAATTCGTAATTCGTAATTATAGCGGTTATCGTTCATGTGAGGAACACCCGTAGGGGCAATTCATGAATTGCCCCTACACGTTGCGATATAATTTTGTACCGCATCTGAGTGGGAACCGCTATAAGTTAGAGAGACGTGATAAAGAAGAATGCAGAATCCAGAATTCAGAATTCACCAATCTTTCAGTCGGGGATTCAGCGCTGCATTGCGGTCTTGGGGTCTCCCCTCTTGTGCAACTTTGTAAGAGAGACCCGCGACTGATTTAAGACCACCAAATGTATGATTTGGTGGGGGTCTTAAACCCAGTTATTCATCCGCTTTTTCGGTCAGAATACCTAACATGAATTCTGACTCCTGACTCCTGAATTCTGTTCGATAAATCGCCGTCTCTACAAACGAATTTATCCATCAATTATTTATTGACAGAAGTAGTCGATGATGTGCCAAATGGTAACAGCATCCGGCTCAGTTCAACCTGCAATTTTTTACAGAATGAAGGAGATTTTATGACTGCCGTTTTACAATTCTTACCGACCGATTCACAATTCCTACTCAGTCCTTTTTCTTGGTTGGCTAAAATGCGTCGGGAAGCAGCTGTTTTCTACGACACAGAGCATCAATGTTGGATGGTGTTTCGCTATGAAGATGTGGCACGGGTATTAAGCGAATGGAAAACCTTTTCATCTAAAGTGCCGCAACCCCCCGAACAAAAAGATTTCACTCAGTCTTTGGTCTCCACCGATCCGCCTAAACATAAATCACTGCGCTCAATAGTACAGAAGGTATTTACTGAAAATCGAGTTGAAGCATTGGCTCCTCGGATTACCGAACTTACTCACGAGTTGTTGGAGCAAATGAAGCAACACAAACAGGTCGATTTAGTACATATTTTCGCAATTCCCCTGCCGATAATCGTGATTGCAGAAATTCTCGGTATACCCTTTCAAGACCGGGAAGATTTCAAACGCTGGTCAGATGGGATCATAGCTCAAGATCAAACTGCTACTAAAGACATGGCTGACTATTTCCGCCAATTACTGAATGAGCGGCGATCGCATCTGGGCAACGACCTAATCAGCGATTTAATTACGGCTTATGAAGGGGGAGAAAAGTTGACCGCACAGGAACTCGTTGATTTTTGCATGGTACTCTTGGTAGCTGGGAATGAAACTACAACTAACTTAATTACAAATAGCATTTGGTCTCTGCATGAGCATCCTGATGAAAACCAACGATTACGAAATGACTTGTCTCTATTACCGAGGGCAATTGAGGAAGTACTGCGTTATCGCTCCCCGATTACTTACTTACAACGATACACCCAAGTAGAAACCAAAATTGGAGACCAGATAATTCCTCAAGGGCAACTTGTGCGGGCATGGATAAGTTCTGCCAATCACGATGAACTTAAGTTTGAGAATGGCGATCGCTTCATCATTGATCGAGAACCTAATAAACATCTTGCCTTTGGTAATGGAATTCATTTCTGTTTGGGCGCACCTTTAGCTCGACTAGAAGCCAAGATTGCGCTGAAAGCTTTGCTGGAGGAATTTCCTAACCTTCGCGTTGACTCAAAATTGCCTCTTAAACCAATTCCAACACTGTTGGTGCATGGAATGGAAAGCTTGAGTGTTCTGTTATAGGAATAGTTGAAATGGGCGACGCCGAATAGCCCAACCCAGGCATCGCCTCTGGGTCGATCTTTTTCTTGGTATTGATCTACTGAATGCTTCCAAACTGGTGCTTTTAATTAAGTAGGAGTAAATAAAATGAAAAATCAAAAATGGAACGCAAAAAATATTCCGAGTCAAAAAGGAAGAGTAGCAATTGTAACGGGTTCGAGTAGCGGCATCGGTTATGAAACAGCGCGGGTTTTAGCTAATAAACAAGCGTCTGTAATCATTGCGGTTCGCAATTTGGACAAAGGAAACAAGGCATTGGCAAAAATTCTTCAACAGAATAAAGATGCCGATGTAAAGGTGATGGAACTTGATTTGGCGAATTTAGCATCAGTTAAAAATTTCGCTGAAAACTTTCAGAAAAATTATTTGCGTCTGGATTTACTGATTAATAATGCGGGTGTGATGATTCCGCCGTATTCAAAAACGACGGACGGTTTTGAATTGCAGTTCGGCACTAATCATCTCGGACATTTTGCTTTGACGGGACAGCTTTTGCAACTTTTGATCAGCACCGAAGGCTCACGAATTGTCAATCTTTCGAGCAGCGCACATATTATGGGCAAGATAGATTTCGATGATTTGAATTGGGAAAAGAGAAGTTATGACAAATGGAAAGCCTACGGCGACAGCAAACTTGCCAGCCTTTATTTTACCTACGAACTCGACCGAAAACTAAAAGATAGTGGTATCGACATAATTGTAACCGCCTCGCATCCGGGCTGGACGGCAACCGAATTGCAGAGAACTTGGGGCATTATGGAATATCTCAGCAGCATCTTTGCTCAAGATATCACGATGGGCGCATTACCAACCTTGCGGGCGGCAATCGAAGCAGACTTGAAAGGCGCGGAATTTTTCGGTCCCAATGGGTTTATGACGATGCGCGGCTATCCAATAAAAGCCGAAACGAACAAATTATCCAAAGACAAAGCGATCGCCAAAAAACTATGGGTTGTATCGGAAAAACTAACCGGTGTGAAATTTGAATTTAAGAAAAAGATTTCCTCATCTTCGCGTTGACTCAATCCAGACTCTTAAACCAATTTCAACACTGTTGGTACATGGACTGGAAACCTTGAGTGTTTTGTTCAGGACTTACGCACTCAAAACCTGAAACCTAGATCCCCCCTAACCCCCCGATAAATTGGGGGGAACCTTAAAAGCCCCCAATTTATCGGGGGTTGGGGGATCTCTTGTGCGTAAGTCCTATTGTTATAGAAATAGTTGAAATCGGCGTAGACGTAGCCCAACCCAGGCATCGCTTCTCAAGAATAGGAGAGAAGCGCTCGTCTAAAGTTAAAAGCGGTTATAAATCGCCTTTACACGAGACTTTACCCGCCTGCGCGGGTTAAAAGCCTTGATTTTGAGTTAATCCGCGCAGGCGGACGAGAGTTTGTATAGCCGCTATTTTTATTAACCCAAGTGTATTGATTTATGGTGCAATATACTTGGGTTAAGCATTTCTTCCTTCTCTTTCTTTGCCTTCTTCTCTACCAGACGCACTGGCGTTTGCGTCCTTAGCAGTTCGTTAAAAAAATTCTGTATTCTTTTTCAATTAACTTAAAGCCAAGTCCTCTGGTGTATTACAATTAAACAGCATTTCGGGTTCTGATAAAGGCAAAACTTCTACAGGATATTGCCGAAGCCACTGTTGAAACGATCGCCCCCCTTGGTTGATAAACTCTAAGAGTTGTGGTATACAGCGACGGCGATAGAAACCACATAGAGGTTCCCAGCCTTTGGGATTATGAGCTAAAGCTGCGATCGCATCATCTCCCACACTATCAAGTTTAGTTGCCCAATCTTGCAACACCTCAACTCGCAACCTCGGCAAATCGCAAGCTAGCAGCAGCACCCATTCTGTTTGCACTTCGGCTAGTCCTTGGGCAAACCCAACTAAAGGCCCGTGGGCTAGAGATTCTCCAGACATAGGTACTTCTCGAATAAACTGACAACCAGGCAAAAGCAAGTCTTGATAGCGTTCTGGCCAGGGAGTGACTACATAAACAACATCAGCACAGCTTTGAGCAATACCACAAACTCGCTCTAACAACGGCACTCCTAGAATGGCAATCAAGGCTTTATCCTGACCCATCCGAGAACTTTTACCGCCAGCCAACACAATTGCTGTTAATTTACTAGATGAGTCAATAGTCATTCGCCAAAAAAATAGAGGGTAAAAATATATCTTGCACTTGTAGGCATTACCCGCCAGCGATTCAAATCGCTGGCTAATAGCTAAAGTCCATTGAAATCGACTGAAATTATTGTTTAGTCCTCTAAAAGAGGACTTAAGCTATTAGCCAGGGGTTTATAACCCCTGGCGGTTGAGGTTCTCAATGAGAATATTGAATATTTAATCCCTCACCTGACTTTCCTGTACTTGCTGCAATAAATGCTCTGCACTTTCTGCCGGTGCAAGACACTTCAAACCTTGGCAAACTAACCCAACGCTTCCCTCTGGTAAATCAGATGTGATGGCAAACACAGCCACAGGTAAATACTTGGGGATCAAAGCGTTAATCTGCTCAGTTGTGCTGCGAATCAAGGTAGAATTACGATACCAATCCAAAGCTGTAAATAAACTGGGACAAGCTTGGGGAGCGCGATGCATGACACTCCGAAAAGCTTTCAAACCAAGTTCCGCTAAATCTAAATAATCTAGATTATCGGTGAGTAGAGCCAGACGCACAAGGTTAGCGATCGCAATTCCATTCGCTGATGGTGTAGCATTATCTGCGTAACTACGCTCTCTGACAATTAAATCTTGACTCGAATCACTTGATGTGTTATAATATCCGCCTAACTCTACACTCCAAAGAAATTGGTTGAATTCGTTTTGGATAGCGATCGCTTTTTCTAACCATTGCTTCTGCTCAGGATTAGAAGCTTGTAAATCTAGCAAAGCTTTAATAAACAAAGCGTAATCTTCAGACTGAGCTAAAACGCTTGGTTCTCCTTGATAGTTGAGTCGGTGGAAACGCCCATCGACAAACTGATTTTCCCAGATAAAATTTGCCGCTCGTGCTGCTAATTCCAGATATAACGGTTCTTGGAACACCCCAGCAGCCCTAGCCAGCCCAGAAATCATCAAGCTATTCCAGGCGACAATCATTTTCGTATCTGTCACCGAAGGAATGCGACCTGGCCAGTTAGCGGTTTTTGCTTCCTGATTGTTACGAGCCGGGGGAAAAGTTTCCAGTGACTCAGAACTAACGCCATAGCGAGCGGTAAACAGCTTGCTCAGTGCCGTTTCCAGCGTTGCACTCAGTTTACCCGAATAGCGTCTTTGCAACACATTACGTCCCTCAAAGTTGCCGTTAGGTGTCACCGTAAACTGTTCTAATTCCCTTAGTTCTTCAGGTGTTAACAGTTGTTGTAGTTCGCTGTAACTCCAAACGTAAAAAGCTCCTTCTTCTGGTTCTACCGCCGTAGATTCACTGAAGCTGTCGGCATCTTGAGCAGCATAGAAGTAACCTTCCGGCGCGGTCATTTCCCGCTTTAGCCATAGTACAGTACCAGCAACCGCCCTCTCAAACGCTGGTTCTTGTACTCCTGTACTCCACAAAGAAGCTAGAAACTCCACAATCTGTCCATTGTCGTAGAGCATCTTTTCAAAGTGGGGTACTGTCCAAGTCGGGTCAACAGTATAGCGATGAAAACCACCGCCCACATGATCATAAATGCCTCCCAGCGCTAAGTCTAGTCCCCGTTGGGTACAAACTTGGTTGCCATCATAGCGAGATTCAAAATTAAATCTAATTCCCCGCAGTGCTAATTCTGTGTAGGGAATCATCGGAAAACTATTGCCAGATTGACTAGGAGTGATTACACCTGTGCTGATTTCCCAACCTTGGCGGAGTAATTTATGGTCTTCAAGCTCGGTTGTTGTACCGTCTTGCAACACCGCAGACGTGAGCAGAGACTCAATAATTAAGGCTTTGCGTTGCTGTAAGTCCTCTTTTTCTGTATCGTAATAACGGCGAAGGGTTTGCAACACCTGCAAAAATCCCGGACGACCATAGCGCGGGTCTACAGGGAAATAAGTACCAGCGTAAAACGGCACTAAATCTTCTGGAGAAAGAAAAATATTCAAAGGCCAACCACCTTGACCGCTCATCAATTGCAAAGCCTGCATATAGATGCTATCGAGGTCAGGTCTTTCTTCCCTGTCTACTTTGATGGGAAGATAATTGGCATTCATGTAGTGTGCGATCGCAATATCAGAAAAAGCCTCGCCTTCCATGACAGTACACCAGTGGCAACTAGAATAGCCAATGGAGAGAAAAATCGGTTTATTTTGCGCCCTTGCAGTTGCAAGGGCTTCGTCACACCAAGACCACCAATCAATGGGGTTTTCGGCGTGTTTGCGGAGATAGAGGCTCTTAGCTTCAGCAAGGCGATTAGTCATGATTAAATGCAAGTAGTTGCCTTCTTTGCTCAGTCTACTCTTGATATCGCCTACACCTGTGCAATTTATGAAACAATTTTATTGAAGCGATCGCAATAATAAACTAACCATATTTGGTGGCGTTTCTCGCACAGGAGATGCTGTCTTTGTTTGAATTAAAGTATTTGGGCTAAGTCCTGCTATCAGGTGGAGCAAGAAGGTGATGATGGCGGCTTGTACAAATTTTTCCAGCATGGCACGTCTCTCTCTGGGTGGATAGCATTTCAACTAGGACTGGTTATTCTAAATACACCTCGTACTATCGATTTACCGAATCTAACAAAAATAACTTAATAATTGCTGAGGGAAATCCTAAGAAAATGTTTAAAATGTTACTGAATATTTAACGTAATTCCCTAAGCAAGTCGGATTGCGGTTATCGGTCTAATCACCACATCGCCAAGGTTGTGCAGCAAAGTCCGAGATATGAGATTGGCGAGAGTTGGGTTTTTTTGATTTATTCTTCCCCAAATCGGGATATTCTATTAGACAGCTTTTGTTGCTAAAAAGTGCCCTTCGGGGTTGAATCTATTGCAAAAGCACATTTTGCTCCTTTGTTGGAGAAGGCAGAATGGCAAAGATTTACTTTTATCTACCTGGGAAGAGTAGAGATCAACCCCAGTTTCCTGCTGTCACCGATAAAATGTATTTAAAGTAGCCACAAACACGCTTCCATGATTCCTATCGTTATTGAACAATCGGGTCGAGGTGAACGCGCCTTTGACATCTACTCACGGCTGTTACGTGAGCGCATCATCTTTTTGGGACAACAAGTTGATAACAACATTGCTAACTTGATTGTTGCCCAACTGCTGTATTTGGATGCTGAAGACTCGGAGAAAGACATTTATATGTACATCAATTCTCCCGGTGGTTCGGTGACGGCTGGTATGGGCATTTTTGACACTATGAAACATATTCGCCCTGATGTCTGTACCATTTGTACCGGATTGGCGGCGAGTATGGGTGCTTTTCTCCTCAGCGCTGGTGCTAAAGGTAAGCGGATGAGTTTACCCCATTCTCGGATTATGATTCATCAACCTCTAGGCGGCGCTCAAGGACAGGCGACTGATATTGAAATTCAGGCGCGGGAAATTCTGTACCACAAGCGGCGGCTAAACAACTATTTAGCTGAACATACAGGTCAACCAATTGAGCGGATTGCTGAAGATACTGAACGTGACTTTTTCATGTCGCCAGAGGAAGCCAGGGATTATGGCTTAATTGACGAAGTGATTGACCGTCACGCTGCTGGTAGCCGTCCAGTAGTTGCTCTTGTTAATTAATAGTCACGATTGGTAAATGGTGATTTACCAGTTTTAAACCCCAAAAATAACCCCTCTTCACTTATGAAGAGGGGTTATTTTGGGAATGGGTGGACTGCTAAAGTACTTAGGAATGAGAATTAAATAACATACAATTTATATCCCTGGTTTACCTCACCCTCAATCCCTCTCCTTATAAAGGAGAGGGAAGCTAGAGACAGGATAAAGTTTTGCATCTTGTTTAATCCATGTTCCTTAATACCGATTTGGACAAATGACCAACTAAAATCCCGCTATTGGGTTTGGCTGAGATTGTAAGTATGTGAGGAATCCGTGTAATTCTTCTTCAGTAAGCAAACTACGCGATCGCTTCCCATAGGTTTTAATTAGATGCTCGCGTCCCTGTTCTGTTGTCAACCCTAAACGCTGCATTTCGACATCGGTTTTAGCCAATACCTTAGATAAATCCTCAGAAGACATTCTAGTAATTATCTTGTCTGATTCTTCTGAGTATCTAGAAAAATCTTGGAACTCGTCATATTCTGCGTAAAGCTCAGAGTTATCTTCTGGTATAGGGTGAGATTCCAAGTATCTGAGGAAATCCAGTAATTCTTCCTGGGTAAGCAAAGTGCGATCTGGCTTGTTATAAGTTGTTATGAAATACTGTTCTTCCTCGTTTTTTGTCCACCATAACCGTCCGATTTCAACATTAATTTTGGCAATCAGAACTTCGTCTAGTGTTGGTGCCGATTGAGATACAAGGTATTGGAAGAAGTCTAGGAATTCTACTTCTGTCAGCAAAGTATGTGATGGCTTCCCATAATTTTTTGTGAGATGTTTCCGTCTCTGCTCTGTTGTCCAGCCTAATCGCTGCATTTCAACATTAATTTTGGCAATCAGAACTTCGTCTAATGTTGGTAATGGTTGAGATACAAGGTATTGGAAGAAGTCTAATAATTCTACTTCTGTAAGCAAAGTAAGCGATCGCTTCTCATAGGTTTTTTTGAGATGTTCTCCTCTCTGCTCTATTGTCCAGCCTAATCGCTCCGTTTCGACATTAATTTTGGCAATCAGAATTTCGTGTAATGGTGGTGTTGGTTGAGATACAAGGTATTGAAGGAAGTCCAACAATTCTGTATATACCAGCAAAGTATGCGATCGCTTCCCATAATTTTTTTTGAGATGTTCCCGTCTCTGCTCCATTGTCCAGCCTAATCGCTGCATTTCGACATCAATTTGAGCAATTACTTCCGAAAAATTCACAGGTTCCATAGCTTCGTTAATGTTTCAACAGTTTATGTCTTTTGTCATTGACCCTTACCAATCACAAAGGACAAAGGACAAATGACAAATGACAAATCAAAATCCCGCTATTGGGTCTGGCTGAGATTGTAAGTATTTGAGAAATCCGTGTAATTCTTCTTCAGTCAGCAAAGTGCGCCCCCGCTTACCGTAGGTTTCAATCAGATGCTCTCGTCCCTGTTCTGGTGTCCAGCCTAAACGCTGAAGTTCGACATCTGTTTGAGCAATTACATCCGATAAATCCACGGGTTCAGCTTTCTTCTTTCTCTTTGCTGTCACTGACGGGGTGCCGAGATTCTCTTGAGGGCTGTAACTCCGAGGTGTAAATGGTGTGACATTATTGGTAGAAATTCCTGGAAAACTTTGATTTTCCACCTGATTATCAAAGGTTAATTCCAAGTTTTCAACTGGAGGATCAAATTCTAGCTCCCGGTTGCCAGTCACAGAAAAGTTTTGACCTAAATCCTGACTATAGGTATCGCTTTCTAGGGGCGCAGCATTACTGTACCCGTACTGTTCGTTACTGCTTGTTACTACTTCTGGTTTGATGTTCCGTACTCTGGAAGGCGGCACAGATATTTCTTTGTCGCTGACCTCTGACCAGTGACTACCAACAAAATCCTCATCTTTTGTAGAGGAATAGGCAGCAGGCTCATTTAATCCACTTTTGGTATTTAAGGAAGGATTTAACTCCGCCGGGGAAATTGGATTTGAGGTAAATGCCACTGATTCTGGTGGCGCATTTGTAATACCCAAAACTATCAGCGCTCTAGTTCTGGCTTGGTCTTCTGCTGCTTCTACCGTTTCTGCTGCTGCCATACCCGTAGCACGGGTTACGCCTTCAATTTGTACGCTTGCCCGGACAATATATTTTCCTTGAAAAATTTGCACTAATTCAGAAATCAAACTGCCCTTGGGATACAAGCTCTGGAATTGAGCCAACATAATACTGCTACCAATCTAAATCTTTTGAATAACGGGGTCGATACTGCCTGTATGCTCAAGCGAGGTAAACTACCCTTACTTTAATTTACATCCACTCGATACCCAGGATGCTTCCCCATTTTGCTTACTATCTGTCATCGGTTTCTTGGGAGGCGATGAGTAGGTATAATTCCCTGCTCTGAGCCACAAGCTGATATTCTTGCTTTGCCTTGTGTCCCAACCTCTGTAGTCTTGCCTGCAATGCTATACTGATTACCTAACTAGATATCTAGAACTATTTTCTGGAAGTGCGCCCTAAATCTACAATAATGAAGATAAGGTTCGCCCTCACTGCTTATTAAGCTGCTCACCTAATTGTTACCGATTCTACATGTGGGAAAATTGGGTTCATCGGCAGTTACTCCTAGTTAAAATCAGAGTCTAATGGCGTAAGATTACCTTCACTCTAGACAATCAAACACCTGTAGTTTCCACACCACTTGCTCCACTTGGGGAGACATGCCAGATCCTCCACTTGGGGAAACCCCAAGACCGGACTGGCTCCCCAAGACCGCAGTGGCTCCCCTGCATAGCGCTTTTGGGCAGCATGGAGAGTTCTCTAAACCCAGCTTCTCAAAAACCCGTCGCGTAATTACCTAGCGGGGCTAAATTTTAATCAGGCGTGCTTTCTTAAGTTTGGTTAGGTGAAGAGACTTGAACGCAGGCGAACTCTGAGAGCATCGTGCAGTGAGAAGTTCGTATATGCCCAGAGTTGTCCGTGGGTCGGCTTCCTTTGCTCGGAACTAGTAGTTTCCCGCTCTTGCTGGGTCGGGCTTTCTTTCCTTAGAACTTAGGAAGCCTTGCTTCAGGGCAATTCGTTTCCAGCTTGTTTCTGTAAGCCGTAAGCGTATACAGAAAAGAACCAGATTGAAGAAGAATTCAGAATTCAGAATCAATTTAAATTCTGAATTCTGGCTCCTAAACCTAGTTGCTCCACTTGGGGAAACCCCTGTTCCCGCACTGGCTCCTCCTGAATTCTGTTTTGTTAAACAACAAATGATGTTTTGACCAAAGGTCGGTTCACTGCATGGAATTTTCAATCGCTACACTCCTTGCCAATTTCACCGATGATAAATTGGTAGCTCGGAAGGTTTTAGAAAAGAAACTTGGCTGTGAAGATGAAAAAAGTTTACAAAAACTTCACATTGCCTTAGATGTTCTCGAAAAAATCGGTCTTTTAGTGAAAGAACGGGGCAAGTATCGCCGTGTCTCAGAAGAGGGAATAATCGAGGCAAAACTCCGTTGTTCTAGTAAAGGCTTTTGCTTTGCGATTCAAGATGTGGAAGGAGCTGAGGATATTTACATCCGCGAAAGTCATCTGAGTAATGCTTGGAATGGCGATCGCGTTTTGGTCAGAGTTCTTAAAGAAGGCAGTCGCCGTCGCTCTCCTGAAGGGGAGGTGAAGCTGATTCTAGAACGTTCCAACCACACGTTATTGGCACGAATTAAGCAGGTGGAAAGCGGTTTCCGAGCTGTGCCTTTAGATGATCGATTGCTGTTTGAACTCAAAATCCAACCTAACGGGGCAAAATTAGAAGAAGCGATCGATCACCTTGTTCATGTGGAAGTCTTGCGTTACCCGTTGGCACAATATCCTCCCCTCGGTCGAGTGGTGCAAATCCTCGGTAGCGATGCTGAAGCTGCTGCTGATATAGATTTAGTTACGTGCAAACACGACCTTTCCCGGACTTTTCCAGATAATGTCCTAGAAGCAGCCGTGAAGTTGCCCAAAAAGCTACTGAAAGCAGACCTGAAAAATCGCTTAGATTTACGTAATTTGTTTACTCTCACCATTGAAGGGGTAAATGGCGGCGATCCCAAAGTTATAGAAAACGCTTTTAGTTTAGAAAAAAACTTAGCCGGAAATTGGCTTTTGGGCGTTCATATCACCGATGTTTCTCACTATGTCTTACCTGACGAAGCCCTAGATAGAGAAGCACTTAAACGGGGAAAATCAGTGTATCTGGGAGAATTGGTGTTGCCAATATTGCCGCCAGCTGTGATAGAACGCTGTTCTTTAATACCTGGGAGCGATCGCTTAACTATCTCTTTTTTAATTACAATTGATCCCAAATCGGGACAAGTGTTGGAGTGGGAAATTCAACCCAGTGTGATCAATGTCGAAACTGCACTGAGTACAGAACTTGCCCAAGCAATTCTTACAGGTGAATCTCAAGAGAGATCCCCACAGCTTTCTCAGATTCTGCAAGACCTCCAAGCCTTGCAAACAGCCGTGAAACAAGTAAGGTTGACTCGTGGTAGCCTCCAGTTGAATCTGCCGCCCAGCCAAAACGCCTATTATGATGAGGGGATTCTCGGTACTGTGGTGGTGAATGATTTACCGGTGCGATCGCTACTCACAGAGTTGGTGCTGCTAGTTAATCAACTGATCGCAACTCACTTAAATGCCCTTGGTGTTCCCGCTATCTGGCGAGTTCAAAGTACACCTGATGTTGAAGATGTCCAGGAAATGCTGAAATTGGCAGTCAATTTAGGCGTTGACTTAACACTAGATCCAGAAGTCGATATCCAACCCTTAGATTATCAACATTTGACCACCGCTTTTGGCGAATCTCCCTCTGAGCAAGTTCTGACCTACTTATTGCAAGATACACTTAAGCCGTCTGCATACAGCACCACCAAAGGATCTCACTTTGGTTTGGCACTACCGCAATATGTTCACTTTAGCGCTCCCTTGCGGCGTTACCCCGATTTGCTCATGCAGAGAGTGTATTACACGCTACTCGAAAACGGACGCGATCGCCGCAATACCCGTGTGAGAGAGCGCGTTAACCTGCGCCACTCCTCCAGCCATGAGGAAATTAACTGGAACGTTTTACCGCCAGAATTGCAACAAGAACTCCAAAGCGATTTAACTAGGGTAATTGTCCAAATCAACGACCGAGAAAAAGAAGTCCAAGAAGCCGAAGCCGATTTAGCCGGACTGCAAAAAGCCCAACTGATGAAGCAGCGCATCGGTCAGGTATTTCAAGGGGTAATTACTGGTGTTCAATCCTACGGTTTCTTTGTGGAAATTGAAGTACCAGCCGCCGAGGTGGAGTCCAGCAGTAATCCTGGTGTACCTTTGCGGGTAGAAGGATTGGTACACGTCAGTTCTCTCAAAGATGATTGGTATGAATATCGCGCCAGACAACAAGCACTATTTGGTCGCAAAAATCGTGCTTCCTATAGACTAGGCGATCGCGTCGCCGTGCAAGTTAAAAGTGTCGATTACTACCGTCAGCAAATTGATTTGGTAACAGTCGGCAGCGATGGTCTAGCCAAAAATTTAACTGGCAGTGGTTCCCATGAGGAGCTTTCAGACCTCTACTTACCAAATGACATTGAGCCTGATGACCTAGACTCTTACTCTGAGGATGAATGAAAAGTCCTGCTGAAGACAGAATTCAGAATACCTCACACCTGAAGTCAGGGCGAAGAGTCACGGAAACAATTTAATATCACGCGCGATTAAAATCGCTTGTTCTAAACCCCTCTTATACATCCAGTACTTCGACAAGTGGCACAGGTCGCTCTGCCGAACTGCTCAGTAACTATCGCCCAGAATCCATTCTGGATTCTGGCTCCTGAATTCTGAATTCGTCTTCAGTAAAATCTCGTAAAATTTACGTGTCAAATAACACCAAGCCTTTAATTTTAGGCGTGTCGGGCGCATCTGGTCTGATTTACGCTGTTCGCGCGATCAAATTTTTGCTAGAAGCGGAGTATAGTATTGAATTGGTTGCCTCTAAATCAACTTACATGGTTTGGCAGTCAGAACAGGAAATTCGGATGCCATCAGAACCAACTCAACAAGAACAATTCTGGCGAGAGCAAGCTGGAGTTGGACTTGAGGGGAAACTGCGCTGCCATCCTTGGAGTGATATTGGAGCCGGGATTGCCAGTGGTTCCTTTGCCACTCTGGGAATGATGATCATTCCATGCAGCATGAGTACAGTGGCAAAGCTAGCGGTTGGCTTGAGTTCCGATTTACTAGAACGGGCGGCGGATGTCCAACTCAAAGAAGGGCGAAAGCTGGTGATTGTTCCTCGTGAAACACCTTTTAGCCTCATCCACCTGCGTAACTTAACCTCTTTAGCAGAAGTTGGAGTGAGAATTGTCCCCGCTATTCCCGCCTGGTATCACAATCCCCAAACCATCGAGGATTTAGTTGATTTTGTCGTTGCCCGCGCTTTAGATCAACTAGATATTGACTGCATCCCAATTCAGAGGTGGCAAGGTCGTCGCTAATTTTAGATTTTAAATTTTGGATTAAAGAATTGAAGATTCAAAACTGTTCAACTAAGCGCTCACGCCGTTCGCGTAGCGTTCCGCAGGAAAGCCTAAAATTAAAAAGGGTTGCAGAGCAAGGGAATTTATACTCGCTCCGCTAGAAGCAAGCTACGTGAAACAAATCTAGAATCCGTCTCAATACGGTTCACAATCTAAAATTAAATGATAGAGCTAGTAACTTTATTAATGGGGTCAATCTAAAATCTAAAATCTAAAATCTAAAATTGCTATGGCTGTAATTCGCTTAATTCTATTGGTGGCGGTACTGGGAGGACTAACGCTGTTGTTAGTCCAAAATTGGTCTCCTGCCCTATCGCTAGTCTTTTTGGGCGTGCGAACTCAACCATTACCACTAGCGATATGGATTTTGTTCAGTACTGCTACTGGTGCTTTCACATCTATATTGATTGCTACCTTGTTTAACTTATCCAATTATTTTGTGGGAGGACAACGGCGAACTCCTGACCGCTCAACTGCAACTTCGCCTCGTGCGAAGACAACCCGCAGAGAAGAACCTACATCTCGCCCTGCCAGTCCTCCACCACCAGCTAGTAAAAAAGAAGCGCCTAGTAGTGATGTATTTGATGATTGGGAGACAAATGGCAGTAAAGATGATGATTGGAACTTTGATGAAAAGTCAGAGTCAGCGCCTAACCCTAATCCTCAAGCTGAACCTGCTAGAGATTCTAAAACTTACGACCGTCAATCAGAAGCCAAAAGCAGTTCTCAATCTGGTTCAGTTTATTCCTACAGCTACCGTGAGCCAAAAAATACGGCCGCGGGAAAAACTGAATCAGTTTACGATGCTGATTATCGGGTAATCATCCCCCCTTATCAACCACCGGCTACCAATCAAGCGGATGATGATGATTGGGAATTTTTTGATGATGATGATGATTTTGATGATGATGGTAAACGCCCCCGTCGGTGAGATGTAGCAGGCTACATCTCTACTTGATGCCACACCGCTCTCTAGACTCCTGCTTGACCTTACCAGTCATGCCAGCTTCCTGCAAAGTCATGAAAGCATTAAAATCTTCCAAGTCATAGCGGGTAGTCAACAGTTGTCGTAGTTGATTTTCAGCTTCTACTGTCAAATAGCCAGTTGCTAAGGCTTTTTGTACAACGTCACGAATTCGAGTCATAGTTGACGCCTCGTTCATCCTACTATTTATTAATTCAGGCTTATTGGGGTGAAATATGCAGTAGTCTTTGTGCCAAAACTTCAAATTTGCAAGGGTTTTGTGAGCGATCGCAATAAATAAGTCATCATTTATACCTTTATCAGAAACATTTAATTGAGCAGGGCTTGTGATAACTGAACTTTTAGAATAACGGTCATGTAATGTTAGGAACACAGGATTATGTATACTTAAAATGACACACTAAAGTGAAAACCCGGATTATTTAGATAGACTGAAATTGTTTGGATAAAGTTTCAAACAAGCTATGTTAATTTTTTCGTTAAGTCTAAGGATATTCAAGCAGCAATTACCAAGTTACTACATTCCTTAGAAATTCATCGTTTATTATTTTAGGTAATTTCACAGAAGAATCGTTAATCTTTTGATTAAGTTACTTTAAATACATTAATAACAGTAATAACGACAGTTAATTCAACTCAAATAGAAGATGAATTTGTAGAAACTAAAAATAGTTGGGAGTTATAAAAGTTATAGGAAATCATCATGGGTGAAAATTACCCGACTCTCAGACATTGCAAAATAAAGCTGTTCTCCATCTGATATACCTATCAGTCGTTTTTCCGGTGTAGTCGTCACATCAATACCACGACGACGTAAGCCTTCTGCTATAGCATTACTGACATTCTCATCTAGGTGGAATCGAATTTTTTGTGTCATTTCGATTCTTTAGTTTTTCTTGCAGAATCGAAGGAGTTTCAGCCTGTACTTCTCTGATAAAGGCTTCTCCTTCTGCAATTTGAAGACTCATCTCATCTTGATGATCGTGGTAATAAGCTAGAGCAGCATAGACATCAGCTAAAGTGATACTGGGATAATGATAAATAATTTCGTCAGGGGAAAGCCCCATCCGTTCGTGCCAAATAACAATATCTTGCACTGTAATTCGGTGTCCAGCAATGCGCGGTTTACCCCCACACACACCCAGAGTAATTTCAATGTGTTCTGAGATTACTGGTATCTTAGACATTTTATCCAAGAATACTCCTATAAGAAGAAAATTATATTATAAGTTATCGGTTTATTAGCGATCGCCAATCAAATAATTTTATCTGGTTGCGCGATCGGTGCAAAACTCCGTATTTTTAAATCCTAGATTAAGTCGTTGAGTTTATAATTAGAAACTGTGACTCAGAACTCAGAATTGGAGCGAAGCAACTGGTGAGCAGTTTATTACAAGGAGTCAACCTGTACTTAATTGGCATTATGGGCGTTGGTAAGACGACAGTAGGGCGCTTACTGGCAAAGGAATTGGCTTATGGATTTGTGGATACCGATAATGTCATTGCCCAAGCAACAGGTAAATCTATCAATCAGTTATTTGCACAAGTTGGTGAAGCCGAGTTTCGTCAGTTAGAAAGCGACGTGCTTTCACAAGTTTGTGCTTTTACAAAGTTGACTATCGCAACTGGTGGGGGCATTGTAATGCGGCGAGAAAATTGGGGTTACTTGCACCACGGTTTGATAGTGTGGCTAGATGCGCCAGTGGAGATAATTTACAGCCGTTTAGCTGAGGATACCACAAGACCACTGTTGCAAGATGTTGATCCTCAAGGTAAATTGCGATCGCTCCTCGAACAACGAACACCACTTTACTCTCAAGCCGATTTGCACATCATCGAGCGAGAGGGAGATACACCTGAAGACGTTACCCAGCGAGTACTTGAGGCAATTCCTAGCGTTCTCAAAACACAAGTTTCTCATTAATCGGGAATATTGATCGCAATGTTGATCACAATCAGACGGTGGTGCAAATGGGACAAGTGTTACTCAAAAACCAAATTATCAAGCTAATTGTTTTTGATGATAAAAGTGAGGCTATCGTGCAATGGATACCCGATTAAAATACCAAGATATTATTAAGAGCGTACTCCAAAATCATGCCGATTATCGAACTGCGCTACCCGATGATTACACCTCTCACGTTTTATTTGATGATCAGCGCGGACAATACTTAGTTTTAGATATAGGTTGGAGTGGCGATAAATATCTCCATACCACACCCATTCATTTAAGTTTAATTGGTGAAAAAATTTGGATTCAATGCGATGATACTGAAGAAGGTGTAGCAACTGATTTGCTCCAAGCAGGAGTTCCTAAAGAAGATATAGTTCTTGGTTTTCGTCATCCTAAAGTACGCCAATATACAGATTTTGCTGTAATACCAGGCGATGACTTCCAGTCGGTCGCAGACCATCGCACTACTGGAAAATATGATTGCTCCTAATGATCTGCAAATATTACAGATGCGTAGACGCAAAGCGCGGAGACTCCGAAACTCCGGGCTTGTCGTCAGACATCACTGTTATATTTCATTCCCTAGCTTCAGTCGAATGATTTCAATTTTAGAGGTTTGAAGGAGCGATCGCTTGCTTGTTGTGTCGGGTAATCTGGGAATAGTGATTTATTTAGTATCAGTTATTCCGAACACTACCATTAGGCATAATAGTTGTACAGAATATTGCTCCTTCCAGATTTGCACCATCTAAAATCGCGCCTTCCAAATTGGCATTAGTTAGATTAGCATTACTGAGATTTGCATAACTTAGGTCAATATACTTTAAAATTGAATTACTTAAGTTTGTGTTAGATAAATTAACTCTACTTAAATTAATTTTTGTGAAAAAGATATTAGATAGATTTGCGCCTGAATCAAGATATATAGCTTTTGATAAATCAGTACCATTAGGAAAAATAGTTTCCGAATTATAAAATGCTCCCACCAAATTGGTATTAGTCATGATGCTATAGCTAAGATCAGCATTACTTAAATTAGCAGGTATTACACCTAGTACCGCAGTACGGTTATCAAAATTCTTTGGAAATAGCTCAGAGTTTTGGTTAAACCTCCAACAAACTTGGGAAGTTTATCACGTACTAAAGGAAGAAGAAGAGGAACTAAAAACTATATTGCAATTTAGAACTACGTGATAAATTGCATTTCCACCCACCACACAATAACTCCAAATCTCACTATTTATCAGTGATTACTAAAAGAGAGAAACCAGTTTTCTATCGGTGATATATTGAAAATAGTGGTGTAGTTTTTGAAAGAAACTGCGATATCTCTTGACTCGCCGCAGCGCGTCTGGGCATCCAAACAAAATAATTTGTGAGTGATACCTATATAAAAAGCTTATTTTTGCTCTTGGCAGCTATAAGACATTGTTGCAGGTTACAAAGTCTTCTACACTGACTTAAATAGGTTTTAACTCTTAACGGCGGCTCCTCATGACGGTCAACGATTCTGAATACATCAGGCAAGATGAAGCCACTCGTGTGCGTGTACTAAGCGAAGCACTACCTTATATTCAACAATTCGCCGGTCGCACTGTTGTTGTCAAATATGGTGGCGCAGCGATGAAAGATAGCACACTTAAAGACAAAGTTATCCGCGATATTGTATTTTTATCCTGCGTGGGCTTGCGTCCAATTGTAGTACACGGCGGTGGCCCAGAAATTAACAGTTGGTTAGATAAGCTGGGCATCGAACCACAATTTAAAAATGGTCTGCGAGTCACTGATGCCGCCACAATGGATGTGGTGGAAATGGTTTTAGTCGGTCGAGTCAATAAAGAAATTGTCTCCCTGATTAACCAAGCTGGAGGCTTGGCTGTAGGACTTTGCGGTAAAGACGGTAATCTATTTACAGCCCGTCCCCAAGGTCAAGAAGGCATCGGTTTTGTGGGGGAAGTCAGCAATGTGAATATCAAGATTTTGGACACCCTTGCTAGCAATGGCTATATTCCGGTCGTGTCCAGCGTCGCCGCAGACGAAACGGGACAAGCTTATAATATTAACGCCGATACTGTAGCTGGAGAAATCGCTGCTGCACTAGGAGCAGAAAAGTTAATTTTACTGACTGACACCAGTGGAATTTTAAGAAATTACAAAGACCAGTCTACTTTGATTCCAAAAGTAGATATCCGCGAAGCCCGCGAGTTGATTGCTGGTGGTATAGTTAGCGGTGGGATGATTCCCAAAGTAAGTTGTTGTGTGCGATCGCTTGCTCAAGGAGTCCGTGCAGCACACATCATTGATGGTCGCATTCCTCACGCCCTATTACTAGAAATCTTTACTGATGTTGGGATTGGGACAATGATTCTCGGTTCGCAGTTCACCTCATAAGAGTGCTGAGTAAAAAGTTCTCCACTTCCTTACCGGAGATAGGTAATGAAAACACGCGTAGGTGCAAAGCAGCTTGTCGTCAGACATCGCCCACCGCTAAATCGTGTATTTATCCACTTTCAGATTGCTAGTTTTTGAAAAAATTCCAAAAACATTGCTGGCATTGGCAAAATAAAAACAGTGCTGATTTTTTATATAAGACGTGAGTGCAGAAAGTTTAGAAATTGCTAAAACCCGCTACCAGACGGGGAAACTTGCCTTTGAAAATGGGCAATACCGTGAAGCCGTAGAAAATTTAGAAAAGGCCAGCGCCCTGCTAGCTCGTAATTCTCGCCTTGGAGGTGAAGTAGAAATTGATCTGGTGACAGCTTATGAAGCAGCTGGACGCACGGATGATGCGATCGCTCTTTGCGAAAGACTCAAACGCCATCCCCATTTAGAAACCAGCAAACAAGCCCGACAGATGCTTTACATCTTAAAAGCACCAAAGCTGAAAAGACCCAGCGAATGGATGACCGAAATTCCTGATTTGGGCGCACTACCCGATAATGAACTCAAAATTTCTGTAGCTGCTAAGTCTACAAAATCTTCTGTCCAGAAGAAGCCTAAACCTACCGAGCCAGAATTTGTTGACCTCAGTCAGGTCAATACCAGAGATAATCGCTTTATCTGGGTGGCGTTAATTGCCATTGGTTTAACCATCTCGTACTTGCTTTGGTTGAATTTTTCAGGAACCCCCGGCTGATATCAATTTTGGACTTCGGCTTCGCTCAGTCGAACGATTTTAGATTATAGGACTTACGCAAAATATCTCTCAAACTCTGATTTCTCTGTGCCCTCTGTGCCTCTGCGGTTCGTTATTCCGTAACTTGTGCGTAAGTCCTAGATTAAAATTCTTTACCAAAACGGTGTTCTAGGAATCTCAAACAATAGTAATAAGTCAAGATTGGTTAGAAAGTTTGACTTTTGGGGAGATTTATGGTTTCAACTTCTTCAATTTTCGGAAAGATTTTCTTGTGGTTAATCAGACCATTTAGTTTTGTGTTGGCAAAAATCAAATTTCTCTCACCACTGAATGGTCGAAATCGAATAAACCGCGTTTTTCCCATCCGAAATCCGATTTTGTGGATAGTGCTGTTAACATCCCTGCTACTGTCTGGCTGTGTGAAGTACGATGTGGGGGTTAATTTTGATAATTCAAATAGTGGTGAACTAATACAGCATATTAAGTTGGGAGAACGGCTAACCAGTTTTAGTGGTGATTCTGTGTACGAATGGTTGAATACCATAGAACGTCGTGCCCGTCAAATTGATGGTAAAACGCGACGAGTTTCCCAAGAAGAAATCATCGTCACAATTCCTTTTAGCAGTGGTAGGGAATTGCAAGAGAAGTTCAACGGATTTTTTAACTCCCGTGCGAATCAATCCTCTGAGACTGTGCAGAGCGAATCTGATTCAGAACTGCCGAAAATTGAATCAAACGTCCTTTTGGAGCAGAACAATTTTTTACTTTTAGTCCGAAATCGGTTGATTTATGATTTGGATTTGCGATCGCTATCTCTAATTGCCAGCAAAGGTAACGTTCTGGCGAATGCTGGTTCAATTCTCGACTTGGAATTTAGCTTGAAAACTCCTTGGGGAGCGAAAAACATTCAACAAACTGAAACTGCAATAGAGCCAGAAAAAAATGGCAATCAACTAGTGTGGAAACTCCAGCCTGGTGAGCTAAACCACATAGAAGCTGTTTTCTGGCTTCCTAGTCCCCTTGGTATTGGTGGGTTGTTAATTATTCTGTTTGTCTGGGGAGGATTGTACTTGAGATACAATTTCATGCCAGATCCCAGAATTCAGTTTCCTGCCAAAGCAGCAGCAATTCAGCAACAGTAGACTATTCATCTGTTGAATATTGTTAGCAAAGCCGATGTATTCTCCATCGGCTTTTTTACACTTTCCCCAGCTTTTTGTAAAAAGTA
This sequence comes from Nostoc sp., assembly GCF_036919575.1. GTDB lineage: Bacteria > Cyanobacteriota > Cyanobacteriia > Cyanobacteriales > Nostocaceae > Nostoc. The sequence continues at coordinate 222,246 of NZ_JBALBY010000010.1, read as the reverse complement.
CAGAAGCACTGCGGAATGCGGGAGCGATCGCGCCATACCCCAGAATACCGGGGGTTAACTGTAAATGGTGAATTAACCTTCTAGCGATCGCGAGAACGTAAAATAAAATGGCTCTCCCAGACTTGGTTTGATAAATTAATACTAAAAAACACCTAAAACACTTGATCTAACTAGATTTTGCTAAAATAGAATCATATATTTAATAAAAATATGCTTTCTGATTCTTGAATCCCCTACTATGTAAGGACTTAACCTGATATCAAGTATTAATTTTCTATAACTAGTCTAGGAGAGCCAATAAAATTTATTGCAGATTTAAGAAATAAGTTAAATACAATACAATACTTCATGCGCCGAGACTCAATCTTTTACAAACTCTTTCAACAATACCCAACTTTACTATTTGAACTATTGACAAATCCACCAGCAAATGCAGGTGAATATAGATTTGATTCGGTAGCTGTCAAGGAACCTAAGTTTGAAATCGATGGTGTATTTTTACCACCCGAAAGCGAAAATCCTGGGGTTGTATATTTCTGCGAGATCCAATTTCAGAAGGACGAAAGGCTGTATGAAAGGGTGTTTGCCGAATCTTCGTTATATTTCTACCGCAACCGTGTCAGATTTAGCGATTGGCAAGCAGTGATAATTTATCCATCCCGTAGTCTTGAACAAAGTGATATTCATCCTCATCGGGGATTGCTCAACAGTGGACAAGTGCATCGAGTTTTTCTAGATGAATTAGGGGATATTCGCTCTTTACCGATATGGGTAGCGTTGATGGTGTTGACTACGATAGATGATGAACTTGCACCACGAGAAGCCAGATATTTGCTTGAACGAAGCTCTATTGAACAGCCCGAAGTTGTAAGTCGCGCAATAATAGAGTTAGCAATCACGATAATGGTGTACAAGTTTGAACAATTCAGCCGAACAGAGGTAGAAAAGATGTTAGGTATTACACTTCAACAAACACGAGTTTACCAAGAAATTAAAGAAGAAGGACTGCAAGAGGGACTGCAACAAGGAGAACAAAGAGGACGAGAGAAAGGAGAGCGATCGCTCGTTCTGCGTCTACTACAAAGAAGGGTGGGAGAATTACCTCAAGATTTACGCGATCGCATTGAAACTCTCGGACTAGAACAATTAGAAAATCTCGGCGAAGCACTGTTAGATTTTACCAGTTTAGCTGATTTAGATACTTGGTTTAATCAACTGTGATCCAAAGTGCGATCGCCTAAATTATCTACAAAGTGAGCGAGATCACAACTCCCACGAAATCGTGCCTTGCACCGTGAACGGCTCACCAGGATAAACACGCAAAAGGCTGCTAGCAGACTCAAAATAATCCACATCAAACAGATTTCTGAAATTCACCTGTGCGCGGAGCTGTCCTTGTTTATAGAAAATGGCAGCATCAGTACGTAAATAACTCGGCAACTGAAAGTCATTCTCTAAATCTCCCTGGCGATCGCCCACATAGAATAATCCCAAACCAAAGCCGAGTCCTTTGAGACTACCAGATTGAATTTCATACTTCGTCCACAAATTGAAACTATTTTTTGGGACATTGTTGAGGAGATTACCTGGTGTGTAAGTATTGTCTTTGGTGATTGTGGCATCCGTGTAAGCATAACCTGCAATCACATTCAAACCGGGTAAGATTTCACCCCCAATGTTGAATTCGATACCACGGCTGCGCTGCTCACCTGTTTGAATCGAAAAATCTTGATTATTTGGGTCTTGAGTCAAGACATTGGAGCGAGTCAGATTATAGAAAGCAAGTGTTGTAGAAATTCTCTCATTCAAATCTGCCTTAACCCCGACTTCATACTGTGTAGCACGTTCTGGTTCAAAGGTACTGCCATCAAAGCTAGTTCCAATCGATGGGGTAAAGGAGCGACTGTAGCTGGCATAGAGTGAAATTGGCGGTAGGGGTTGGTAGACAATACCGAAACGAGGACTAAACGCATCTCCTGACTGGCTGCTTTCGGTGTTTGCTAGCAAATCTCCATCCGTCTCTTTAAAGGCATCAAACCGTACACCCAAGAGTAACTTCAGATTCTCACTCAGCGCGATCTGATCTTGGATATAAATACCCAATGCATCTGTTAGAGAGGACTGTTTTTGAGGAATGAAATTTCCATCAAGGGATTGGTCATACACCGGGTTAAACAGGTCAATGGGTGCTGCATTAAAATTAGTAAGAAATGAAGATTTATAAGAAAATCTACTCAGGTCAAATCCAAACAACAACTGATGCTTGATGGAGCCAGTTGAGAATTTGCCAATGATGTCCGTTGCCATATTGTAAGCCTGGTCATCAAACTGTCCTTCACCATATAGTCGATTTAGTGTTCGGTCATCAGGGTCGAGACTAGTACTTCTAAAAATGCTGATATCAAAATGATAAAATGTTGCCCGAAAAGCGTTTTTTAATGACCAGTTGTCACTAAATTTGTGTTCTAAGCTATATCCAATTCTACCAGTATCTTGCTGAGAAAGATTATCATTTCTGTCAGATCCACTAGTATTCAGGTTGCGTGGTATTTTCCCATTTGGGTTCGGTAGTACAGTGCCGACGGCTGGTAGGTACAATCGATTGGTATCTGCACTGATATACTCTCCTTCCAGAGTTAGCTTTGTGCGCTCACCAATTGCAAAACTCAAAACTGGCGCAATGAGTAGATTTTTATCATGAGAAAAATCGAAAAGACTGCCTGCATCTTTATAAGACAGATTCAGTCGATACAGCGCTGTTTTGTCATCGTTTAAAGGCCCTGACAGATCCACAGCACCCCGATAATAGCTGTAACTTCCAACCGTTGCTTCAACCGCATAGTAAGGAGTGGCGAGGGGCTGTTTGGTAATCACATTGATTGTGCCACCGGGACTACCATTACCAAACAGAGCTGAAGCCGGACCCTTGAGGACTTCGACTCGCTCTATATCGGAGAGTTCCAGTGAGCGATCGCCCAGAGGATCTAGCAGACCATTCCTGATCGTAGCCCCACTACTATCAAAGCCCCGAATGGTAAATGAACTTGTTTCGGTATTGCCAGGTGATCCACCTGATGAAATCACACCGGGAACATTTCTTAAAGCATCGTTCAAGCGGGTGACTTGTTGGTCGCGGATTACCTGTTGCGGTACAACTTGAATTGATTGCGGGATGTCGCGCAAGGGTGTATCGGTTTTGGTCGCAGTGGTCGCATCTGGTACACTGTATCCATCTTGTTCTCCTGTCACCACCAACTCAATTGGCTGATTATCCGGCGCTGATGGTTGCTTCGGCTGAGTTGGGTTTGTTGGCTGCTCTACTTGAGGTGTTGGTTGTGTTCTGGGTGGCTGCTGTGCAATAGATGCAGCAGTTGTCAACCCGAAAATCAAACCTTCATCACTGTCAAATAACTCGACTGTTGGTGAGCTTGCCTCACCGATCACCGTCACCCGGATCGTGTTATCATCAAAATTTGTTACTGTTATTTCAGTAACTCCCGCAAGTGGTTTTTCCGAACGGAATGTAAACCCATCACCATTGGGTAAACGCAGTTGAGCATTGGGAATATCAGCAATAAAACTATTACCAGCACTGCGATTAGTAATTTGTAATTGTTCCCCTTTGGTAGTTTGTAGAATTACCTCCACACCTTTGGCGGTAGGATTTGCCTTCACTGCCGTCACTTGCACAACACCCACCTGTTTCTCACCTTGGGCTACGGTTTTACCCCACCCTAACCCTCCCCTTGTAAAGGGGAGGGAACTGGATTTTCCGGTCTCCCCCCAATAAACGGGGGGATTAAGGGGGGTAATTCGACTTGTGACACCGTAGCTTGTAAAGAGGAGGGAACTGGATTTACCCCACCCTAACCCTCCCCTTGTAAAGAGGAGGGAACTGGATTTTCCGGCCTCCCCCCAATAAACGGGGCGATTAAGGGGAGTAATTCGACTTGTGTAAGGGGTCTCATTCTGTTTCACTTCTGCCCGTACAGATTGTGCCATCAACAATGGCAGAAAACTCATCACCAAACACAGCCAAATATTAGACGACAACTCTTGAATCCTCACAATAATTCCCCACACTCCAGTAACCAAAACCCTCTTTGTTGAGAAGATTTCTGAATAAACTCAAAATTGAGATTAGAGGAATTAGATGAGTCGCGTCTACCCCAATACAGAACTAATCATCGCCAAACAGACTTTTCTCCCAACCGACACTGACTGGGAGAGATACCAAACTTACGTTTAAAAGCAACACTAAAGTGGGTGGGATTGGAGTAACCAGTCATAATTGCCACATCTAGCACTGTGCGATTTCCTTCTCTGAGCCAGCGTTTTGCTCGCTCCATGCGTTTGTCTGTCAAGTAACCAAATACGGTAGTATCAAAGAGTCGCTGAAAACCACGTTGCAGGGTGCGATCGCTTACTCCTACCTGTTGTGCTAATTCTAATAATGTTGGTGGATTTTCTAGACGGGAGAGTAAAATTTCTCTTGCTTGATATATCCGCTCCACAGTTCCGGCTCTAAATCGCGGTTGTGGTTGCGGTTCACCTTGGTCAGCTAAGAAGGGGGCAAGTTGCAATGCCATCAACTCTAGCACCTTCGCCTGTAAATACAAACGCTTCGTCATCCCGTGGTAAGGACAGTTGACTATTTGCTGTGCGACTGTCTGTATTGCTGTTGTAGTTTTTGGGTAGAGCAACGTCTGCCACTCGTTACCCTTTGCCAAAAAACGTAGTTGCGGTGGAATTTCTCCGTCCCCTGTAGGAAAAAAGGTTGCCAACAACTCAGGAGGCATACTGAAGCCAATACCCACGTGCGCTTGAGAATCCAAAAAATTCATATTTCGTTGAATGCCGCCACCGGAAATGGCTGTGTATCCTTCTCCTATTTGCGCTCCAAATTCATCTATAATTTTTCCTGAAAGACGAACAACAAATTGCAAAGGGTGAACGCATTCACAGCCTGGTTCCAGTACATCATCGTAGTATTCGTAGTTACCAATCCCCAGCCACACTTGGGGATAGACTTCTATGCTTCGCGTATATCCTTTGCCCAGTTGCTTGGGTACTTGACAATAGGATTCAAATGGCTCTGACAAGTTTTGCTGGCTATTCTGTCTAGCTTCTGCCCAAAGCTCACTTTCCTGTTCCGGCGTTAGGGTAATTGTCATAACTGGCAATTGGTAGATGCTTATAAATTAATGATATTTATTATCAATAACTTTACCACGATTTATTCCTAACTATTGTTTGTTCGGAAGACAAAAAAAGAATATGGGACTGAGAAGATAGCAGAAGGGGTTAATATTGCAGGAAAAAAATTCTGTGTCATTGAAGACGTTATTAAGCTAATCGGCATTGAAGTTGCATAATCAGGGCGCTGATGTTGCCCACCCCACAAGATATTGAGAAAATTTTAATATGCTTTCTTAGATGTGTTTTAGCTTACAACAGGTGGTCAAGTTGTAAAAAGTACAGAAGCGCTGCGGAATGCGGGAGCGATCGCAGACTTCATAATTTGCGTCATCTGGCGCAGAAGTAAACAAGACAACAGCCTCGAAAAAGCTGGTATTCAAAAACTTCCTCTGTTTGACATGGAAGAACTTTCGGCATGGATTGAATTATCTTGAAGCCCACAGTTACAATATTTTTGAACAACGACCCTAAAAATACTTAGCTAATCAGGAGATATTTGGTGGTAAACATCCTACATATTGATTCCAGCCCCCGTGCTGATCGATCGCACTCCAGAGAACTATCTAAGGAATTCGCCAGTGGTTGGAGGGCAGCACATCCCGAAGATGCGATCGCCTATCGAGATTTAGGGCATCACCCAGTTCCTCACGTTGATGAACCTTGGATTGCGGGTGCATTTTCACCACCAGAAACCCATACCCCAGAATTAACTCAGGCACTTAGAATTTCTGACGAACTGATTGATGAGTTTTTGGCAGCCGATCGCTACGTCTTTGGAGTGCCAATGTATAACTTTAATATACCTTCCACTTTCAAGGCTTACATAGACCAAATCGTTCGCCCTAACCGGACTTTTGCTATAGATGCTCAAGGCGGTTATAGAGGTTTAGTTGAGGGTAAAAAGGCAGTTGTCATCACAGCTCGCGGCGGTGACTATAGGGCGGCATCTCCTGCTGCTGCTTATGACTTCCAAGAACCATACCTGCGGACGATTTTCGGTTTTATTGGGCTTACAGACATTCAATTTATTAACGCTAATAGTATGAATGAAGGTGATGCAGCCCGTACCCAATCTATATTAGAAGCACGGGCAGCAATTCAAGATGCGATCGCGCAGTGGTAAGGGGCAGGGGGAGATGAGGGAGCAGGGGGAGATGAGGGAGCAGGGGAAGTAAATTCTTCCTCATCCCCCTCATCCCTTCAAGGCGACAACCGCTCAATTTTCCAATTGCCATTATCTAAACGGCTATAGAGCAAGCGATCGTGCAGACGGCTAGGGCGTCCTTGCCAAAATTCAATTTTTGTGGGGATCACTCGTAAGCCTCCCCAATGAGGCGGTCGAGGAATCTCCAGATTTTCATATTTGCTGTGGAACTCCTGCAAGCGTCGTTCCAGAACTTCTCGGCTTTCTATCACCTCGCTTTGATTAGATATCCACGCACCCAGGCGACTTTTGGTAGGGCGACTTTCAAAATACTGGTCAGACTCGGTTTGGGAAACTTTCTCCACATACCCATAAATTCTGACTTGACGCTCCAGTTCTGCCCACCAGAAGACTAAAGCCGCCTGGGGATTTTCTGCCAGTTCTTGTCCTTTGTGACTGTTGTAGTTGGTGAATAAAACAAAGCCCCGTTCATTAAAATCCTTGAGTAACAACATTCTGGCTGAGGGCTTACCGTCTGGTGTGGCGGTAGCAACGGTCATGGCATTGGGTTCGGGAAGTTGCGCTGCTAGTGCTTGCTCGAACCATTTTTTAAATTGGATAAAAGGATTGAGGTCAACTTCAAGCTCGCTCAAACTTTCTAAGGTGTAGTCTTTGCGAAGGTCGGCTACGGTTTTGTCCATTGTGATTTTGTTCCTTGTTATCAGATAAGCTTATACATGTCTTTGTTAAAAATATCTATGATGATAATCAGCGCCATCAAGAATTTTACCGAAGAAGAATTCAGAATACATCCGCCTGAACACTTACGATAAAAATGACGCTGAGATACTGAAATATAACGACTCTGGAAATTTTATATCGTAACTAATTACCCGGACATGATATGACTTCAGGCATGGGGTATTCTGAATACTGAATACTGAATTCTGAATTCTGACTCCTTCTCATAAATTCTCTGAATGAATATCTAAAATAGGTTGCATAAGATGCGCCGTTCGGCCTCCCTTCAACGCCTGTTAATTTATGGTCTAAGCGGTCCAATTATCGCTCTCAATGTCTGGTTGCTGTCTGTGCTTTTTCGCTATTTCCAGCATCCCATTACCGTCTTGAGCATTGCGGCGATTCTGGCTTTTCTCCTAAATTACCCAGTTAAGTTCTTTGAACGTGCCCGGATCACCCACACTCAGGCGGTGATCATAGTTTTACTTGCAACATTAACCCTGTTTGGGATTCTGGGCGTCACCCTAGTGCCGTTGATCATTGACCAAACAATCCAATTGTTAAATAAGATCCCTGATTGGTTAACCGCCAGTCAAGCAAACCTAGAGCAGTTTGAGACGCTGGCAAAACAACGACGTTTGCCAATTGATCTGACGGTTGTGAGCAGTCAAATCAATGCCAACATTCAGAATATGGTGCAACAGCTAGCTTCTGGTGCAGTGGGATTTGCTGGAACACTACTCTCAGGATTACTTGACGTAGTGTTAGTCATCGTGCTTGCATTTTATATGCTTTTATATGGCGATCGCGTCTGGTATGGTCTAATCAATCTTTTGCCCTCTAATATTGGAGATCCTCTCGGCAGATCCTTGCGCCTAAATTTCCAAAACTTCTTCCTCAGTCAGTTGTTGCTAGGACTGTTCATGGTGCTAACCCTGACGCCAATTTTCTTAGTGATCAAGGTGCCCTTTGCCTTGTTGTTTGCCATGTTAATTGGGATTTCAGAACTCATTCCCTTTATCGGGGCGTCTCTAGGCATTGGTCTGGTGACGATTTTAGTCCTGTTGCAAAATTGGTGGTTAGCAGTTCAAGTTGCGATCGCGGCAATTCTCATGCAGCAGCTTAAAGATAACCTGTTAGCGCCCAGGTTACTCGGCAACTTTATTGGACTGAATCCCATCTGGATTTTTGTGGCTATTTTGATGGGATTTGAGATTGCTGGGTTGTTGGGAACGCTTGTTGCTGTTCCCATTGCTGGTACTATTAAAGGCACTTTCGATGCGATCAAGAGCGGCAAGCCGACTGACTTTGTATCAACTGTCACTGTTGCCCATGATCCCCCCCCCGATTAAAATAATTCGTAATTCGTAATTCGTAATTCGTAATTATGTTTTGTGACGGGGATTTAGCTTAGGCTTCAATTCGCGCTGCCTGTCAAGAGGGGGGAATTAAACAAAACACATACTTTGTTAAGGAGTGGGGGATGTGGGGGATGAGGGGGATGAGGGGGATGAGGGGGACAAGGAAGAATTATTGAACAAGTTTCTTCCTTAATGCCCAATGCCCCATGCCCAATGCCCAATGCCCTGTTTGCCCAATGCCCAAGTCAAAAGTTGCACAATCCGATCTGACAATTCACAATGGTGATTGATTACAAATTTCAGAGGATACTGCTAGTAGGCGATTCCTGATCAACTTATATCTTGCACTAGGCGACTGGAAGTCGCGCGCCAGGTGCAACAAGAGTGGCTCGCCGGACGCCAGTCGCCTCAAGTCGGGAAACCCGCCCACGGCGCTGGCTCCCCAACGCACTGGCTTGGCTACACAGGCAAAACCCACCGACCTGGGTTAAAAACCCTTGATTTCCTCTTAGTCCACGGAGGTGGACTTTGTTTGTATAGCCGCGATTTCTAATCGCTAGGGCTACGTGCAAGATGTGAGTCAAGCAAATGTATAAAGTACACGCTTTGCCAATAGTCAATGAGTTTAGTGTTGAATTTACGGTCTTTTGATTCTGATTAATTAACTTAAAACCCGTTGATGGAAGCTTCCGAGCTATTAGAAACAATCACACTCTTAATTTATCAAGCCCAGCAAGGGGAAATTGATCCTTGGGATGTCCAAGTGATTGAGGTGATTGACCGTTACTTAGAACTGATGGCACCGGAGGCAATCGGAAGAGGCTATGAAGCGGACTTGTCTCAATCTGGACAGGCATTTTTGTCAGCATCAATGCTGGTATTATTCAAGGCTAATACGTTGATGCAATTGTCAACAGTAGGAAATCTACATGATGGTGTAGTAGATGATGCTCTATTAGAAGGTGAAGACGGTGTATCACATCAGGGTCATCGTCTACCATTAGAACGGCAATTGCGTCGTCGTCCATCGGCAATGCCGCCACCAAAGCGCCGGGTGACTCTGCAAGAGTTAATCGAGCAATTGCAGATTATGGCGAACCAACTGAAACTGGTAGAAAAAGTCAGCAAACCTATCCGTCCCAGACGTCAGCCTAGCGTCCAAAGTATGCGGGAGGCGCTGGAGTTAGCTCACCAGGAAAATCTGACTGAAGTCGCCAGGGAACTAGAGCAGGTGTTGAATTTGTCAGCAACAGAGCTAAGTTTAGAACAAAATTGGCTGAATTTAGAACAACTTGTAGAATTGTGGACTCAGACAAAGCTTCCCAACCAAAATGCGTCTGGACATGAGTCTAAACACAGTAATCTAGTTAGCGTTTTCTGGGCGCTACTACTACTCTCGGCTCAATCGAAAGTAGAGCTATTTCAGGAGGAGTTTTACCATGAGATTAAAATTCGCTTACTTAGAGATTCAGCGAATACCTGTGAACCTCTTGAACACCCAATGAACTAAGGAAGCCAAAAGTAGCTAGCCCTACAGATAATTTACAGATTTTTGATTCAGCCCCAAAATCCGAGTAAATTGAAATGATAAGCGATCGCTTATCATCTAAGTATAGTTATGGTTGCAATAACCACTAAATTCCTGTTATCCCTGTTTTGAGAGATAACTTAGAGCAGAAATAAAAACTGATGATTAGCTTATCACTTGATAAAAGTAAACTGGCTTGTGGTTGAGGAATAAATTTTTATGAAAGCGATGATTCTCGCGGCTGGTAAAGGTACTCGCGTGCGCCCGATTACCTATACAATTCCCAAACCGATGATTCCCATCCTGCAAAAGCCAGTGATGGAGTTCTTGCTGGAACTGTTACGCAAACATGGATTTGACCAAATTATGGTCAACGTTAGTCATTTGGCTGAGGAAATAGAAAACTATTTTCGTGATGGTCAACGGTTTGGCGTGCAGATTGCCTATTCCTTTGAAGGGAAAATTGATGACGACGGTAAACTAGAAGGGGAAGCGATCGGTTCAGCTGGAGGAATGCGCCGCATCCAAGACTTCTCACCGTTTTTTGATGATACCTTTGTAGTTTTGTGCGGTGATGCTTTGATTGACTTGGATTTAACTGCGGCAGTTAAATGGCATAGAGCTAAAGGTGCGATCGCTACTATTATTACGAAATCTGTCCCCAAGGAAGAAGTTTCTAGCTACGGTGTAGTTGTGACTGACGAAGACGGTCGCATCAAAGCTTTTCAAGAAAAACCTTCAATTGAAGAAGCCCTCAGCACCAACATCAACACAGGTATTTACATCTTTGAGCCAGAGGTTTTTAATTATATTCCGTCTGGTATCGAATATGACATTGGTAGCCAATTATTTCCCAAATTGGTAGAAATCAAAGCTCCTTTCTACGCCATCCCTATGGACTTTGAATGGGTAGATATTGGTAAAGTCCCAGACTATTGGCGGGCGATTCGCGGTGTACTGCTGGGTGAAATCAAAAATGTGCAAATCCCCGGTCATGAAGTCGCCCCTGGCATCTACACTGGCTTAAATGTCGCTGTAAATTGGGACAAAGTGGATATTACAGGCCCAGTTTACATTGGTGGTATGACGAGAATCGAAGACGGAGCTAAAATTGTCGGTCCAGCGATGATTGGCCCCAATTGTTGGATATGTAGTGGCGCAACAGTGGAGAACAGCGTAATTTTTGAATGGTCGCGCCTGGGTCCGGGAGTCCGGTTAGTCGATAAGCTAGTATTTGGACGTTATTGCGTGGATAAAACTGGGGCTGCGATCGATGTTCAAGCTGCTGCTTTAGACTGGCTGATTACCGATGCGCGTCAGACAGTACCATCACATACCCCTGTTGAGCGACAAGCGATAGAGGAATTGTTGGGAACAAACACAATTTAAAGTTAGGAGTAGAGACGCGATTAATCGCGTCTCTACTGGAGTTAGGAGTTATTATTTTGTGTTTCACTCTTCACTTCTAACTCTTAACTTTAAGGATTTCCAACAAATAAATTATCCAATCTTGTAGGGTGGGCATCTTGCCCGCCCGTAGCCAAAAGCGGGCAAGACGCTCACCCTACAAGAAGTAGTTCAGTATTTTTTTATTTGGAAGTCACTTATTCCTAACTCTTCACTCCTAACTCCTAACTATTCTTCACTCCTAACTCCTAACTATTTAAGTAGGTATATCTTCTGAGACTCTGCTCATAGGTTTGTAACAGTCGCTGAGATTCCGCTAGGGTGATGCGCTTTTCTTCTAATGCTTTCTCGCAACGCTGGCGAATGTTTTCCACCATATCTTCGGAGTCATACTGCACGTAGCTCACCACTTCGCTCATGGTGTCACCTTTGACAACGTGTTCAATTTGGTAGCCTTTGGGTGTCAATTGGATGTGAACGGCGTTGGTGTCGCCAAATAGGTTGTGCAAATTGCCCATGATTTCTTGGTAAGCTCCATTCAAGAACATCCCCAAATAATAGGGTTCTCCAGGCTTGTAGGTGTGCAACTCTAAAACCGACTTGACATCGCGTAGGTCAATAAAGCGGTCGATTTTACCATCACTGTCGCAGGTGAGGTCTGCTAAAATTCCTCGCCGCGTTGGTTCTTCATCCAAGCGATGTATCGGCATGATCGGGAATAGCTGATCGATCGCCCAGCAATCTGGTGCTGATTGAAACACTGACATATTCACGTAGTAGATGGAAGCCATAATTTTTTCTAGGTCTTCCAGTTCATCGGGTACGTATTCTTGCTGTCTAGTGATGTTAAGAATTTTCTGACAACAAGCCCAGTAGAGACGTTCGGCCTTGGCTCGTTCTCTGAGGCGTAAAATTCCTAAGTTGAAGCGGCTGATGGCTTCTTCTTTGAATTGGGCAGCGTCGTGATACAACTCTTGGTAATTCTCTTGGTTGATAGATTGGTAGCTTTCCCAAAGATAATTAATAATTGGGGATTCTCCCTCTTGTGGAGGTTCTGGCGCGTCGAGGGGAACATCGCTAGTACTGAGAACATCAAAAATCAGTAGCGACTGATGAGAAGCGAGCGCTCGTCCACTTTCGCTAATCAGTGTTGGTACGGTAATTTGCCGTTCAGCACAGGTATCTTTTAACTCTGCCACGATGTCGTTGGCATAGTTCTGCATATTGTAATTTTTCGATGCATAGAAGTTGGTTTGGGAGCCGTCGTAATCTACGCCCAAGCCACCACCAACATCAAGGTATTTCATATCCGCCCCCAGCATCGACAATTCCACATAAATGCGGCTGGCTTCTTGGATGGCATCTTTAATTACATTAATGGCAGAGATTTGGGAGCCGATGTGGAAGTGCATCAACTGCAAAGAATCGAGCAGGTTAGCTTCGCGTAACTTGTCAACAGCCTCGATGATCTCAGGCATTGTCAAACCAAATTTAGCGCGATCGCCACTAGAGGCTCCCCAACGTCCCATGCCTTGGGTACTGAGTTTAGCGCGAACACCTAATATCGGCTTAATACCTAACTGGCGATTGGCATCAATCACCAAATCAACCTCTTCAATCTGTTCTATGACGATGATTGGTGTTTGCCCTAGTCTTTGGGCTAACATTGCCGTTTCGATATATTCTCGGTCTTTGTAGCCGTTGCAAACTAACAATGCTCCGGGTGTATCCAACACAGCCAGAGCAATCATTAATTCTGGCTTGGAACCGGCTTCTAAACCAAATTGATGGGGCTTGCCAAATTTCACTAAATCCTCAATCAAATGCCGCTCTTGGTTGCACTTGACGGGAAACACACCACGGTAGACACCAGGGTAGTTGTAGCGGGCGATCGCTTTATTAAAACAAGCATTCAACCGCTCAATCCGATCTTCCAAAATATCGGAAAAGCGAATTAACATGGGAAGTCCCAAGTTGCGATCTTTCATGGCGTTGACCAATTCAAACAAGTCAAGAGATCCCCCGCGATCGCCCTTGGGTGCAACGGTGACGTGACCAGCAGCGCTAATGGAAAAATAAGGTTGTCCCCAACCTTCAATCCGGTATAGCGCTTCGCTATCCTCAATTTTCCAGGAGCGAGGTAAATCTCCTGTGGTAGGACTAGGTGGTAACAGTTTTTTGTGCTTATGATGTTTCACTTCAGATTTCTGTCCATTGGACGGTAGTACCACCTCGTCAGATGTAGCAGTTGATTCAACACCCATTTACTTCCTAACCTCTGTTTTTCACCCACAAATTAACAATTTAGCGCATTCATCTGGGAACGTATATGCACCTAAAGATAATTTCTGAGATAAACTCTGATTGGTCATTGGTCATTGGTCATTGGTCATTAGTCATTGGTCATTAGTACAAAACCCTTGGACTCTTGACAGAGGACGAAGAACAAATGACAAATAACAAAGAGAGTAGTCTGAGATAAGACTTCCTTAGATCAGAACTTTGGGGACAATTGACTAAATAAAAAATTCATTAAGTTTTTGGAGATCGCTTTGGAACGCACATTCTTAGCAATTAAGCCTGATGGAGTACAGCGTGGATTGGTGGGGGAAATTATCCGTCGCTTTGAAACTAAAGGTTTTACCCTAGTTGGTTTAAAGTTCCTGAAAGTCAGTCGGGAATTGGCCGAACAACACTATGGTGTTCACCGAGAACGTCCCTTTTTTGGTGGTCTAGTGGAATTTATCACTTCTAGCCCAGTGGTGGCGATGGTATGGGAAGGTGATGGCGTTATTGCATCTGCCAGAAAGATTATTGGTGCGACGAACCCCTTAACAGCAGAGCCGGGAACGATTCGCGGTGATTTTGGCCTGAATATTGGTCGCAACTTGATCCACGGTTCTGATGCTCAAGAAACCGCGCAACAGGAAATAGCCCTATGGTTTAAGGATGAAGAATTGGTTAATTGGCAACCACACTTAACGCCTTGGTTGCACGAGTAAAACATTAGGGAGTTGGGAGTGGGGAGTGGGGAATGGGGGGAGTAAATAAACAATTATTATTCTCCCTCATCTCCCTCATCTCCCTTATCCCCCTCATCTCCCTTATCTCACTTCGAGACTTCGCTCTTTTCTGGTTCTACTTGGGGTAATTGGGTGCCAATACGCTTGGAAAATCCCCAGCCTAAAATTAGGAAGATGGCAGGAATCATGATCCATTCTGGTGGAACTAAATCATCGTTGACCACTTTTAACAACAAGCGCAAGCCCACCAAGGCTACAGTTACATAGCCTGCATCTTCTAGGTTTTCAAATTCGTCTAGCCAACGGATAAACAATCCCGCCATGAATCGCAGCGTAATAATACCAACTGTTGCACCCGTCAGCACCAACCATTTTTCTTGAGAAACTGCGATCGCAGTTGTCACGCTATCCAAAGAAAATGCCAAATCTGTAAATGCAATCACGGGTATCGCTTGCAACAACGAACTAAAACGCGGCTCGTGATGGCCATCGTCTTCACTTTCTTGAGAGGTAAAGTGTTGGAATACCAACCACAGCAGGTAAGCAGCGCCCAATAATTCAAATTGCCAGAATTGTTGCACCCAGGTGGCGGTAAGAATTAGGGTGATTCGCAGCACGTATGCAACGACTAAACCAAAGTTGAGGGCCTTACGCTCAAGTTCTTTGTCTTCTAGCCCTTGAGCGATCGCAGCCAGGGCGATCGCATTGTCGGCAGATAACACCGCCTCTAAAAATATCAGGATCAGCAGAACTATCGGGGCTTCAACGCTGAAATGAAAGTTGAGGTAATCAAAAATTTGGTCTAGCATTCCGGGTTTCTCAAGCAGAAAAAATTAAAATTTGACAAGAACAGAGATTTTCATGTTAAGAAGCGCAATAAATTGCTACTCTAATTCAGCTTAACGTGGTTGTGGTGCATTTTGAAGGGGGTTGAATGTGTGCGATCGCCGTACCATTGGGATATTTTTGGTACTATTCCATACACTAAAAGTATAATATTTAGCTTGATGCGATCGCAATGGACTGCTGTCAGTTCGCATCTAGAATTAGAATATAGGACTAGTATTTGATTTTTGAAATGCACGTAGTGGACCCTCTAGGCTAAGATACTGCATTAGACGTAGACGTAGGTTGGGTGGAGCGGAGCGCAACCCAACTGATTATCAGGATGTTGGGTTACGCAAAGCCTCCAACGCCACTTGCTACAACGCGGGGAACCCGCGCAACGCAGTGGCTCCCCAACAAAGCAATTTTTTTGATATTTTATCGCCCAATTGCAGAGGGGATTGAAGTTGTGCGGGTAGTGAGTGGCTACCAAGATTTAGAGGCGCTATTTTCCGATTAAAATCACTGCTTTTTGGGTTTAGCATATTGCTAAACCCCTACGATAGATGAAGTTCAAGTAGGGTGCGTTGCGCTACACGACAACGCACCATATTGATCCTATTGCATTAAAATCTGACGGATTAAAATACTCATTACCTCCCCTGGGTTGGCGGTTGGTAGTAGCGGACTCCAATCGCCGATGCTGGCGTAGCCAATCACTTGCAGATAGTGAATTGTGCTAGTAACTGCTTTTGGAGAACCTATTAATAGATGTTTTATCGGTTCTCTTTTCGGTAATTGATTTTCAGAAGATTGATTAAGGATGGGTGTATTTAAGTTTTCGCCATCTAAGTACTGTTGTAATTCTGATTGGGCGAACTTCTGATTTTTTACAAACTTTTGTACTTGTGTCATCATTGTAATTGTCTCCCAGAATGGGGGTTTAGGGAAAGGCGATGTCTACGACGGGCTACGCCTACGCAGCTTCTTGGCAGAGGGCGATCGCCTTTCTTTTTTGTATATTAAAGTATAATTTTATACTTATAAACCCCTAAATCAAAAATAAATTAAAAGTCAAAAGTATTTATTTGTAGCTACAATTATTTTTCTGCTGTCGTTATTTGGCATCTAGAATTAGAATATGAGAACAAAAATATCGTCATAATTTATGAATATTTCTTTATGAATGACACACTTCTACAACGCATTACCCATAATCCAGATATCTGCCACGGCAAACCCTGTATTCGAGGACTTCGTTATCCAGTTGAGTTTATTTTGGAACTGCTCAGTTCTGGTATGAGTAGTGAAGAAATATTGAAAGATTATGACGATTTAGAATCTGAAGATATTTTGGCTGTCTTGTTATTTGCGGCTCGACTCAGCCAAGTGAAAAGCATTCATCGAATCGCCTCATGAAATTTATTGTCGATGCTCAGTTACCAGTTCGTCTTGCCCGTTTTCTCAAAACTTTAGGTTATGACACGATCCACACCAGAGACTTACCAAGGGAAAATGCTACGCCAGATAATGAGATTAATACCGTATCAATTCAACAAAATCGAATTTTAATTACTAAAGATGTGGATTTTGTCAACTCTTTTTTAACAGTTCAGCAACCTTATAAACTCCTTTTAATCACGACAGGGAATATCAATAACTCAGAATTGGAATCCCTATTTATAGCTAACTTCCAATCTGTAGTTGAATTGTTTAAGCAGCATTCGTATATTGAAATAAATCGAGACACCATTATTGTGCATCAGTAGTCTCTATAAAAATTTCTAATATTCAGACGTAGGCTTTAGCTTCCCGTTCTAGACGTTCAATCTCTCTTTGCCACGACTCAAGGCTGTGTTCTCGCTTTCGTAATTTATCTGCTGTCGGGTTTCTGGAAGGCTGGGTATTTGGATTAGGCAGAATTCCATGATTTTTAAGCCAAGTAGGGGAAAATTCCTGCCAAAGATAAACATGATCGTGTCTATCGCCACCTAGACAGCGAATACGTTTGACTGAAAGGGTGGATTCACTAAAAAGGATTTGGTGATTTCTAGAATTTTTAGGAAACAGGCGCGTCTCACCACCTCTTCCACGAAAGAATTCGACTACAAACCACTCACCAAAATCAAATATACAGACTTCTGTCGGGTCGCTACCATCATCCTCTAGTAGATCAACATCATCTTGGATTTGATACCCTATGGCAATTTGTGATGTCTTGGGTAACAAGATGCGAAGCCGTTCAAAGCGGTTACTGTAATTAGCCCAAAAGTCCCTGCGACTACATAGCCGTTTTGACTCGAAGTCTGGTAAATCGAGCTTGTTCAATATTAGATTTACTAACTTTTGGAAATCACCATAATTGATACCTCCAATCCACTCTCGAAGTCTTTGCCTTGCTGGATCTGAAAGTTTATACCATTTTTCACCATTTCTATAGTTATGTCTCAACCAATCAACCAGTAAAGAATGATTGGTTGCTATATCATTAGAAACATTCGTTAGTAAATAATTAACAGCCTTTATTTGCTGACTTTCTGACATTTCATCAAAACAACTTAACAGCCATTTTACTTGCTGCTGATTTGGAGAAATAATTTTAGTAAAATAGGGGGTAATGTCTTCTATAAATTTGGTAAATAATGGAATCCAAACAGGTAAATCTTCTCGGATGTTGTTTAGCAATTCGGTTCGATTAATACGCTGTTCACAAACAATTTTTGCTAATTCTCTACCTGCTTGTTTACTGCAAAACGCCCGAATAATTTTAACTGGTAGCAGGTGACTAACTAAGTCAGAATTAGCAAAAACATCAAAAGATTCAGCTAAAGACTGTGCTAACACCTGTTCTTGCTGATCACCATAATAAAGAGCTAAACGCCACAATAGCTGATGTTGCAACCATAAATTAGAAATTGCTACCTTCCAAATAGCTGCTGATGTTTTTCTGCATCGGTCAAGATTTTGCTGATCCCACTGTGCTTTAGCATGGATGCAGTAAATCCAGTCCAATGGACTTACTTGATCAGCTTTACCCTGTTCAATAGCTTCCAATATTTTATCAACACTTGGTATTGATATTGTTGCATCTGGTAAGTTACTTGCAAGCTGAATAAGTTGATTAGGACTACACTGGGGAGTTTCAGGTAGGGAAGGAATGGAAAACTGAAAATTCAAGGTGTTTCTCCTTTAAAGAGAGGTTTTCAGGATATCTTTCTTTAACTCATCACTGCGAAACTGAAAGCGGAAAACTACCTTGCGATCGCCTGGATTATCACGTTTCTTGTCAGATTCAATTTCTCCACGACCAGCAGCTAATATTTTCTGACTTAAAGGTCCTTTGGTAGGGAAATTCATATCATAAAAAATATATGTGTAAACTGATGATGCTCGCAACAAGCTTAGTTGTAGATTGGTTTTGTCATCTCCTTCCGAGCTAGTATGACCTTCTATAACTACGCGGCTAATTTCCTGATCAAATTCTGGTTTGGAGAAAATAACACCACTGTAAACAGGAATAAAGCGGCGTAGAAAGGCTTTACCTTCTGGTTTAAGTTCTGTACTTCCCTTGGCAATCCTTTTCTAAAAGCTTGACATTTTTACCCTTTTTCAAATTCTTCAAAAATTTAATTCCGGCTTCAGTTGTGCCACACTCTGAGCGCCAATACTGCCATAATGTGCAAAGTTCGATAATAATTGCAATTATTAACACAAAAGCAATTGTCCAATGAAAAGGTTCGTTATGCCAAACAATGTCCCAAACTTTTGCTATTTCCATAGATTACCTTCTCTGATTTATGTTGATTAAACGTTTTTGAATTGCGCTAATTCTTTATCCGTAAGAACTTCTTTAGCTCTCCGCATTGGCAGATGTTCTGCATCCAGGCGATCTCCTATAGCTTCTCGGAGACATAAGCTGTAAACTGGTTCACCCTCTGCCTTTTTATCCTCAATTAAATAAACCTTTTCTGGTGCATAGCTTCGCAACAAACGTACTTGCAAACAGGTTTTTAAATCCCGTGAAGAAGTAGATAGGGGTGAATCTTGTCCAAATAATTCACGAGCTACTTTCCAAGCGTGATTAACCGCCACAATCTCATTAACTAATTTCTCCACAGAGGGGTACAAAAGTTCCGCAGTTTCAGGAGTCAATGCTTTTAACCTACTTACCTGAGATTCGATAGATTTATTGTTCCCAAAGATGGAAGCTTATTTAACTTTTTTGCTAAAGTTATAAAGTAATTTTTGATGTCAAACTGCTCTTTAGGCGTTAAAAATGTATATAATATATTACGATTTTCGTAACGCACCGAAAACCCAAAATAGTGCATTATACTAACGCGATAACACACCCTACAGCTATAGCGGTTTTATATTTAATATTTTCCAGGTTATGCCAGAGAAAAAGTAAACAAAGCCTACGTAAGCAAACCTTGTTTATAAACTATTGATTTTTAGTTTAGGGGAAGACCAAAAACTAAATTCTCCATTACAAGTAGGGTGTGTTAGCCCAAAAATTTTGTTAAACTACCCAAAAAGTGAGTTGAACCAGAAGCTAAATGAGTCAAGAACAGCTACAAGAACTGATGAATCAAACGAAAGACCTCTCAAATGAGGCACGGCTGAGGTTAATTAGCTACCTGCTGGCAGAAGTGAAGGGAGCAAATGAGTTAACAAGAGAAGCAGCGATCGCTCGAATCCGTAAACGTTGGGAGATATTGCCGATTCAGTCGATCAGTCAAGTGCAAGAGTGGAAGGAACAAGGACGACTTTGATGGTGGTTGATACGATGGTTTTTGTGTATGCTTTGTTACGTGTAGAATCTCAACATCAGCAAGCACTTTCTGCTTTAGAAAGAGCGGAACAAATTATTGTTATAACGTTCGTTTGGGTGAATACCGTATTATTTACCAGATTCAGGATCAACCCTTACTACTAACAGTGATCAAGATTGCACATCTAAAAGATTATTAAAGCTTATCTTGAAAAGCGATCGCCTATATCCCAATACGCTTGGGTTAAGGCTTAACTCCTTTGTCAAAGTCGATTTTTTAACGAACCGCAAAGGACGCAAAGAACGCAAAGAACGCAAAGGAAGAGAAGGAATTCAAAGTCTCTCTCCTTTTAGAACAGAGAAATAGAAGTGAGGTTTTCCAGATACCGTGAAAAATCAACTAAAAATCTCACAAAATCTCTGCCAACTTTACCAGCAGACTATTTGCTAAATCCAAGAATCTCATATCATCTGTATCAATACTATTTTCTTCACTAGCTAACAAGTTTCTCACAGCAGATAACCTGTCATTTGTTTCAGAAATTCTCCAAGATTCTTCTAAGTTTACTGCGAAATCAAACAGCGATCGCTCTCCTAAATGCTGTCTTACGTTCACAGCTACACTATCATTACTTACC
This sequence comes from Nostoc sp., assembly GCF_036919575.1. GTDB lineage: Bacteria > Cyanobacteriota > Cyanobacteriia > Cyanobacteriales > Nostocaceae > Nostoc. Next base: position 201,606 of record NZ_JBALBY010000010.1, on the reverse strand, counting down.
AAAAATTCTTTAATAGCATCTAATCGATAATTACCTAATATTTCCTCATTTCCCCACGTTTCCAGCCAGTCTCCATCTACATCTTCAACGTAAAAATTAACGAAATCAACGCCGTAAGTTAGCCAGCTTTGCTGCATTTGTCGGGCTGTTGCTAAAGCTTCCGCAAATGTATCTACTTGATTGTTGCAGCTGTGAATTTCTCTTTGATTAACCATAAAAGCTGTAATTAGCAGGTAAGGATCTAGGCTATAATCCAAATCTGGAATATTGAATTCCAGAAAATTCACGAAAATTTTAAATATTTGCCACCAGAAAGGTAATCACTGTTATACAGTGCCACGTTGACTAACTGGTTGACAAAATTAGCGTCCTTGGGGTTGTAACTTAAGAATAGTCCTCTCTCGATTTCCCACGATCGCAGTGTATTTTGCCAAGCTTGGTACTTTTGGTAATTAAGTTCTTCAGAGACACTGGTGATTTGAATGCACAGTGGTTGATTGTTACGACTAACAATTAAATCTGTTGCCATAGAAAGGTCGGCAATATAACGCTGCCAAAAACTACCTTCTCGACTGACAATATCTTGAGCGATTAATTTAATGATATCATCATCAAGCTGATTAAATTCGCCTGCCATTAATTTTTGTTTCCAAATATAAAACTTGGAGTCACTTGCATTGAACCATCTGGGAAAGAGATAAGCATACCAATATCTCTCAATCGGCGTCATTTGCTCGAACTTTGCTTTTTGTTCTTCTTCTGAAGGTAAGGATTTGATTATCAGCCAAATTGTAGAATCCGTAATCACCTCTAGCAGAAAGGCAATGACAAAAGGTTTTGCAGTCAGCGAACCTGGCTTAATATTCTTTACCCAACGATTAATTTCATCTAATCTTCTCGCTAAATTATGATCTATCGAGGAGGCTTGCTCGATAAGGGACTTTAGCTTCTCCTTAATCTCTTTAGCTTGCAAACGATGCCCTACTTTCAGAAGATAACGCTTTTTTCACACATTTATAACTAAATTTTAACTTGAAAATGTCTTTACCGAACAGAATTCAGGAGTCAGGAGTCAGAATTCAGTTGGGTATTATGAACGAAAAAGCGGATGAATAATTGGCGTTTTTGCACCCCCACCAAAAATTCTAGTTTTGTGGTGCAACAATTCCTGCGCCGGTCCAAATCCCCGACTGATGGTTACGTAGCTCTACCGAAGTATTGATTATGACTCCTGAATTCAGAATAGCTGAATTCTTCTTTACTTAATTTCCTGATGTCATTAAATATTCTCTAGGTCGATGCCCTGTATACGTAAAACCTCCCGCAATCGAGCAATTTCTTGTTCTGCTTGTTGGGCGCGTTCTTCTGCTTGTTGAGCGCGTAAAGTTTCTTGTTGGGCTAGTTCTTCTGCTTGTTGAGCGCGTAAAGTTTCTTGTTCAACCAGTTCTTCAGATGATAGTATTAATTGATTTTCAGTAGTGAAGAATCTTAATTTACCTTCATAAACTCCCAAATAAAGTTCTAGCTGCTGACTCCACAAACGTCCATCAGTGGTGGGTTGAATTTCTTGATACTTACCATCTACTAAATGAAATCACTGAAACTCCATTGTTACAGGATGAAACCAAAAATAATCTGGTGTACGGAAGGTATCCTGGTAAACTTGTTTTTTTAAGCCTTTATCAACTACTGCCGTTGAATTCGACAATATCTCGATAATTAAATTTGGATATTTGCCGTCTTCTTGCCAAACTACCCAACTCTTACGGTCTTTTTTCTGGGTTCCCAAAACTACAAAAAAGTCTGGCCCGCGGAAATCTTCTGATTTCTTTTGGTTAGGACTGTAATAAATCGTCAAATTGCCAGAAGCATAGAAATCTTGCCTTTCTCGCCACCATAATTTGAGGATGCGAATCAGCAAATCGATTTGGTCACGATGCAGGTCACTTTCCAAGGGTGGTTCGTCACTAAATATATCGCCAGGAGGAAAAATCACTTCCTCCTCTGAAGTATCATCAGAGATAAATTCTATGGTAGCAAGTTCAGACATCAGCGATCGCTCCGCGATTTACATTCATTTTACTGAAAATTCGGTAACTTACAAATGGCTTTGAAAACTTGCAATAACTCAATTGCATCTGGAGATTGACTCAAGTTTAATAATGGCATTAACTCATAAGTTGACTGGTTGTCATGTCTTAGATAAACAAATTGATAAAGCTGTCCATTAGTTACCAAACCCCAAACCGATGGTTGTTGATCTAAACTCTTAAAAGCATAAGTGAGTAATTGAGGTAAACCCTCAATCACATTGACCGCACTGTTTTTCGTTTCAATTACTAGAACCCAAAATGGCGGTGCAATATTACTTTGAGGATTGTTGATTGCTAAAATATCCATCCGTCCGGTAATTCTTTTGTCTTCATCTTCGACTGCGATCGCAATGCTATCTTCCATTGTCAACCGAATCGGCACATCGTAAAAGCCAGCTAACCGCATTAATGGTGCGATCGTTATAAATTTAACCAACCCTTCAGAAATTTTACCTGCACTTAAATAACGATCAAAGTCGTTTATGATTCGCAATAAATCCTGCTGTTCAAACTCAGAAAGTGGTTCTAGCCTTAAGAAATCTGCAAATGAACCATTGGAAAGCTTTTCCAGTTTGAGAAAGCGATGAACATCGTTGAGAGATAGGCTGCTAGCTTCGACGGTGAGTGTCATAGTTTCAGGCTTTGTTTGTGAAGAGTACTTACATATTGCAACATTCCCGGTAGATCGGTTGCAAAACCTCTTTACATTTTTTGATCGCTTGCTTTTGGTAGATGAAAATAAATGTAAACTAAATAACTCGGCAATTTCTGCCCAGCTTAACGAAAATCTAAACACTGTATAGCATAACTGGGCTAAGAATAGTTTTTAGTAACAATAGCGATCGCACTCATAACCAACTATGTCTCAACCAACTATAGAATCAATCCTGCAAGAGAACCGCTTATTTCATCCTAGTTCGGAATTCTCACAAAAAGCCCATATCAAAAGCCTGGATGAGTATCAGCGTCTCTACGCTAAAGCCAAAGCCGATCCGCAGCAATTTTGGGCAGATTTGGCTACAACCGAATTAGAATGGTTCCAAAAATGGGATACAGTATTAGATTGGCAACCGCCTTTTGCTAAGTGGTTTGTTGGCGGTAAGATTAATATTTCTTACAACTGCCTTGACAGACATCTCACTACTTGGCGCAAAAATAAAGCAGCATTGATTTGGGAAGGAGAACCGGGTGATTCGCGTACCCTTACATACTCCCAACTGCACCGGGAAGTTTGCCAGTTCGCTAATGTATTGAAGCAACTGGGTGTACAAAAAGGCGATCGCGTCGGAATTTATCTGCCGATGATTCCCGAAGCGGCGATCGCTATGTTAGCCTGTGCCAGAATCGGCGCACCCCACACTGTAGTATTTGGTGGTTTTAGTGCCGAAGCTTTGCGCGATCGCTTAATTGATGTCACAGCTAAACTGGTAATCACGGCTGATGGTGGTTGGCGCAAAGATGCGATCGTTCCTCTCAAGGAACAGGTAGACAAAGCCTTAGCAGATGGTGCTGTTCCCAGTGTCGAAAATGTCCTAGTTGTCAAGCGCACTGGACAAGGAACTGATATGCAGTTGGGGGGACGCGATCATTGGTGGCATGACTTGCAAAAAGGTGTATCAGCCGATTGTCCCGCCGAACCGATGGACAGCGAAGATATGCTATTTGTCCTCTACACTTCTGGCAGCACGGGCAAACCGAAGGGTGTTGTACATACCACTGGTGGTTATAATTTGTATAGCCATATAACCACTAAGTGGATATTCGACCTGCAAGATACTGATGTATATTGGTGTACAGCCGATGTAGGTTGGATTACGGGACACAGCTACATTGTCTACGGTCCCCTATCCAACGGTGCAACAACCTTGATGTATGAAGGTGCGCCCCGTGCTTCTAATCCTGGTTGTACATGGGATGTAATTGAAAAACACGGCGTTAATATTTTTTATACTGCACCTACGGCAATTCGCGCATTTATAAAGATGGGTGAACAACATCCGAATGCGCGAAACCTATCTTCGTTGCGTTTGCTGGGAACCGTCGGCGAACCGATTAACCCAGAAGCTTGGATGTGGTATCAGAAAGTAATTGGTGGCGATCGCTGTCCAATTGTTGATACTTGGTGGCAAACGGAAACTGGCGGTATCATGATTACACCGCTACCAGGGGCAATTCCCACCAAACCAGGTTCCGCAACTCTTCCCTTCCCAGGAATTATCGCAGATGTGGTGGATTTAGAAGGAAACACCGTACCCAATAATGAAGGCGGTTATCTGGCGGTACGCCATCCTTGGCCAGGAATGATGCGGACAGTCTACGGCGATCCAGAACGCTTCCGCCGCACCTATTGGGAACACATTCCCCCCAAAGACGGTAACTATATTTACTTTGCTGGTGATGGCGCTAGACTTGATGAAGACGGCTACTTCTGGATAATGGGTCGTGTAGATGACGTACTAAATATATCAGGACACCGACTCGGTACAATGGAAGTAGAATCAGCCTTAGTTTCTCACCCAGCAGTTGCAGAAGCGGCGGTAGTGGGTAAACCTGATGAACTTAAGGGTGAAGAAGTAGTTGCTTTTGTGACTTTAGAAGGCACTTATCAGGGAAGTGAAGAACTGATTAAAGAACTCAAACAGCACGTTGTCAAAGAAATTGGTGCGATCGCGCGTCCGGCAGAAATTCGCTTTACAGACGCTTTGCCCAAAACGCGATCGGGTAAGATTATGCGGCGCTTGCTGCGGAATCTAGCTGCTGGAGAAGAAGTATCTGGGGATACTTCGACATTGGAAGATAGAAGCGTGTTGGATAAATTGCGCGAAGGGGCGTAAACAATTCAAAATTTCTGGGAGCATCCCAATTTTGCCAAAATAAAATTTGTAGTGGGAGCATCTTGCTCCCTAATGTCCAGGAAGCGGGCTAGAAGCCCGCACTACAAAAAAATAAATTTACACATTTGGGATGCTCCCAAATTTCTCAGATGCCGAGTATCTTAATCAGGACTTACGCAAACAATAGCCAAAACCATGATTTTCTTCTTAGGGGCAATTCATGAATTATCCCAGAGCGCGTCTAGTTTTGCGTAAATCCTATTAACAACAGAGTAACACCCAGTAATTCTTAACAATATAGGGTGGGCAAAACAGCCTACCCTTTGCTAGACAAACTGCATTAAAATAGGTATATAAATGAAGGATGCACTAGGGCAAAGAGGCGAAGCAATTTTTACAGTATTAATGACGGAATTTCACTCTAATGCCGGCCCTATTTTTAAACCACAGTTTTTAGGAGATAAATGGCAGCACGTTGATTTTATAGTGGAGTTAGTAGGGTCTGATAAATCTGTTCCTTACTTTTTTGTACAAGTCAAAACAACAAGAGAAGGTTATACTAAAAAACTCAATCGTCTGAAGGTGAAATTACGACAAGAGAGTGTAATTGGTTTAGCTTCTTATCCAGCACCAACTTATATAGTTGGTATTGATGAAATCCAAGAGACAGGTTACATAGTTTCTGCCAATGGTGAAAGCCTTAATTCTCTGTCAAGCCTCTCTACACTATTTAAAATTATTAAACAGAATCGAGAACTTCTCTGGCATGAAGTTAACGATTTCTGGAGTAGATACCACACTAGTCATTTAATTTCAAAATTTGCCGATCAAGACTGGAGATAAAACTATGGAAACCGCAGCACCTTGGTATATTGGAAAACGGGCAGAATCTCTTGCCATTGTTTACTTGACTCGTCGTGATGACTTGATTATTTCTCAGCCAACACCAGATAAAGGATTAGATTTTTTAATCACAATTACCAAAGATGGGGTTTCTAGTGGTAGACTCTTTGGTGTAGAAGTCAAAGCAACAGTTTCTACACCTGGGTTAATACAGCATCACGATATTTTTAAATTAAAAAATAATAGTAATAAAAATACAAACTTTTTCAGAGATTTACCATTTCCGGTTTGCCTATTTTTCTTTACGTTAGAGAATGATAAAGCTTATTACAAATGGATTTTAGAACCTAATATGAATGAGCAGAATAATCTGGGCTTAAACTTTAATGAAAATGATGAACTGAAACAACTCAATGACCAAGAAATAGCTAATATTATTTCAAGAGTAAATAGTTGGTATGACCAGAGAAATAATAAATGAGGATGAACATACCAATTTATTCTTATAAAATAAATAGGCGCGATCGCCCGTCCCTAAAATTTTCAGGACACCGTGCAGTCAGCATATTGACATACTTCTTAGTGAATTGGATACTTACTAATGCATCCTTACCTTATTATGAGAATAGGACATTATTGAGGCATTGAGGACGATGAAGCTGAATAGCAAACCCAAATTAGCATTTGTTCAATCTTTTAGCTGCATGACGCTGAGTATCATCACTGCAATTGGTCTATCACCATTAGTGTTAGCGGTTCCTGCAAAAGTTTCTTTGCAATCGCCTGAGGAGTCTGCACAGAAGCAACCACAAAAACTAGCACAGTTTTCAGGCGCAGATACACCAGAGCGATCGCAGCTTCTGCAAGAAGCCAATGCTTTATACAATCAGGGAGACTTGACAGGTGCAGAGGAAAATTTACGCAAATTCATTAAAAAATCCCCAGAAGATGCCTTTGCACACTTTCAACTGGGAAACGTGCTTTTTCGGCAAAAGAAACCAGAAGAAGCAATTAGCTCTTATCGAGAAGCCATTCGCCTTGAGCCAAAATACGCTCTAGCTTACAATGCGATCGGTATGGTTTGTGCTAGCCAAAGTCGCTGGGAAGAAGCTATTACTGAATATCAAAAAGCTCTCGAAATTAATCCTAATTATGGCGAGGCACTAACTAATTTTGCACTAGCATTGTGGCAAACAAATAAACGAGATGAGGCACTATCTTCTTTAGAAAAAGCTTTAAATATTTTCAAATCACAGAATAGAGGTGAAAAAGTTAAACAAGTCGAACGAATCTTGCAAGAGATCAAAACTGCTGATCGGCCTAATGTTTCATGAAAATCTTAATGAAGTCGGAAGTCGGAAGTCGGAAGTCGGAAGTACAGTTTTGTAACGGGGATTTAGATTTAGACATCAAAACTTAAAGCATTGCGTGAAGCACGGGGTTTTAAACCCAATTTTTTGATAATTATTCACAATCCACCAAACAACGAATGGGCAAACAAAGCGGCTTGGGTGCGATCGCGTAAATTCAACCGACTCAGAATATTGGTAACATAATTCTTAACAGTGTTTTCGGAAAGAAACAGTGATTCAGCAATTTCCCGGTTATTAGCTCCACAAGCAATTAACCGCAATACATCTAATTCTCTGGGTGTGAGTTGCGCCAATTCTGGACGGGGTTCTACCGACGGGACAGGTGCGGCAATCGGCATGAGTGCTTTCTCAAACAATCCCGGGCCGAGTAGGGTTTGTCCCTTGTAGACCGATAGAATTGCCAACATTAGCTCATCTGGTTCGGTATCCTTGAGCAAATAGCCCTTTGCACCCAGCCGCATCGCCTGGAAAACATACTCATCATCATCGAAGGTGGTGAGGACGAGAACCTTAATGTCAGGATATTGTTGAGCGATCGCTTTTGTTGCAGCAACGCCATCCATTACGGGCATTCGGATATCCATTAGCACAATATCGGGTTGTAGTACAGCAATCACATCGAGTGCGCGTTGCCCATTTTCCGCTTCACCGATTACCTGCATCTGGGCATTCGACTCAAGCATACTCTTAAGTCCCTGGCGAATAAGATGCTGATCGTCAACTAATAAAATCCGAATCATAGCTAAAACACCAATAGCTTTGATAGTGGCAAAGAAACAGAAATACAACAACCTGTTCCTAATTGACTGTGGAGATTCAACTGACCGCCCAGTGCAACCGCCCGTTCTCGCATTCCTTGTAGCCCAAACCCGGTTGTATTTTGAGTGGGGTTAAACCCTTTTCCATTATCTTCGATTGACAGATGAATCATTCCAGCGTGAGCCAGTAATCCAACGGTGACACTCGTCGCCTGAGCGTGTTTACAAATATTTGTCAACGATTCTTGCACAATGCGATAAAGAGCCGTGTTTACTTCTGTTGGTAAAGTGTAAGGTAGATCAATTTTACAGGACGGTTCAATCCCTGTGGTTTGCTGAAAATCTGTCAGCAGCTTTTCAATAGCTGATTTGAGAGATTGCCCTTGTAAAGGATTTGAACGCAAAACCGAAAGCGATCGCCGAATTTCTAGCAGCGCCTCAGCCCCCTGTTGCTTTGCCTGTTTCAGAAATGTCAATGCTTGATCATTATTTGATTGCCAGAATAACAAAGTGTTATTAATCTGAATGGTTTGGGCGGCGAGAGTGTGTCCCAACCCATCATGAATTTCGCGGGCAATTCGGTTGCGTTCCTGCAAAGTTGCCTGATCTTCAATCCGTAGCGCATACTGGCACAGTTGTTGATTGATGATCTCTAATTGCTGATGGGCAATTTCTAACTGCTCTCGACTTTGGCGTTCTGCAAGCAGGGCATTAATTAACAATAAAGCGAATACTAACGTTAAGCTAAACAATAAAATATTACTTAATCGCCAATCCCAGGACATAGCGATCAGCTTCTCTGGCATAAAATTCTCAGGTACAATCGGTCTTGACAACAGCACTGTTCCATAAGAGAACAGAGATAAACCCAAGACAACCAACTGTCCTGATTGCTTAAATATCAGACAACTCCGCATCACCAGTACTAGACACAGCAGGAAAACGGAGCGAGGAGATAAAATATGTTGAGTCGCTGGTAGCAAAATTAAAAGGAATTCCAGGGTTGTATAAAGTAATTTTGTTTTCAGCTTAACCATTGGTAGTCTCAAGCCCATCAAGCTGAAGATGGCGATCGCCACAACTCGTAGCAGCAACGACCAGGACAACTCAAACGGCAGCAGAACTTCCATGAATGCTGCCGTGGCTAATAACAGCCATTCTAGGTAAAGCAACAAACGAAACGATGGGTAGGTCAAGCGAACCATAGAACTGTTCCAACTCAATGGCCTTTGTAACAAAACCATAGGTATTTTCACAATTTTAGAGGGAAATAGTTGAAGAAGTCGGATATCTGGGCGCTGTGAATGATGCTGACTTTTCACGGGATCTCGAAAACCTCACTTCTATTTCTCTCTCCTAAAAGGAGAGAGACTTTGAATTTTCCCCCTTACCGATGCGGGAAGAGGGTTAGGGGGTTCCTCGTTCCCATGAAGAGCATGGGAATGCTGATTAGGGGCTGTTGCCTCCAGTTAAATATTGAGTCAGAGACTCAATGAATGCATTCCCATACGGAGTATGGGAAGGAGAAAAACCTCATCAAGCTAGGTTCTTAGGACTTGTGTGTACACCGTAGCTTCCCGCATCGGTAAGGAGAGGGTTAAGTTTTTCCATACAACGTAAAAAGTCAGGTGAATGATGAAACTCTTCTTCCTATATAACGAATCTGTCTCTAGTCTCGCTAGAGCCGTTCCGACTGATTAACTGTTTCTAAATTAGGAAAAAAGTCACAATGACTTGAGTACTTTTTTACTGCTCAGGTTAGGAATTCTAGCTCATGCACAAACCCATCGCAACTTCTAAGATTAGGTGGTATGAATAAAGCAGCAACTTTTCAAACATCTTCTAAGGGACTGACAACAAATAAATTATCCAATCTTGTGGGGTGGGCATCTTGCCCGCCCGTAGCCCAAGCTCTCGTGTCGCCCACCCCACAAGAAATTGTTGAGTATTTTTTTATTTGTCAGTCCCTAAACAGTCGTAAACCGAAATTGAGTCATAACACTCGTATTACTTACAACAAAAACAAGAGAGGTAAATGATGAAAAAACAGATAATTTTACCAACCCTTTTACTTGCAACTATCCTCATTGGAGGAATGACAGGTTGCACCAGTTCTAAGTCTCCAGATGTGTCTCAAGGAGGCGACTCTGGGACAAAGGTATCTGATACTAACGCTTCTACGACAAACTCTCCGGCATCGAATACGGGGGAACGCGCCGAGAAGCGCGATGCAGTTCGCAAGCAAGTTGAGGCAGTTCTGACCCCAGATCAGGTAAAGCAATTGTCAGCGAAATTGCAAAATGGTGAAAAAATGCGTAAAGCAGTGTTGAGTCTGAATCTCACGGCTGAACAAAAGACTAAAATCCAGGATATTTTTAAGACTGCCTATCCCCACCGTAAAGGGCAATCCCAAAATAATTCCTAGTAGTTTTATAAGAAGAATTCAGAATTCAGTCGTCAGAATTCACCATGAATTATGTACGACTGGGGGTATTCAGTCCTTCACTGATTGAATTCTGGATTCTGTATTCTGTATTATTCTTCAATAGTTAAAGTTATGTTCAAGCAAAAATTGATCGTCAAGATAGAACTCGCTGTTATAGCCGTAATCCTGACAGGAAGTAGTTTATACGCTTCCACAGCTCTAGGTAAAGCCCAACCTAGCCCCAAACAAATGGTGGATGAGGTCTGGCAAATCCTCGATAAAAATTATGTTGATGTCAGCTTTAATCATCAAGATTGGAAAGCAATTCGACAGCAGTATATTAGCCGTTCCTATACTTCCAAGAAACAGGCTTATGGGGCGATTCAAGAAATGGTGGCTAAATTAGGCGATCGCTACACGGAGTTTTTCGATCCCCAGGAATACCAAGCCCTAAATAACGACCTTTCTGGCAATCTCAGTGGTGTCGGGCTGGAACTAGCGGAAAATGAAAAAACCAAAGCCTTAACCGTTGTCGCTCCAATTGAAGGAACGCCTGCTTTTAAAGCGGGTATTTTACCCGAAGATGTAATTGTCCAAATTAACGGTCAAAGAACTCAGGGAATGAAAATTGAGGATGCCGTGAAGCGGATTATCGGCCCAGTAGGAACCAAGGTAGTACTCACGATTCAACGGGGTAGTCAATCGCAAACTTTCAAACTTACCCGCGCAAATATTCCGATCCATCCTGTAACTTACAATACGCAAACAACGGCAGTGGGTAAGATTGGTTACATTCGTTTGCCAGAGTTTACGCAAACTGCGGCAGCAGAGATGCATCGGGCAATTCAAGCATTAGAAAAACAGCAGGTGCAGGGCTACGTTTTGGATCTGCGTTCCGATCCAGGTGGATTACTGGATGCGAGTTTGCAAATTGCCAGTATGTGGTTGAAGCAAGGAGCGATCGTGTCTTTGGTAAATCGAGATCAAGTTAAAGATAGCTACAAGGCGTCGGGACATCCTCTCACCAACAAACCGTTAGTCATACTGGTCGATAAGGGATCTGCTAGCGCCAGCGAAATTCTGTCGGGAGCGTTGCAAGATGACAATCGCGCCAGGTTAGTCGGGACTCGCACCTTTGGTAAAGGTTTAGTTCAATCCGTAGAGCCACTGGAGGATGGTTCGGCACTGAAACTAACGATCGCCAAATACTACACACCGAAAGGTCGAGATATCAATCATGTCGGCATTGCCCCAGATATTACCGTCGAGTTAACCGAGGCACAACAGAAAGCATTAGTGCAAAACCGAACTGTGGGGACATTAGCTGATCCTCAGTATGCTAGCGCCGTTGCTGACCTGAGCAAATTGATTCAGTCTGAGGCTAATCATGTAAGTTTACAGGGTGGGAAATAAGTATACCGATACTTGTCAACAAGTCAGGAACAGTATATTTCAATCATGTCAACCCGCCAAGCCCAACGACTTCAAATTTGTGAACCAGTCCCAGGTCTGCAAATCCTGGTTCAACTCAGTAACACTCCCCTAGTGCGGACAGTTATATTTACTGTTACCCGCCATCAGCTAGCGATCGTCGGGGTTGTATTTGTTGCCACCTTGGTTTTTGCTATGCGGGAAAATGCCCCCTGGCTGACAGTGCCTAAACAGGTGGCAATTGAATTCTTTTCTGCTGTATCCCAATCCCTAGCGGCTTTATTGGGGGTGTTAATTGTTTTCCTCACGTTTAATAGTCAGTTGATCGCTCAAAGGCGGCATGAGGACTACTATACACTTCAGATTCAGATTGACCAACTGATTCGTCTAACTCAGTCTCTTCCCCCTGAACTCAGTAATTTTGATCAAACTCTGATCGCGCTGATTAACTATTTAGTTCCCTTGCATTTAAAGGATTTACCAATCTGGGCAACTGGTTCCCAAGTGCTACCTTTGGACAAGCTTTTAGATAATTTCAAGAATGAACATGAATGGGCGCAAGTGCAGCAACAATCCTCTTTAGCTACCCATTTGCACCGACAACAAATTTTACTTGTCATCAATAACATGGAAGAAATCCTAGAGGGATTTTCCCGGCTTTACAATCGCATCCTAGAGATGAGCCGTTTCATTCTGGCGATCGTCAAGTTGTCCTTTCTCTTGGGAGTTTCGCTGCTGTTTTTGCTGTTATTTGGGATTATCGATTTACAAAGGAAGTTTCCCGATCTCAGCCTACCTGTAACTGTTTCTCTAGCAATTTGGGTGTTGATTGCTCTTTTAGAGCTAGTGCTTGATACCTGGTTTTTATATAAAAACCTTTATGGATCGTCGAGTCACTATCTCCGGTTTTTCGCTAATACAAAATACCCTAATTAATAGGCGGAGGCTAACTTACTATGAGTAACTTAACATTCCCAGATACCAAAGCTAGTAACACAAGCAAAGCATCTCAATCTCCAACTGATGCAGTACGTACCTATCTTCAAGCAATTGGACGGATACCTCTGTTAACCCACGAGCAAGAAATTTTTTTTGCCCAACAAATTCAGCAGATGATCACAATACTTGCTGAATCAGAAAAACTGGCTGTGGAATTAAAGCGTACACCCACACTGCCAGAATGGGCTAACCAGATGCAGTTAAGTGAACAGGAACTACTTCAGCAGCTAAATCAAGGGAAAAAAGCCAAGCAGAAAATGATCGCGGCTAATCTCCGACTGGTGGTGTCAATTGCCAAGCAATATCAGAGACGTAACTTAGAACTTCTGGACTTAATTCAAGAAGGTACTTTGGGTTTGGAGAGAGGGGTTGAAAAATTCAATCCGGCTCTAGGATACAAGTTTTCAACCTACGCTTACTGGTGGATTCGTCAAGGAATTACCAGAGCGATCGCCCAGCAAGGGCGCGTGATTCGATTACCCATTCACATCAATGAAAAGTTAAACCAAATTAAGCGCGTTCAGCGAGAATTATCTCAAAAACTGGGTCGCATTCCCACCAGTACAGAAATTGCTCATGCACTTTCTTTAGAGCCTAGTCAGATTCGAGAATTTCTGCTTTTGGCTCGTCAAACTCTCTCCCTCGATATTCGAGTTGGGCCAGAAAAAGATACACAATTACAAGATTTAATCAGAGATTACAGATATTCTGATAATGGCTATACCACCGAGGAATCTCTCAATCAGGACGTTGAAAATTTATTGTCAAATCTGCCTATACAACAACAAGAAATATTAAGGTTGCATTTTGGTTTGACTGACGGTAACGAACTTTCTCTAGAACAGATTAGTCAGCGTATGGGTATTAGTCGGGAACGAGTCCGGCAGATCGAAAAACAAGCTCTCAAACTTTTACATCGGCAGTTAAGTAAGTATTGAAGAAGAATTCAGAAGTCAGAATTCAGAAGTCAGAATTCAGGAGTCAGAATCAATCAGTCGGGGATTGGGACCGGCGCAGGAATTGTTGCACCACCAAATCTATGATTTGGTGGGGATCTTAAACCCGATTATTCATCCGCTTTTTCGGACAAAATTCATTCTGAATTCTGACTGCTGACTACTGAATTCTGTTGGATAAATCAACAAAAATACAAGTCGATATTAAATGAAATTGGTAGAAGCGGGAGTTGAGGTGGTAAAGGATTTGGCTGTTTCTAATAAACTAAAATCCATTGGAGGTTCTGATGAACCATGAAATTTCTAACGATTTGACTGAGAACAATATAGAACCGGAGCTACTACGATCGCCAAAAAAGCGATCGCCAAGAAAGATTATTTTGGTAATTTTGGGCGTGATGGTGCTGGCTGGGCTGGTTATTTTGGGTATCCATGCGGGTGCAGCTAAGACAGAGAAAACGGGAAAATCTGCCCGTAATAAGCAGCAAGTGACACCTGTAACTGTGGCAATGGTGACACAAAAAACGGTTCCGATACAATTGCAGGCGATCGGCAATGTGCAATCGGGTTCTACGGTATCGATTACGCCCGAAGCCAGTGGACGGATCATTGGAGTTTATTTCAAGAAAGGTCAAGATGTGAAAAAGGGACAACTTTTGTTTACCCTGGATGACCGATCGCAAGCTGCTGCAATCCAGCAAGCTCAAGGAACTGTCGCCAAAGACCAAGCTTTGGTACAACAAGCAAGAGCTGCATTAACTAGAGACTTGGGTCAGGTAGACCAAGCTAGGGCGACTTTAATTAAAGACCTAGCCTTAGTGCGACAAGCCCAAGCGACTTTGGCCAAGGATCAAGCGCAAGCAGATTTTGCTCAGGGACAGAGCGATCGCTATGGTGCATTGTATAAGAAGGGCGCGATTAGTTTAGATCAAGCACAGCAATACGTTTCTAACAGTAAATCGGCTACAGCAACCCTGCAAGCAGATCGAGAAGCGATCGCTAATGCTCAGGCTGTTTTGAAAAGCGATCAAGTGGCGCTGACTAATGCTGGAGCAGTTGTCAAGGGCGATCAAGCTGCGATCGCTAATGCTCAAGCTGTTGTCAGTTCTGACCAAGGAGCATTAGACAATACCAAAGTGCAATTATCTTACGCCAAAATTTATGCGCCGATTGATGGTCGCGCAGGCAATATTCTAGTAACTCAGGGCAATGTGGTACAAGCTAACAGCACGACTCCACTTGTTACTCTCACTCAAATTCGCCCGATTCAAGTTGCTTTTTCCATTCCCGAAACAAATCTGCCCCAGGTACAAAAGTATATGCAGAATGGCAAGCTGAAGGTAGATGTAACGTTCCCTGATAATCAAGCTCATCCCATACCAGGTAATTTGACATTTGTCAATAATACGGTCGATAACACCACAGGGACAATTCAACTGATTGGCGACTTTGACAACACTCAGGGACATTTGTTTCCCGGTCAATTTGTGAATGCAACGCTGACGCTGACCGAAGAACCGAATGCAACAGTTGTTCCCTCCCAAGCCGTGCAGAATGGTCCCGATGGACAGTTTGTTTTTGTAGTTAAGCCCGACATGACGGTGGAAAATGTTCCAGTTACAGTTAGTAGTAGCATTGATGGGCTAGATGTGGTTCAGAAAGGACCGCAACCCGGCGATAAAATTGTCACCGATGGTCAAGCTAATCTCGTTTCGGGTAGCAAAATCCGTGTTAAAACAGCCGGGAATGACTCAAATGTAGAGAAGTCAAAAAGAAATAATTCCTCGAAGTCAGGCGGAGGTGATTCATGAACCTCTCAGAGCCATTTATCCGCCGCCCGATCATGACGACTCTGGTGATGGCGGCGATTTTGATCTTCGGTTTCATGAGTTATCGTTTGCTGCCAATCAGCGATTTACCAAGTGTGGATTATCCCACAATTCAGGTAAGTGCCGCCCGACCGGGAGCCAGCCCGGAAACGATGGCAGCATCGGTTGCCCGTCCCCTAGAGAAGCAATTTTCCAGCATTGCTGGACTCGATTCGCTCAACTCAACTAGCACCTTGGGACAGACTCAAATAACGCTGCAATTTAACCTGAGTCGGAATATTGATGACGCGGCGCAGGATGTGCAAGCAGCAATATCAGGAGCATCGGGGCAAATTGCGACGGATTTACCCAATCCTCCCACTTACAGCAAGGTTAACCCCGCCGATCAACCGATTCTCTACCTTTACTTGGATTCTCCCACTCTGCCGCTTTCTCAGGTAGACAATTATGCTGAGACTTATTTGGCGCAAAAGCTATCTACAATCAATGGAGTAGCACAAGTAGCTGTCTACGGTTCCCAAAAGTATGCGGCTCGAATTCAACTTGATCCGCAGCAATTGGCAACGCGGCAAATTGGGCTAGATCAGGTGGCGACGGCGATTCAACAGGGTAACGTCGATTTACCTACCGGCAGTCTTTCGGGAAATCACAAGAATTTTACAGTCCAAACTAACGGGCAACTCCAGGATGCGGCTGCTTATCGTCAGTTGATTGTGTCTTACAAAGATGGAATGCCCATCTATCTCAATCAACTGGGGCGGGTCATTGACAGTGTAGAAAATGACAAGCTAGCAAGCTGGTACAATAATACCCGCGCCATTATTCTCACGATTCAAAGACAGCCCGGAACCAATACGGTGCAAGTCGTAGACACGATTAAGAAATTGCTTCCGAATTTGCGATCGCAGATTCCGGCATCCGTGGAAATTGGGATTCTCTATGATGCGTCTCAGTCAATTCGAGATTCAGTAGATGATGTCAGATTTACGTTGATTCTCACCATTGCTCTAGTTATCTTAGTAATCTTCCTCTTTTTGCGGAACCTCTCGGCGACGGTGATTCCCAGTTTGGCTTTACCCGTTTCGCTGATTGGTACCTTTGCAGTGATGTATTTGCTGCAATACTCACTAGATAACCTGTCGCTGATGGCGTTGACCCTTTCCGTGGGCTTCGTCGTGGATGATGCGATCGTGATGCTGGAAAATATCGTCCGTCACATGGAAATGGGGGAACGTCCACTAGAAGCGGCGTTGAATGGGTCGAGAGAAATTGGTTTCACCATCCTATCAATGACCCTTTCCTTAGTTGCAGTCTTCATCCCGATGTTGTTCATGAGTGGAGTCCTGGGACGATTATTTCATGAATTTGCGGTGACGATCGCAGTGGCAATTCTCGTATCTGGTTTTGTGTCTTTGAGTCTGACTCCGATGTTGTGCAGTCGTTTTCTGCGTCCGGTGGATCATGCCCATCAAAGTCGGTTATATCAAGCTTCCGAATATGTCTTCGATCGCTTCCTCGGTCTGTACGATTGGAGTCTCAAAAAAGTCTTAAAATATCACCTCACCACGATGATTTTATCTGGCTTTCTATTAATAGTCACAGTTGGGCTATTGGTGGTAGTTCCCAAAGGCTTTATTCCTAGCGAAGATACCGGACAAATTACAGGCATTACCCAAGCAGCCCAGGATGCATCCTTCGATAACCTTGTCCAGCATCAGCAGACAGTTGCTAACCTGATCCGCCAAGATCCAAACGTGGATGCAGTCAACTCCAATATTGGGGCGGGAGCGAGTGGAAGTGGCGGTGGGGCAGCAGTTGCAGCCAATTCCGGCAGTTTGTTTATTCGGTTAAAACCGCGATCGCAGCGCCAACTTAGTGCCGACGAAATCGTGCAAAATTTGCGAACCAAACTCGCCACTGTTCCCGGCATCCAAGTATTCTTACAAAATCCCCCAGCGATTCCCATTGGCGCTCAACAAAGCACAGGACTTTATCAACTTGCGCTTCAGAGTTCAGATGTCAAACCCTTACAGGAGTATGTTCCCCAACTTGTTCTCAAGATGAAGACCTTGCCAGAACTCCAGGATGTGAACAGCGATTTACAGTTTGCTTCTAAGATTCAAATTGACATTGACCGCGATAAAGCCTCAACTTATGGGATTACCGCCGATCAAATCGAAAGTACCTTGAGAAGTGCCTACGGTTCCTACCAAGTGTCAACCATCTATGCAGCGACCAATGAATATCAAGTGATTCTGGAATTAGCACCCCAATATCAGGAGGATATCAATGCTTTGTTGACATTATACATTAACTCCAGTACTGGAGTAGCTGTTCCTCTGAAGACATTCGCCAAACTATCTCAGGGAGTCAGCCCGTTAATGGTCAATCATAACGGTCGGATGAACGCCGCCACAATTTCCTTTAACCTCGCCCCCGGTGTGTCCTTGGGAAATGCCAACGAAGAGATTGAAAAATTGATTAATCAGGTGATTCCTGCGAGTATTAGCACGAACTTTCAGGGCGCAAGTCAGGTATTTCAGAGTTCATTGCCGAGTTTGGGTTTATTGTTAGCGATCGCAGTCTTAGTAATTTATCTGATCCTGGGTGTTCTCTATGAGGATTTCATTCACCCGATTACAATTCTTTCTGGTTTGCCTTCAGCAGGTTTTGGCGCATTGTTAACGCTGATCATATTCCATGTCGAACTGAATGTTTACTCCTTCATTGGGATAATTCTTTTGGTAGGCATCGTCAAGAAAAACGGGATCATGATGGTGGATTTTGCCATCGAAGCCCAGCGAAATGAAGGGAAAAAGCCCTCTGAGGCGATTTATCAAGCTTGCTTGGTGCGCTTCCGTCCGATTATGATGACGACGATGGCAGCCCTAATGGGAACTTTACCGATCGCGATCGGATTTGGGGCTGGTTCGGAATCCCGCCGTCCTTTGGGTATTGCAGTTGTGGGCGGACTGGTGTTTTCTCAGATATTGACCCTGTATTTAACTCCTGTGTTCTTTATATATATGGAATCATGGCGGAAAAAGCTCAGTCAAGTTAAGTTCCGTCGGGTATTTTCATTTTCAGGCGGGCGATCGTGATGTTCAACAAGCAATAGCAGTTTACAACTGACTGAGTTAGAGAATCTATCGCAATCCTAAATGAGTTGTAAAAATTAATTATTTTTTAAACGAACCGCAGAGGCGCAGAGGACACAGAGAGTTAAGAGATTTAAATGTAGTTACGCTTTCAGTTAACGCACCGTCAATAATTCAAGGTGCGTTAGCCTACGGCATAACACACCCTAATTCTGATTTTCTCAATTACGAATTAAACACTTATGTCAGATATTAAAGATGCATTAGACCGAATTAATTACTGGTTTCAAGAAAATCATCCAGTAAAGATTGCATCATTGGCATCAGGTTTAAGTCCATTGGAAATAGATAGTGTGTTGAGTACTCTATCTTTTAAAGTATCCCAAGAAGTTCGGGAAATTTATGAATGGTCAAATGGATATCCCAAATATGATTGTGCAGATGATTGGATATTTTATTATATGTTTCTTCTAAGTTTAGAGTCAGCAGTGCAAGAGGCTCAAGCTTGGGTAGAAGAACATGAAGAAATAGCCCTGATGTATAAGTATGCAGGTAAACCTGTCTTGCCAGTCTACATGTCGGATATCGAGTTTTTAGCAGTTGTCGCAATGGATGAGGAACAAACAACTTCTCCTGTAATTCATATCTCTGAAATTGCAGAAATTTCACTGCAATATACCAATTTAACAGCGATGATGTTGACTCTAGCAGAATCTTACGAGACTGGGGGATTGTTCATCGATCGTAAAGGTTATATAGAGAAAGATGAGAAAAAGTATGCTGCTGCATATCGAAATTACAACTCAGGAATTACAGACTTAGCTCTCGAAAGATTTCTGAAAATATTTCCTGAAGATTCCTCTTGGCAACCCGTACAACTACTTCATAACGACCTATATATGAGCAATAGCTATGGAATAGAAATTCCACCAAGTAATCTGAAAACTAAAGTAGTTAATACTCTTGTTAATCTGCTGCAAGACGAAAAATATGATTCCGGCTTTTCTGTAGTACTAGTACTCGAAGAACTTCGAGCAGTAGATGCATTAATTCAAGGACTTCAACACCCTAGCAAATGGGTTCGGAGTCGGGCAGCGTTTGCTTTAGGAAAAATTAAAGCATTTGAGGCTGTGGAGTTTGTATCACAGCTTTTAGAAGATCCAGATCCAGTTGTTCAAGAAGCAGTTAAGGAGGCGTTAGAGATGTTTAAAAATCAGAGATAGAGCCGTTGTACCTTTGACGTTGACATTATATTTCAATAAAGTTCAGTTAAACACTTCTTCCTTCTCTTCCTTTGCGCCCTCTGCGCCTCTGCGGTTCGTTTAAAAAAATTGACTTTGACAAAGAGTTAAGCCTTAACCCAAACATATTACTATTTAGCGATCGCATCCCCACCACATTTCTGGGAGAACAAAACCCATGAACCTTTCAGAACTCTTCATCCGTCGTCCAGTCATGACCACCTTGGTAATGATGGGTATCCTCATCTTCGGTCTGATGAGTTATGTATTATTACCCATCAGTGCCCTACCTAACGTTGAATATCCTTTTATATCTGTCTCTGCTAGTCTCCCTGGTGCCACACCCGAAACAATGGCATCTTCGGTCGCCGCACCCCTAGAAAGACAGTTTACCGAAATTGCCGGACTCAATTCATTTAATTCCACCAGTTCAACTGGCAGCACCAATATCTCTCTACAATTTGACTTTAGCCGCAGAGTGGAAGATGCCGCCAAAGATGTACAGGGGGCTATTTCAGCCGCAGCCGGACAACTGCCCGCCGGAATGCCTCACCCGCCCACCTACCGCAAAGTTAACCCGTCTGTCTCACCAGTTCTCTACCTCTATATGTATTCTGAGACACAGCCAATCTCGACAGTAGATGAATACGCAGAGGTAACAGTTGGTCAGCCAATCTCGATGATTGATGGTGTTGCTCAAGTACAGGTCTATGGTCAACAGCAATATGCAGTCCGCGTTCAGCTTGACCCGCGAGAGTTAGCATCGCGGGGAATTGGTCTAACTCAGGTAAAAACTGCAATTCAACAGGGAAATGTTGATTTGCCAACCGGCAGTCTCTCTGACGCTTACAAAAATTATACGATTCAGGCGAACGGTCAACTCACCGATGCTGCCGGCTATCGCCAGCTAATTGTAACTTATAAAAATGGTGCGCCCGTGCGCCTTCAGGATTTGGGGCAGGTGATTGACAGTGAACAAAACGTCAAAGTCTCGAATTTGTATAGCGATCGCAAGGTAACAAACCGCCATTCTGTTGTTCTCGCCGTACAGCCGCAACCCGGTGCTAACACTGTAAATATTGTTGATTCCATCCAGAAACTTTTACCTACACTCCGCGAACAAGTTCCCAAATCCATTGAGATGGGGATTATGTACGATCGCTCCCAAACCATCCGCGCCTCTGTCAACGATGTAAAGTTTACCTTGGTTCTCTCGATTTGTCTAGTTGTCTTGGTGATTTTCTTATTCTTGCGTGATGTCACTGCGACGCTGATTCCCAGTTTGGCGCTACCTGTAGCGATCATTGGCACTTTTGCCGTGATGTATTTGTCGGGCTTCTCCCTAGACAACATCTCACTGATGGCGTTGACCCTCTCCGTGGGCTTTGTGGTGGATGATGCGATCGTGGTGTTGGAAAATGTCGTCCGTTATCGGGAAATGGGGGAATCTCCCCTAGATGCAGCATTGAAGGGATCAAAGGAAATCAGTTTCACCATTTTGTCAATGACCCTTTCCCTAGTGGCGGTGTTCATCCCGATCATGTTTATGAGTGGAATAATCGGTAAATTATTTCATGAATTTGCCGTAACGATCGCAGTCGCAATTTTGGTTTCGGGTTTTGTTTCCCTCAGTCTCACCCCCATGTTGTGCAGTCGTTTCTTAAGTTCATCCCATCAGCAAAGACCAAATCGGCTCTATCAAGTCTTAGAAGGGGGATTTGATTTCCTACTGCGGGGATATGATTGGACGCTCAAGCCTGTTTTAAAATTCCGCTTGATGACGCTGATTGGTTCTGGGATTCTGCTGCTAATGACCATCTATCTGTTCGTCATCGTTCCCAAAGGATTTATTCCTACGGAAGACACCGGACAATTAATGGCGAACACGAAAGCCGCGCAAGATATTTCTTTTGATGATATGCGGCGTCACCAGCAAACAGTTGTTGATATCATTCGTAAAGACCCCAACATTGATGCAGTTGACTCGATTGTGGGTGCAAGTGGCCCGAACGGTTCAGTCAATGGTGGGCGAATTACCATTCGGCTAAAACCACGCGATCAACGTCAACTCAGTGCTGACCAAATCATTCAAGAACTAACCCCCAAGTTGAGACGTACAACTGGGATTAAGACATTCCTCCGCTCTCCGCCAGCTATTCCCATCGGTGGTCAACAAACTAATTCTACTTATCAGTTCACCTTGCAGAGTTTGAATTTGCAAGACCTGCGCCAATACGTTCCTAAACTTGTGGATAAAGTCAAAACCCTACCAGGACTCCGGGACGTTGACAGCGATTTACAACTCAGCACTCCCCAAATCCAAGTCCAATTTGACCACAACAAAGCCGCAACTCTGGGGATTACCGCCCAACAAGTTGAACAAACCCTCAGCGCCGCTTATGGTTCTAGCCAGGTTTCTACTATATATACTCCAAATGACCAATTTTATGTAATCTTAGAAGTGAAACCGGAGTTTCAGCGAGATCCCAGCGCCCTATCGCTACTATATGTGCAATCGAGTACTGGAAAACTGGTTCCTTTGAGTGCGATCGCTAATATCACCCAGAATGTCGGACCACTTACCGTTGCTCACGTTGCTCAACTCCCCTCTTCGACTATCTCTTTTGACACCCTACCAGGAACGTCTCTAAGTCAGGCTACAGATGCCATCAAGCAAGCAGCCAGTGAGATGCTACCCTCAACAATTACCCCCAGTTTTCAGGGTTCAGCCCAAACTTTCCAACAGTCCTTCAACGATTTAGGTGCGCTGTTGTTGGTGTCTATTGTAGTAATCTATCTGATTCTCGGAATCCTCTATGAGGATTTCATTCACCCGATCACCATTCTTTCTGGTTTACCTTCGGCGGGTTTTGGCGCATTACTGACGCTGCTGATTTTCCAGGTTGATTTAAATCTTTACTCTTTTATCGGCATCATTCTGCTAGTGGGCATTGTCAAGAAAAACGGGATTATGCTGGTAGACTTTGCCATTGAAGCGCAGCGAAAGGAAGGGAAAAATTCTTTTGATGCCATCTATGCCGCTTGCTTAACTCGTTTCCGCCCGATTATGATGACAACGATGGCAGCTTTAATTGGGACATTGCCCATTGCTTTGGGGACGGGGGTAGGTTCAGAAGCGCGTCGTCCTTTGGGAATTGCGATCGTTGGTGGATTGTTGTTTTCTCAGATATTGACTCTCTATCTGACTCCAGTGTTTTACATTTACATGGAGGGATTGCGGAAAAATCTTGGCCAACCTAAGTTTAAATTTTCCCGCTTTTTCTTCAAAAAGCCCAAGGTTCGCGGAGAATACTGATATCAAACTCCACTACCCCCATTGCGATCGCGCAGGATGCGAAGAATTTCAGCGACATTGCCTTGTAGATTATCTACATTGCCTTGTAGATTATCTACATTGCCTTGTAGATTATCTAATTGATTGCTGTGTCGGGCTAGTGTGTTTTCAACTCGCTCTAGCCGATCAAGAATTTGTACCACTGCATATTGTGTCGTTCCCACAACGCCAATCTGTGCTTTGAGTGAATTTACCTCAATTGTGAGGCTGTCTAAACGAGCGTGAATATCTTCGATTTGTGCGTCTGTCATATATTTTTCTTGCCTCAACTACCAGATATTTCTGATTCTTTTGCACCTTGCTAGGAATATGTTAAACCAAATTCTGGGGCATACAGTTGGAGAGACTGGAATAGCATTGACCGAACTGCGAGATCGAAGTTTTCTATTTGATACTTTGCCATCAAAGGTTTGAGTTCCCCGTGAGGGGATTTTGTTAATGGAAACGAAGCTGATTTAATTTGGCGATCGGCCCAAAAAGATGTTTCAGTCCCCGTGAGGGGATTTTGTTAATGGAAACTCGACAGAGGCACCATTGCCTAGTAGCTGTCCTTCTGGAAGTTTCAGTCCCCGTGAGGGGATTTTGTTAATGGAAACGTCCCAGGTAGAGTAAAAGTTTCTTTTTCCGTCCAGGTTTCAGTCCCCGTGAGGGGATTTTGTTAATGGAAACAGTATTAGCAGGTCTTTCGATTGCATCAGTAGCGGTAGGCGTTTCAGTCCCCGTGAGGGGATTTTGTTAATGGAAACAGTAACCCCACGAGTAAAGACTTCGTGCAAGTCTTAGTTTCAGTCCCCGTGAGGGGATTTTGTTAATGGAAACTATTTGAAGTGGATGAAGAAAACGCCGAAAAAGTTAGGTTTCAGTCCCCGTGAGGGGATTTTGTTAATGGAAACGATAACTTCAAAGTGTTTCTCGCTCATTGTAATTTAATGTTTCAGTCCCCGTGAGGGGATTTTGTTAATGGAAACCAAGCAGTCTTGCAAATCAAGCTAAAAATGAAGCGTTTCAGTCCCCGTGAGGGGATTTTGTTAATGGAAACGTAAGACTATTCGTTGTGAAAAGTCGC
This sequence comes from Nostoc sp., assembly GCF_036919575.1. Lineage (GTDB taxonomy): Bacteria > Cyanobacteriota > Cyanobacteriia > Cyanobacteriales > Nostocaceae > Nostoc. Next base: position 177,305 of record NZ_JBALBY010000010.1, on the reverse strand, counting down.
CTGCCGCTGTTTCAGTCCCCGTGAGGGGATTTTGTTAATGGAAACCAGTTTGAAGACTCATACTTATTCCTTTGATTTTAGTGTTTCAGTCCCCGTGAGGGGATTTTGTTAATGGAAACTAAGCATCTTCTTAAAGAGGGTGATGACCTTAATTTGTTTCAGTCCCCGTGAGGGGATTTTGTTAATGGAAACCCCTGATATCCTACTGCCGAAAAATGGGGTATCAGTGTTTCAGTCCCCGTGAGGGGATTTTGTTAATGGAAACGTCCACAACCATTTACACTATCACAGCTAACAAGTCGTTTCAGTCCCCGTGAGGGGATTTTGTTAATGGAAACCTTTTCTTTTAGAGCGTCAGCCTGGGGGAAAAGATGGTTTCAGTCCCCGTGAGGGGATTTTGTTAATGGAAACCCGATATTGGCAGCCGCGATAACGACGATCGTAAGGGATGTTTCAGTCCCCGTGAGGGGATTTTGTTAATGGAAACTGATGCTTTTAGCAAGAATAGCTACAAGCCCGTTGATGTTTCAGTCCCCGTGAGGGGATTTTGTTAATGGAAACTTTTTAGCAGATTGGGCAACTTCGGCTACTGCCTTTTGTTTCAGTCCCCGTGAGGGGATTTTGTTAATGGAAACGCGGGTGAAAGTGTCCCCTCTGTGTGGAGTAGCGTTTCAGTCCCCGTGAGGGGATTTTGTTAATGGAAACTCCGATACTGCGTAAACATCGTATTCTACAGTTTTACGTTTCAGTCCCCGTGAGGGGATTTTGTTAATGGAAACTGCAGAGTCGCTCAATCCACCTGCCGGAATTATTGCCCGTTTCAGTCCCCGTGAGGGGATTTTGTTAATGGAAACGTCACCTGAACTGCGATCCTATTAGCAGTTGGCAGGTTTCAGTCCCCGTGAGGGGATTTTGTTAATGGAAACATAAAGACATAATTTATTAACATCTTTGTTTGGATGGTTTCAGTCCCCGTGAGGGGATTTTGTTAATGGAAACACTAAAAAACGTGGCATTGCTTTGCTGTCCTTGATTTTGGTTTCAGTCCCCGTGAGGGGATTTTGTTAATGGAAACCAAATGAAGGCATTGTTTTAAGAGGGAGGAATAAAGGTTTCAGTCCCCGTGAGGGGATTTTGTTAATGGAAACAGTCTATTATTTTCTTCTTCAGTCCAAAGATTTTCATGTTTCAGTCCCCGTGAGGGGATTTTGTTAATGGAAACCTGTTAATTCCAGGGACGCTAATTTAAGGGTGTCGGTTTCAGTCCCCGTGAGGGGATTTTGTTAATGGAAACCAGGTTTCTGTCACCGGGTCTTGAGAAATCGCTCGTTTCAGTCCCCGTGAGGGGATTTTGTTAATGGAAACTCAATAAAGATGCCTTTACCTAGATATGATCTAATTAAGGTTTCAGTCCCCGTGAGGGGATTTTGTTAATGGAAACAAAAATGTTATTGGGGCAGAAAATTACACAACAATGTTTCAGTCCCCGTGAGGGGATTTTGTTAATGGAAACCTTGGCAAAATATTAGGAGTGGCTAGCAGAGTTGCTGGTTTCAGTCCCCGTGAGGGGATTTTGTTAATGGAAACTAGGTTGTAACGATGGACTTTCATAATGCTTTCTTCCTCGTTTCAGTCCCCGTGAGGGGATTTTGTTAATGGAAACCTTAACCGGATCTTCCAATACCATCCCCATTGGTGTGTTTCAGTCCCCGTGAGGGGATTTTGTTAATGGAAACTTGCGGGTAATTCCAGGTGATTTACGACAATAATATGTTTCAGTCCCCGTGAGGGGATTTTGTTAATGGAAACTTTTGGTTGGCTAAATCCGAACATCCCCACTCCAGCAATGTTTCAGTCCCCGTGAGGGGATTTTGTTAATGGAAACTCCTTACACAAGAACTAATCACCTCTATTGGTAAAGTTTCAGTCCCCGTGAGGGGATTTTGTTAATGGAAACCGCTCGGTGCTGAAACCCTTACAGAGCAAGCTTCCTGCCAATGGTTTTGGCAGATCGAAAATTTTGGTCATTTTCAGCCTGCCTTATTGCAAGTAATTTGCAACTTACCGCATTTATGAAACGCTGTAGTTATTGATTTGTCAAGGTTCTGGCGATTTTGGCAGATCCCCCAGGGTTTTAGCCCCCGCTTCGACTTGCCAAACATCAAGCTGATACACCAATCATAAAACTATTGTTTGCTTTTGTCGAGGAATTTCCGAACTAGATGTAAATGTTCCCTTGATTGCCCCGCCATCAAGTATATATAGGAATCATATTTGATTTTTGAAATTATTTGCGTAGACAGGGAGTGGGGAGTGGGGAGTGGGGAAGAAGCCTTTTCGGGGTGTACTGATTTTTTTCAAAAATCAAATACTAGTCCTATAGATAGCGTTTCCTAATCACATAAGGTACATCATAGCCCCCTCTCGAAGAGCGGGGAGGGGGTTGGGGGTGGGGTTCAGTACCTACTCAAGCGATAACCGCTATATACAATCCTATCGAATCTTCTTCATGCTTAACCAGTGTTTCGATCTTGGTAATTATTTGAGATGCTTTTTGAGCAAGAGCGATCGCTCTTACTCAGTAATTTGCCGTAGTTGAGATGTAAACGTTACTGTGGATTAGTGGATTTTTGGAAGCTCCCATACTCTAATACTTTGAGGTTCACAGGACCATGTATCGCTTGTTGCTTGGCAACGTATCCAAAATTAGCAAAGTCAGTAAAATAGCCATCTATTCCTAACTTAATGAACTGTTCAAACTCACGAAGCGGTTGCCCGTGGTAGTCAGGGGAGAGAAAATATGAATCGCTGCGGAAGGTGTAAGGATGGAGTAGCAAGCCAGCATTATGAGCATCACTAACTAAGGAAGTTGGCTGTCCGAGGAACTTATCAGCATCGCTAATCTGCCCATCTCCATTAATATCAATCGGTTGACCTTGCTTATTCAATCGTGGAGAGGCAGGGACAATTAGCCGTTTGTCAGGGCCAATTCCAGTTGCATAAGTTTTAACTTGGGTCAATCCTTTAGGAGTGATCAGATCAGCGTAGGTTTGAGCAACCTTGTGGTAAACAAAGTCAAAAGGAGCGCCACTGCTATCAATTAACTGAATCAGAGGAATATCGACTCCAGCAGCAGGCATGATCTTATTTTTTAATTCTTTGAGATTAGAGACTTCAAAAGATTGAATAAAAATGCGATCGCGATTAGTATAGCCGTTGGCAACCAAGCGATCAATTAGAAGTTGTGAAGTATTGACATGGATAGGAGTACCATCTAAATATTTACCAGCTTCCGCAAAATATGTCGGGTGCTTGGTTTCGGGATAGATACCAATTTTTCGACCAGTTTTTGCTTCGCTGCGTTTGGCAAGGTTGATAACTTCATCAAAAGTAGGGATTTGAAACACACCATTATACTTAGTATTCTGAGGACGAATATTCGGCAGGCGCTCGATTGCCCGTAATTTCTTAATCTCAGCTAAAGTAAAGTCTTCTGCAAACCAACCTGTAACACGATTCCCGTCAAGGACTTTGGTTGTTAGACGTTTAGCAAATTCCGAAACATCGGCAACGTTTGTTGTGGCTTCTTGGATAGTAGGTTTCCCATGAGCATCGTAAACAATCTTGCCATTGTTATCTGTTTTCACTGTTGCCAATAGAGGTTCGTGGCGAACAATGAGGACTCCATCTTTAGTTACTACCAAATCAGGTTCAATGTAGTCTGCACCAAATTCAATTCCTAAGTTGTGAGAACCAATCACATCGCGTCCAAAATCTCCCACCGTATGTTCTGGACGATAACCAGTTCCACCGCCGCGATGACCGATTACTATCGGAGCTTGTCCGTATAGAGTATTTAGCTTGGGAAGCTTTGGGTTGCGGCTGTCAATAGCCTGAACAAAATTCATACTCCCTAGAATGACTGAAACAGATAATGCTAAAAAAAAGCAGAGAAATAATATATAACCTTTGAGCCGAAGCATATCTCAAACCTCGCAAATCTATGCTTTATAGTTTGAGAGTTCGAGGTTAAAACAAGGTTTACGAGAGTTTAACAAATTTTATAAGAAGAATTCAGAACTCAGGAGTCAGAATTCAGAATTGAATTGGAGTCCGACTGGGTAATGAATATTGGTTTAAAACCAAGCCGAATTATGGGCGAAAAAAATTAAAATATTCTCGCCTTAAAACTCTATTCCTTTATAGGTAGAGTATTCACCAATTCTGAATTCTGTATTCTGACTCCTGTTTTAGATTTTAAATTTTGGATAATGGAATTGAAGATTCAAAATCCAAAATCCAAAAAGGTCTGATATCATGTCCGGGCAATTAAGCATAATACCCGGAACCCCACCCCGCCAAAGCTGCGCTTTAGCTCCCCTCCCGAAGAGCGGGGAGGGGTTGGGGGTGGGGTTCTTTTATTATGGGTAATTTGGCGGACATGATATGAGAGGATGTTTGAAAAGTATTTTTCGTAACACCAAAGCCTCTCATATCATGTCCGCCTTAATACTTATGTCATTGCGAGCGGAGCGTGGCAATCCCAAACCTTTGCGATTGTTTCATTCCACTTCGTTGCATTCGCAATGACATATCGTAAGTGATTTGCCGAATTTGATATCAAACCTAACGCACTAGACCCCCCTTCCCTACGCTACGGTGTATACACAAGTCAAATTACCCCCCTTAATCCCCCCAATAAACGGGGGGAAACAGGAATCTAGTTCCCTCCCCAATCCATCGGGGAGGGTTAGGGTGGGGTAAAACCGATGCCAACGGAGAGGGTTTGGAGGTGAGGTTATGCCGGATAAATCCGCAATCTTCTATTTGGTTCTTCGCCAAAACTATGCGACTTGAGGCGATAATGTTCTACCAACTCATGTTGCATTTTGCGGACTTGGGGAGAACGCGGCAATAATTCCACTGGCTGTCCTTTCGGAATCACAATTTGCTCAACAGCAAGTCTAGCTTCTTCCAAGGCGTCCATCTCATCATCGCTACCATTGTGCAAAAACAGTTGCAGTTCTCGGTCGTCGGCCATCTCCGGGTCGTCGATGTTTAGCAACCGCCGCAAACCACGGGTAATTTGGGGAATTGTGCTGGACTTAATCATGTGAATGGGTACATGACGCGCTTTGGCCATTTGGCGTAATTTGGCGTGGTTTTTGACGTGCGATCGCAGTGCTAAAATTGCATCAGCACTATCTATGTCTTTTGTCAATACCACGGGTAAAGTTAACACACTAATTACCTGTTCCAGTTGGTGGCGGCTAACCCCATAAGGGTAAACGTGCAGTGGCAAATCTTCACCATTTGGCCCTGGCTGTCTGGTAGCAGTATCGAAATCAATGCTCTCAGAATAATTGAAGGATTCATCCAGCAAGCGATCGAACTCACTGCGTCCAGTCACCCGCTCTACTGGCAATTGCGGCAGTGCTACCATTTGTCCCGATGAACGCCAACCATTAGAGCCATTAGACTGTCGCGCCTGTGGGAAAGATTCCTCCACTGTCGCTAGCTGTCCACCGCGACCGTTGACAACAGCTAACTGCCTTGTAACAGCCACTTTGCCGTGATCATCAACGGTTCTCGTTTGTGGAGTAGCCTGACGTCCCCGCAGCAGATTATCTACTGAGTCAGCAACACTTTCGTGTACTGTCCAGCGTTGGCGTTCCAACATTTCCACCGCAATTTCAAAGGTAGGAGGGGCTTTACGCTCCAAAACTGTTTTTTGACTACCTCGCCGTCTAGCTTCATCGTCTCCCAGCGTCACAGCTTGGATACCCCCAACTAAATCAGCCAGGGTGGGGTTTTTAATCAGATTTTCGATCTGATTCCCGTGGGCAGTACCCACCAACTGTACACCCCGTTCCGCAATGGTACGAGCCGCTAAAGCTTCGAGTTCCGTGCCAATTTCATCAATGACAATGACTTCTGGCATGTGGTTTTCCACTGCCTCAATCATCACCTGATGCTGTTGATTTGGATGAGCCACTTGCATCCGCCGAGCGCGACCAATGGCGGGGTGAGCAACATCACCATCCCCAGCGATTTCGTTGGAGGTGTCAATAATCACCACTCGTTTATGCAGATCATCCGCCAAAACACGGGCAATCTCCCGTAAGGCAGTAGTTTTGCCCACGCCTGGACGCCCCAGCATGAGAATCGATTTACCAGTTTCTACCAAATCGCGGATCATGCCAATGGTTCCGAATACCGCCCGACCAACGCGACAGGTCAAGCCAATAACCTTACCCGTGCGGTTGCGAATAGCGCTGATCCGATGTAAAGTTTGCTCAATTCCTGCCCGATTATCTCCGCCAAAGATTCCGACTCGTTGAATGCAATCATCTATCTGTTCTTGAGTAACGGGTACTTCGCTCAGATACTCAGCTTGATTGGGAAAGCGAGCCTCTGGGCGACGCCCCAAATCCAAGACCACTTCTACTAAACTATCTCGTTTGGGATGACTCTCTAGTGCTTGTTGCAGGTCTTGGGGCAAAATGTCTAATAACTTTTGGAGATCGTCTGTAATCGTCATGCTTTCTATGGTGACGTTTTTAGAGATAGCGAGGACATTTACGTGCAGGAGAATCCGCCGTGGGTAATTTTCCGTAACGAGCGATTAACGCTCCTGCTGTGACTTGATCTGGGAAACGAGAGAATGGGCAAGTTCTACAGCTTGCCAAAGTAATGTATCATCTTCTTCTAGGCGAACAGTCGCCTTTACATTGGTGTTACTTACCTCCTTATTCTCTAACTGTTCAAGAATTGGTGACAGCAGTACACGGGCGTAGCTACCGTAGGCGACACCGGAAATAGATGGGGAAGATGAGGGGGATGAGGGGGATGAGGGGGATGAGGAAGATTTTGCTCCCTCATCTCCCCCTGCTCCCTCATCTCCCCCTGCTCCCCCTGCTCTCTTCAGCAGTCCCATTGCCTTTAACTTAGCAACGGTATAGCTATTTGTGCCGCCTGCTAACTGCACATATCCCGGTAACTTAGCTGCCAAAACTTTTTGCCCTAATTTCACCGCCGCTATTGTAGTGCCATCGCCAATATCACCACTCATCGGACGGCCGTCGGTTTGCCAAATTAAAGCACTGTTGAGCGGGGTAATCAGGTCATATACTGCTCTCAGGTAGTCAGTCATCCCCTCGCCATCGGGACAACTGATAGCTAATAACTTTAGTTGATCGGCCCACGGTGAAATTGCTTGCCATAATTGCTCAAATTCTGCCAACCGCCCGACTTTTGTATGGATTTCTACGGCATCTACTCCCGTTGACATTACCAATGGCGCGATCGCTCCCGGCGTTGACATATATGAACTTGTATAAATTATATCATATGGACAAGCTGGTATACAACGACCGCAGCCATAGCACTTTTGTGATAATACTCCCGAAAAGTCTTCTTTTATACTGTTAAACACGATTGCTTGTGCCGGACAAATCCGTTCACAGGGTCTTGGGCAGTCTGTAGGACACTCAGTAGGATTAAATTCTGCTTTCCGAAAATGTGGGTCTTCTCCATCGTTCAGGCTGACCATCAAAAAGGGTGAGTTGCCTTTGTAGTCAAAGCCTCGTTTTTGGGCTTCCCTAGCAAGAGTTCTGGCTACTTGTAGCGCTGCTTGCGCTGCTGCGATCACTGCTGGATCAGCTGCGACATCTATGCAGTCAGCGCCCGCCAAAGTATAGGCTAACGTTAAACTTCTGACTGCCGGCAAATGCTGGAAGCTGGCTCCGCAGATCAGCTTGAACCAGTGACCTTGTTTGAGAGATTGTAAAGGGGCGAACAAATCAGTCACTATTCTATTATGCGTTTATGCGACTAAAAATAGTAGTCTGTAATCAAGAAAAAATCCTGATTTCCTAATTAAGGGACTTCCAAGTAAAAAAATATCCAATTTTGGGATGCACATTGGTATAGAATTTTACCTTATATTCCAGAAGAATTAACACAAGCGATCGCTCCTGCTGCTCAAGGGGAGTTTGTCCGTTAGGAAAATTCAACACTAATTTATGCAGGCGTTGGACATTTTCCATGATGTAGTAAAACAGGCTTTAGAGAAAGATGGTTGGCTGATCACCAATGACCCTCTCTTGCGACGTTTTGGTGAATTGGATATGTACACAGACCTTGGTGCAGAGAAAATTCTAGCAGCCGAACGAGACGAAGAAAAAATTGCTTAGGACTTACGCATAAGAGATCCCCCAACCCCCGATAAATTGGGGGCTTTTTAGATCCCCCCAATTTATCGGGGGGTTAGGGGGGAGTGCGCTTCGCGCACGCTACGCGAACGAGGTTTCAGGTTTTGAGTGCGTAAGTCCTATTGCTGTTGAAGTCAAAAGTTTTGTTAGTTGAAGAAGATCAACCCCAGAGACTCTTATATTTAGCAGTTCATTTTGATACACATCGTTCCTTTTTCACTTTAGAACTGCCGCGCCGTTCTTTTTTTTACTAAGTGCATCCTCATGGAGAATTGATAGAAGAATAATAAATCCAATATCTGACGTTATTTATACTGAATAAATTATAGTAACTTCACATATTTTTACGAAAACAATACTCTTTAAAAAAAACTATTTAGTTAGAGTATAAATAATAATTAATTATTCTCATGAATAAAATGTTTATTTATATAACAAGCTTTATTGCTTTATTATTAATCATATTTATTATTTTATATAACAACCTAATTTACAAAAAAAATCAAGTTGATAATGCATTTTCTACTATTGATGTGGTTCTGCAAAAAAGATGTGATTTGATCCCCAGACTTGTAACATTAGCTCAAATGTATATGCAATTTGAGCAAAAAATATTGACAGAAATTAGCAGACTCAGAAGTAGAGCAACTTCAAAAAATTTAAGTGATAATAGTCGAATTGCCGTAGAAGACCAAATTTCGAGAACGTTAAACAAAATTATACTAGCAGTAGAAGCTTATCCAGAATTAAAAACAAATCAGCATTTTATCCAATTGCAATATTCATTGAATGAAGTAGAAGAACAAATTTCCGCCGCCAGGAGATTTTATAATTCTGCTGTAACTGAATATAATAATGCTGTAGAAATGTTTCCGACAAATATTATAGCTTCGGGGATGAGATATCAATTAAAATTGCAGTTTCAAGCTAATGCACAAGCAAGAAATAATGTAAATATTGAAATTTAAAAAATATGTCAGAATTGAAACTAGTAAATATTGGAGAATTCTTAAATGCAATAGTTAAACTATTAGAGCATCAAAAAAATTACAAGTTAGCACTTCATGGATTGGAAAGTTTTTTCCAAAATAATGCAGAAACAAATGCAAAAGAATATTTATATGCACGGGTATTACTTTTAGATGCATACCTCTACAATGGACGCTTTGATCAGGCAATTAACTTATGCCAAGAACTGAGCAATAGCAAACATCAAACGACTCAGATATTAGCACAGTACTATCTTGCCGAAATATTCTCAGAAGCTCAACCTATAGAACAAAAATCATCGCTAAATTCAACTAAAACTTCACTTACTACTGCACAAGCGGCTGAACTTATAAACACTGCGTATCAAGACCTTACTAAAAAACGCTATATACAAGCCATTCAAGCATTAAATATTTTTTGTCAAGGTGCTTCTCCAGCTACAAAAGAATATTTGCAAGCACAAAAATGGCTGATAAAAGCATATCAACAAAACGGGGAAATTAATCAAGCGATCGCTCTTTGTCAGCAACTTTTGATAAATGACCATGAAGCAACGAGAAAATGGGCAAGAGAACTTTTATTTACAGAGCTATTTACAAATGATATTGATGTTTCTGCGACTGTACCAAACTCCACCGAATCAACAGTTCAGCTACAACCACCAAGCCAAACTTTATTAGAAGAATGCGAACCAGCTATTGAAAAGTTTACACCAAAAACATTAAATGAATTTAAAGTCTTTTTCCAAAACAATCTCTTGGATGAATTAAAAATATTTGAAGCTCGAAGAAAACAAGTTTTATTATTTATTCTTATTGCTGATCTACTTTTTTTGTCTATTATAATAGTAATGCTCAGGGCTTTTCCAGTTATATCTTCTTTTCTCGAATTTTCTAATGAAAATACTGTATTTTTTCAACTTGGCTCTTTAACCATATTTATACCACTTACATTCATATTTTTGTTTTTCAATTTTTTATTCGTTCTATTATTAATTTTTTGGATTTGGATACTTTTTTATACTGGAGCGGTTGAAACATTTTCCGCAGGTTTTAAATACAAAGTATCTGAAAAAATATTTAATTTTATTAATCAAAATAAAAAATTAAAATATGTAATAGTTTCTTGGGAAAAAGATATTAAAAATAGTATAGATTCTTTCCAACATAGCCAACTATTTCAAGGACTTATCAAACCTAATAAAATTCTACAGGATGATTATATTCATGGCAGAGTCAATGGTGTTGATATCTGGTTCTCTAATATTCGCGCCGAAGTAGAACTAAAACATTCTTGGACTAATCCTTTAGATATTACGTATTGGTTAAAAGTAAATAATGAAACAATAATTCACGATGATTCAACCATAATATTTATATTTTCAATCTTACGCCTTTTTTACTTTCTTACTTTTTTCTTGCCGGCTACATTTTATATTGGTTTTTTAATTTTTAGATTTATTAAATTAGTACCATATATATTTAATAATATTTTACGTGGTAAAAGTATTGAATATAAAAAAATTGAATCGGAAATTATTAAAAATGAAGTGACTCGCACAAACTTAATCTTTAAAGGATTATTTTTTAAAGCTAAATTTAATAAAAATCTCCAAACGGTTACAATTGTTGAACCAAAAATTATCAAGGTCAATATTCATGCTGTTAATCATGCAAAGAAACAGATAATTAAATTAGAAGATCCAGAGTTTGCTGAACTTTTCACTGTTTATGGTGATGATCAAGTAGAAGCACGTTATGTCTTATCTACTAATTTAATGAATAAAATAGTTAACTTTCGCAAGAGAACCAATAGAAATATTTATATTTCCTTTGTTGATGATATGATATATATGGCCATTGAAGAAGCAGTAGAAAATAATATATTTGAACCTAATCTATTTAAAAGCATGTTAAAATTCGCGCCGTTAAGAGAATATTTTGAAACTCTCAACTTAATGTTGGGAATTGTTGAAGACTTTAATCTCGATAGACGCATTTGGAAACAAGACTAATAGCATTTTTTCTGAAGCTGCAATATAGTTAAGGCTCAGGTTGCTCTATGGGAATTTCGATCGCAAATTCTGCTCCTTGCCCAACAGATGAGGTACAGGTAATATTTCCTCGATGTTTTTGCACAATAATCTGATAGCTAATGGATAATCCTAGCCCACTACCTTTGCCTACAGGCTTTGTGGTAAAAAATGGGTCAAATAAACGCGATCGCAACGACTCTTTTATACCAGTGCCATTATCAGCGATCGCAATTTTGACCATATTCAAGTCTGTCACCTCTGTATGAATCCGAATTTGGGGAGTAGAAGATTGATTCCCCACTCTTTCTTCTATTGCATCAATAGCATTATTTAACAGATGCATAAATACTTGGTTTAGTTCACTTGCATAACAACTGACTAGAGGCAAATTACCATAATCTTTCACTACAACAATTGCGGGACGGTCTGCTGTTTCCCTGAGTCGATGTTGTAACATCACCAAAGTATTCTCGATGTCTTCATGGATATTTACCGGCTTCATCTCTGCTTCATCGTGCCGAGAAAAGTGTTGTAGCGCCAAGACAATTTCCCGAATGCGATCAGATCCTCTATACATTGCACCTATGAGCTTTTGCAGATCCTTAATTATAAAATTCAGGTCTATATTTTTGGCTATTTGCTGAATTTTTGGTGTGGGTTTGGGATATTCCTGTTGATAGACCTCAATCATATTTACTAGTTCTTGCACATATTCACCAGCATATTTGAGGTTCCCATAAATAAAACTGATCGGGTTATTAATCTCATGAGCCAGTCCAGCCACTAACTGCCCCAACGCCACCATCTTTTCGTTCTGAATCTGTTTAACTTGGGCGGCTTTCAAGTTGTCAAGAGCCTGTTGGAGTAAAAAGTTTTTTTCTTGCAGTTTAACTTGGAGCAAACGTAAATTAATCTGATTTTCAATTCGCAACACAACCTCTGCCCCATGAAAAGGTTTTGCAATATAGTCTACACCACCAACATCAAAGGCTTTTACCTTATCTACAACATCATCCAGGGCGCTAATAAAAATTACTGGGACTTCACAAGTTTTATCATCAGCTTTCAGTTGTTGACAAACTTGATAGCCATTCATCTCTGGCATATTGATATCCAGCAAAATCACATCTGGCAAAACCATTTGACACGCAGTCAGTGCCATTTTACCGTTTAAGGCTTTGCGAACTTCAAAACCTTGTGCAGTCAACATCGCCGATAAAAGCCGCAAATTATCTGGGGTATCATCGACTACCAAAATATTTTTTTTGTGAAGGTTAGTTTGATTAAAATGCATTATTATCAAAAGCTAGGCGGATGATGATTGAGAATAGTAAATGCTTCTTTGAATTTACCCTAAAATTTGTTGACCGATTTCACCGAAATACTTATATTGATATAGGAATCATATTTGATTTATCAAAAAATATCGGTAGTCTTGTAGTAAACCCTCTTGCCTAAAATGTTGCAAAAAAATTGTCGGTTGGGTGGAGCTTTGCGTAACCCAACATCCTGATATATGTTGGGTTACGCAAAGCTCCACCCAACCTACGTCTACGTCTAATGCACTATTTTAGCCTAGAGAGTCCACTACGTGCATTTCACTAATCTTATACCAGTCCTATAGTTTAACTCTCACGGTACTTAACACACCCTACAGCTAAAGCGATTTTATAGAAAGCGGCGGGAAACTCCATCCCCAGGTGTCTGTAGAGGGATATCCGCCCCGCCGCTTTAGTCATTAGTCATTAGTCATTGGTCATTGGTACTAATGACTAATGACTAAAAACTCCATCCCGCAAGTGGCGTGGAGTTTTTTATATTTAATTCAACCTACCTACTTAACAGCAGTATAGTAGATATACTGGTTCCTATCTGCATAAAGTACATATCAAAACCTCACCTCCAACCTCTCTCTTAACTCACACAGATGTAAGATAAAGCACAGCTTTATCGTGGTGAGGTTAAGCTGTACCTCATTCTTATTAGGAAACGCCATAAGTAAGTTGGTGCGAAAAAACCCAAGTATATTACGAAACGTAAATAGGCTTAAAGCCCTTACTAATGACCAATACTTCGACCTCGCTCAGTACAAGTGACAAAGGACAAATGACAGCCTTCACCAATTAGCTTTAATTGCGCCGACCTACTTAGCACGCGCAGATTCTCTAGGCGAGTGTCAACAATGAAATTTTTCCCAGGCGCTATTTGATAGCTACCATTGAGGTGCTGCGGCAAGCAACTTAAGAACCAATTGTTGTTCTATGGGTTTAGAAAACAGATATCCTTGAGCAAAATCACAGTTTAAACTTCTCAATTGGGCTAACTGTTCTTGAGTTTCGACACCTTCAGCGATTACACTCATCCCCATTGAGTTGGCAATGCCAATCATTGCTGGTACTAACCCCATATTCTCTTTGTTTTGCTGCATACGTTTGACGAAAGATTGATCAATTTTAAGCGCATCGAAAGGAAAGTTGTGCAAGTAACTCAAAGAGGAATATCCTGTACCAAAGTCATCCATAATCAACTTGATTTCTCGCTGCTTTAGTTGTTGAAGAATTATTTTAATCGCATTAGTATTTTCCATAATTACAGTTTCTGTAATTTCTAATTCCAAGTATACAGGATTTATTTGATTTTCATAAATTATTCGGTCAATTTGTTCTACCAAATTTGGCTGTGAAAATAACTTTGCACTCAAATTGACACTAATAGTTAGAGGTTGTGGGGTTACAGGATAATGTTGCCAAATGCTTAGTTGATGACAAGCTGACTGTAATACCCAAGTATTGATGGGATTAATCAAACCTGTTTCTTCTGCCACAGGAATAAATTCTCCGGGATAAACCAGACCGCGAATCGGATGTTGCCAGCGCACCAAGGCTTCAAATCCAGAGATTTTGCCTGTAGTCAGCGAAACAATTGCCTGATAGTAAACGAGGAATTCTTGCCTTTCAACAGCCCTTCGCAGGTCATTTTCTAACTCTAAAAGCTGAATAGCTTTTTGATGCATCCCTGGATCGAAAACGTGATATTTGCCTCTTCCTTGAGCCTTGGACTGATGCATTGCCGTATCAGCATCCCGCAGCAAATATTCTGGGCGATCATAATATTTATTGCCCCAACTAATACCAATACTGGCATTCATAAATACTTCATATCTTGACAGTTTAAAAGCAAGTGATAGCTGTTGCAGAATTCTTTCGGCAACTTGGATTGCTATATTTATATCTGTGATATTTTCTAGGATAATTCCAAATTCGTCACCGCCCAATCGTGCTAGAGTATCAATAGGTATCAGACATCCTTGCAGGCGGTGAGCGATGGCTAACAGCAATTCATCTCCCACCTGATGGCCAAGAGAATCATTGACAACTTTGAAGCGATCGCAGTCTAAAAAAAGTACCGCAAACTGATAACTAGATTCTTGTTGGGTACGATTTAGAGCATTTTCTAGCCGCCGAATAAACAAAACTCGGTTTGGTAATCCTGTCAGTGAATCATGGAGTGCTATATCTAGCAGTTTACTTTGCAATTTCTGACGGGAAGTGATTTCTTGTTGGAGTTTTTGTAGAGTTTTTTCTAGCTCGGCAGTTCGCTGTTTTACCCGATGTTCCAGTTCCATATTTAGTTTCAATATTTCTAATCGCGCTGATCTCAATGCAAGTTGATTTTGCACGCGCACTAAAACTTCTTGAAACTCAAAAGGTTTGGTGATGTAGTCTACACCACCCACCCTAAAGGCTTTAACTTTGTCAAAAACATCATCTAAAGCGCTAATAAAAATCACCGGAATATCAGCTGTTAGCTGCCAAGCTTTAAATGTCTGACAAATTTCATAGCCATCTACTTCTGGCATCATAATATCGAGTAAAATCAAATCTGGTAATAGTGCTTGAGTTGCTGTCAGTGCCATTTGCCAGTTCAAGGCTTTACGAACGTTATGCCCATCCTTTGTCAATATGGATGATAAAATTCGGAGGTTGTCCGCCATATCGTCAATGATCAAAATATCTTTTTTATCAGAGTCTAAATGGTCGTAATTCATTTTACGTTTGTTATAGTCAATTCCATGATTTTCTCAAACTGGTAGTTATTTGCTAAATCCCGGATAACTTGGAAAACTTGACGATTATCTGATGGAATTTGCTTGAGTAACTCTAAAATCAGTTCATCGCTACAGCTGGCTGCGGCATAGTGGATTTGTTGGAGCCACTCAGGTGACATTTGTGATAAACGGCTCAGAAGTTCGGCAACACTGACAAACATCTGTGTAGGTTGATCGATAACTGCACCTTTTGTGATTTCTAGTTGGTTGGTATACTTTACGCCCAGATGCTGACTCAGCTTTTCCAATAGTACTTCCTGTGTAAATGGCTTGCGAATAAAATCATCGCAGCCAATGGACAAAATTTTCTGGCGTTCTTCCTCAAAGGCGCTAGCAGTTAGGGCAATAATGATCGTCTGTGTATTGGAGTAATCCTGCGTTACCCCAGAGAAGTCGCAAGGGTGAGCCAGGGCTGTTGGCGCAGTTGCTATAACTTTCGGAACTTGGGCAACACAAAGGTGCCCCAACGCCGGGTTGGCCGTATGCTCCATACTTCGGCAATGTCTGACAGTGAGCAGTTCGACAAGCTCACTGTCAGACCTGTCGATCTGCTCAGTACAAGTGCCCCATTGCCCATCTTGGATTTCTCTAGCTTTAATAATTCTTGTAGCTTCATAACCGTCCATGACTGGCATTCGCATATCCATAAAAATCAAGTGTGGTTGCCAAGATTTCCAATTAGCGATCGCTTCACTACCATCAGTAGCTTCCCTGACTTCAAAGCCTAGAGCGGTGAGAATTTTAACTAGCAATAGACGGCTTTCTTTGGAGTCGTCAACTACTAAAATCCGGTATGCTTTTTCAGTAGGTGCTAAAGCTAGAATTTGGTATTTAGTTGGGTTCGTCGGGATTTCTCTGGGGCAACTTAGAGCAATCTGAACATCAAAGGCAAATGTACTACCGACACCAGGCATACTGCTGACACTAATATCTCCTCCCATCAGTTGCACGTATTTATGGCTAATCGCCAAACCCAGTCCCGTCCCATGTTGCGATTTTCTGCCGATTTCGGTTTGTTCAAAAGCCTCAAACAGCAAGTCAATTTCTTGTGGGGCAATACCACAGCCAGTGTCTTGTACCTCGAAGAAGAGATAAGGGGGATAAGGAAGATGAGGGGGATGAGGGGGATGAGGAAGATAAGGGGGATAAGAAAGATTTTGCTCCCTTATCTCCCCCTGCTCCCTCATCTCCCCCTGCTCCCTCATCTCCCCCTGCTCCCTTATCTCCCCCTGCTCCCTCATCTCCCCCTGCTCCCCTGCTTCCGCAGCCCCCAGTCTCACCCGTAGTGTCACTCTCCCTGTATCAGTAAATTTGATGGCATTTCCCAAAAGGTTGAGCAAGATTTGACACAGCTTTTTTTCGTCAGTTTCTATGTACTCAGGAATGTCTTGTGCATATTCAAACAGTAATTCTAAATTTTTAGATGCAGCACGCAAGTGCAACATCTTTTCTAAGTTCTTCAATAGATGAATTAAGTCAAAGCTACTGCGATTTAATCTGATTTTGCCAGCTTCGATTTTAGACATTTCGAGAATGTCGTTAATTAACTTGAGTAGATGTTCGCCAGCACGATTAATAATTGCCAAGTTTTCTTGATGTTCGCCAGATAGCGAATAATCTCGGCTCATGATTTGGGTGAAACCAAGAATGGCATTGAGTGGGGTACGCAGTTCGTGGCTCATATTAGCGAGGAATTCGCTTTTGGCGAGGTTGGCTTTGGTGCTTCGCGCTGCTTCACGAATTGCTGCTTGTTGTTCCTGTGCAGCGATTTTTTGCGATTGAATCAGTTCTTCTTGGGTATTTTGCAGTTGTTCGATAACTTGCTGGAACTCTTCAGTACGTTTTTTTACTTGAGCCTCTAAGGTGCGATTGTATTCTGCTAATAACTTTTCTGTTTGTTTGCGTTGGGTGATATCAAAAAATGTGGCGATCGCAAAAGCTAGATTTCCCGATTCATCATAGATGGGTTTTCCTAAAATTTCAATGGGAGTAATCTTGTCACAAGAGCGAATTTCCATATCATCAACCCTGGTGCTTTCCCCTTGCAATGCTCTCAAAATCGGCATGCGATCGCTGGGGTAAAATTGATCTGTCCCGGCAAGGTAAGCTTGATATACCTCTGACAATTTATCAACGCTAACTTTTGCGTAGACGCTTTGCGGTGAGGGTGTCGCAGTCTTCTCTACGAGACGCTGCGCGTTGGCAAAGCCTCTCGTAGAGAAGGCGCTTGGCGTCGATTGCGTTAGCGTAGCGTTAGCGAGTCTTGTCTGCGACACGCTACGCGAACGAGCGTCACTCCCGAACCCGGAGGGCTTGTCGTTAGACATCGCTCCTTGACCAAGAATTTGCTGCCCAATTTGATTTCTATAATAAGGTTCACCTTTAGCATCTATGATCAATACACCTACTGGTATGGCTTCTAAAAATTGAGTTAGCCGACTCTGACTATGAGATAGCGCCTCATTTAAAACTTGCATCTGGGCATTCTTTGCTGACAAAGCACTAAAGGATGCTTGGAGTTGTTTTGCCATAGTTTCAAATGACTTAGCTAGTTCCCCCAATTCATCGGAGCGCTGAATTTCTGGTGTCTGCTCCCATTCACCTTGAGCAATTTTCTTCGCTGATGTGTTTAATTGTAAAATCGGATTAATTACCCAGCGAGCAGTCAAAATCCCAATTCTTGTAGCAACTAAAAAAGCAACTATGCACACCAATATAGTAATGCGGGTGTTAGCGTTAATTTGCTCCATAAATTCGCCTTCGGGAATCACCGCCACAATTAGCCAATCTAAGCCCAGTTCGTCCCTCCAGCTTTTTACCTGCACAAAATAACGCATTCCATCGGCACTAAAACTTAGCTGTTGCTTCCCCACAACAGACTTAAGACTGCCAAAGCGTTTGATCAAAGATTGTGTTGTGAGTCTAATTAAAGAATTTTGACTATCTAATGCTGATCGACGTTTTCCTTTGCCATTAACGATGGTATATGGTGGATTGCTAATAGAAGAGGCCACTATTAACCCAGAACGCTCTAAAATAAAAGTTTTACCCGAACGCTCGACATTTAATTTAGCTAAAAAGTTGCTGATTTGTGACAATATCAAATCGATACCAATCACCCCAACAAGTTTGTGAGTTTTATCGTAAACAGGATAGCTGGAAGATATGGATAAAATTTCTGGTTTATCTTCCCATTGATAAATTTGACTCCAAACGGGTTTGCCTATCTTGACTGCATCTGCATACCACGCTTCTAGTCGAGGATCGTAATTTTTGACTTGCTGCAACTGGCGGCGATTGCCGTTCTGGTCTGAATTGTAAACATAAAGTTTTCCGATGCCGTGCTTTTCGGTAACTTCATTAATTAACAGTGTGCCATTATCTAAACGTTCAATGCCGATAAATTCACCTTTGGGGTTGGCAAAGTTGTTGTAGCCAATATCGAAAACCCGCATTTGTTTCCAAAAGTAATTTCCGGTGGTTTTAAAGTCCGAAAGGTTGAGCAAACCTAGCTCAACTGCATCTATGTTGATTTGATTGATTTGCTTCGGGTTTGTTAAATAGTCATCAAGATGCTGTTCAATGCGATCGCATATCTCACTTTCTAATTGAGTAGCAAGCTCATTTACCGCTTTTTGGCCGTTTTGATAGGAAAGATAGCCCACAAGTCCCACCGCCCCACAAATTTGCAATATAAAGGGCACAATCAGAACATATCTCACAGGCATCTTGGCATAAACTTTGCCAACTAAGCGATTAATAGATTTGACGGGCTGAATTTTGGATAACATTATTGTTTAATTCTTCCCCAGCCTATATTGGTAGTCTTTCCGCTATATACAATACGTTCACTATCAGTATAATTACGATATGCGATCGCTTTGGTCATGTTTTTGCATTATTAGGGACTGACAAATAAAAAAATACTCAACTACTTCTTGTGGGGTGGGCGACACGAGATCCCTTGTATATGGGCGCTCATGTTGCCCACCCCACAAGATTGAGTAATTTATTTGTTGGAAGTCCCTTATTTAGTATAAAAAATAAAAGTACTTTTTTATACTTTTTTTATTGACTGAGTTCCTCCAATGCCTAATTTTCAAACTTTGCGTCACCGAACAACCCGCCGTAGACATCGCGTAGGTTGGGCGGGTAGATCACCGCACCTGAATTTGCTCAGTTTGATCTGGCAATGTGTCAACAGATTTTCTCGGACTCACTGAAATTCGACCGAGAAACTACAGTATGCCATTCTAAAATTCAGGTCGCCATTAGCACCGAACCCTAAATTTAATTTTTAACAAAATTCGGTGGGTTTAAGTCCCCGGCAACTAACAAGCCGCAAGTATGTTAAGCGGGGTCTGTCTCAATACGGTTCGGATAAGAGTTGATCCCCCCAACCCCCCGATAAATTGGGGGGCTAATAATGGCTCTATTTCCCCCAATTTATCGGGGGACTAAGGGGGATCAATAAGTGCCTATGCACCTTAACCGATCCGTATTGGGGTCTGTCTTGCAAAGTTGCTCAAGAGGGGAAACGCCAAGACCGCAATGCGGCGCTAAATCCCCGTTACTAAACTGTACCCAACTCTTAGAGACGCTGCGCGAACGACAAAGCTCAGGGCATCGCTTCCGACTTCCGACTTCTTTAATTGCTGATGTCTTGATTTTCTGGTTTCAAAACCTCTGGCTTGTATCAAAACTTATATTTACAGCTATTTTCAGGTAAATAGACCACGCAGGTAGGGGCACAGCAATGCTGTGCCCCTACGACAGATGTGGTTCAAATACATGATTTCTGCTGTAACTTAGTATTTTTTATTTTAAAGAAATGTTAATTTTGTTGTGGAAGTATGTCAACCTCATCGCCAAGTTGTAAAATTTTTCCGGCTGACGATGGAGGTAATTGGGTATTGACACTCAATCTGTAAAAGTGATTAAAAGGCGATGAAGCAACCCAATTTGGCAGAGTTGCTTGTCGCTGGGTAGCAAAGATTTTTTGAAAGTTTGGGTAAGCTTCCCCTAAGTAAGAATCGCGTGTTGGGACTATACAACGCTGACATGGGTTAACCCCAAAAAAGCACACATCTCCCACTCGAAAGGAGACTAAATCACCTTGTTCACTAAATAGCTGATCTTCCCAAAATGCTGGTACACCATC
This sequence comes from Nostoc sp., assembly GCF_036919575.1. Classification (GTDB taxonomy): domain Bacteria; phylum Cyanobacteriota; class Cyanobacteriia; order Cyanobacteriales; family Nostocaceae; genus Nostoc. Next base: position 156,798 of record NZ_JBALBY010000010.1, on the reverse strand, counting down.
AATCTCGATGTTGGCACGCATCCGACGGCGGATTTCATCTACACTTAAACCCGGAAACCAAGAAGCTACTTCTGCCAAGGTTGCCGTGCTAATTACTGTTGGGCCAGGTGAAAATGTATCGTCAGGAAAACCCATCAGAGAGTTTTGTCCGAATGTGACAGCAAACCCAAAAAAATCACTCAAAGTTGCTTCTAATGCTTGCCGTTCCTCATCCAAATGAAAAATTTGTTGGAAGTCGCAGCCTGGGATTTGCAACGAGATAGTTCTATTTAAAAGTGCAAATTGCGCCCTTAGTAAATGGATTTTCGCATGACGCTTGCCATTGACAAATTTACCCTGTTCGTCAAAAATTGCAAACTCGCGGTCATGCTGTAGTGCGCCACTGCCAAGAACTCTAGCGTTCTCAACTTCAACACCATCTAATGACTTAACGGGATACAATAAAATCTTTGCTAGGTAAGGCATCATTGCAATTTTGGATTTTAGACTTCGGATTTCGGATTAAAATCTCGTTTCCAGCAAGAAGCTGGAAATGCAGTTCCTGGTGGCTCTGCCGCGAGTTACAGAGGCGGAGCCTCAATGAGGGGCATTCCCAGTCTCCGACTGGGAACGAGACAACAGCAGAAATCATGTATTTGAACCACATCTATCGTAGGGGCACAGCAGTGCTGTGCCCCTACCGCGTGGTCTATTTACCTGAAAATAGCTGTAATTATCCACCTTATTAATATTGTTAATTATGGATATAGTGGCGATTTATCTATTCCGCCAATATGATTTAGAGGCCAGAAGCGAAGTACAGCACGTCCAATAATATTCTGGCGGGGGACAAGACCCCAGCAGCGACCATCATAACTGTTGTTACGATTGTCACCTAGTACTAAATATGAATCGGCTGGTATAGTCTGGGGTTTTGCCAAAAAAGGTGGCTGTACCCCTGATTGGCAAACATCAATCACTGTACTCTGCTCAGAACTGAGGTAATTGGATTCTGGGAGAGATTTGTTGTTGATATAAACTTTGCCATCCTTGAGTTGTACTTTTTCTCCAGGTAGGCCAATTATACGTTTAATAAAAGCATCCTGGTATTGTTCTTTTTGTAGCTCTTTTGTAGGTGAAAATACTACGATATCTCCCCGTTGCGGGTCAGCAAATTTATACTTCAACTTATCGACAATGATTTTGTCTGCCTCCCACTGGTTGGGCGTACCATGCAGAGTAGGTTCCATCGATCCAGAAGGAATCCAGCGTGCTTCAGCAACAAATGTACGAATTCCCAGAGCTAGAACAATGCTCAATACAATTGTTCTACCTAGCTCTGCGATCCAGGAATTATCGGGTTGTTGACTAGAGTTGTTATCAGACACTTGATTTTGCATGAAATTACTTAACTGAAAGAAAAATGTAGGTAATTAACTCGCCTAGTGAGACTTTATCTGTTAATCTTAACGGGAAAACTTTAATTTCCTAGTCATGTTTGCATCTTGACGGGGTTCTTCATAAATTAAAAATAAACTTTTTTTTGGCCTGGCAAAAATTGGTTACTCCGATCGCGACTCGGTTTAACCTAAAAGCATAGTTCTCCATAAAATATAAGCTACTGTGGCTTGAATTTAGATGGATTCGATAGCCAGGATGCTTGCCAAGATTGCATTTCCCCATTTTGAATTTTGAATTCCTTATGCTTATGTCATCTCCAAAAATTTTACTGATTCGCCGCGCTCGTATAATCTTACCCAATGGTGAACTGATGATTGGGGATGTGTTGACGCGCGATCGCCAAATCGTCGAAGTTGCGCCAGAAATCTCTCAAACAGCACTAGCCACTGAAATTGACGCAGAAGGGTTAACTTTGTTGCCAGGAGTTATTGATCCGCAGGTACATTTCCGCGAACCTGGACTAGAACACAAGGAAGATTTATTCACCGCCAGTTGTGCCTGTGCTAAAGGCGGAGTTACTTCCTTTTTAGAAATGCCCAATACGCGCCCCCTGACAACCACACAGCAGGCTTTAGACGATAAGCTAGAACGTGCCTCCCAGAAGTGCTTGGTTAATTATGGCTTTTTTATTGGGGCAACAGCAGAGAATCTACCAGATTTGCTTTTGGCAAAGCCAACACCAGGAATTAAGATTTTTATGGGGTCGATGCATGGTCAATTGCTGATTGATGGCGAAACAGCATTGGAGGCAATATTTGCTAAAGGGGCTCGCTTGATTGCCGTTCATGCCGAAGACCAAGCTAGAATCAACCAGCGTCGCCAAGAATTTGCCAACATTCACGATCCCGCCGTTCACTCGCAAATTCAAGATAATCAAGCGGCTTTGCTTGCAACTCAACTGGCATTAAAACTTTCTCAAAAATATCAACGTCGTCTGCATATTCTGCATCTGTCAACTGCCGAAGAAGCAGATTTGCTGCGTCAGAATAAACCTAGTTGGGTGACAGCAGAGGTGACACCACAGCATTTGTTGTTGAATACTAGCGCTTATGAAACAATTGGTACCTTAGCACAGATGAATCCACCGTTGCGATCGCCCCACGATAACGAAGTTCTCTGGCAAGCTTTGCGCGATGGCGTGATTGATTTCATCGCCACAGATCACGCGCCGCATACCTTAGAAGAAAAAGCTCAAGAATACCCCAATAGTCCTTCGGGAATGCCTGGGGTAGAAACTTCTCTAGCTTTGATGTTAACTGCGGCGATGCAAGGACAGTGTAGTGTGGCTCAAGTTGTGAACTGGATGTCTAAAGCTGTAGCTGTAGCTTATGGTATTCCGAATAAAGGAGCGATCGCGCCTGGTTACGATGCCGATTTAGTGCTTGTAGATTTAAACACATACCGTCCAGTCCGGCGCGAGGAACTTTTAACCAAATGCCATTGGAGTCCCTTTGAAGGCTGGAACCTCACCGGCTGGGCTACAACCACCATTGTCGGCGGTGAGATAGTTTATGACAAAGGCCAGGTAAATACGCAAGTGCGGGGTCAAGCTTTAACTTTCTTGTAGCAAATATCTATTTAAGCTTACGTAGTACACAAATAGTTATAGCGTTTCCTAATCATACAAGGTACATCATAGCCGCTCTCGAAGAGCCTACGGTGTATACACAAGTCTTATAAAGTTGTCCAAAAACGTTTTGATCCCCCCTAACCCCCCTTAAAAAGGGGGGAATCGAAATCAAAGTCCCCCTTTTTAAGGGGGATTTAGGGGGATCAGATCCAGCCTAGAGATGTGTGTACACGGTAGCTCGAAGAGCGGGGAGGGGGTTGGGGGTGGGGTTCTTGTACCGCTATACACATCAAAAGAAATAATCAAGGAGAATTGCTATGTCCTTCAAAATTTTGGCTTTAGACGGGGGCGGTATTCGTGGAGTCATTGCAGCCCGAATACTTCAACAAGTAGAGCAAGAAATTAGAAATCAGGGGAAAGGAAAGTTTTTACACGAATACTTTGACCTAATTGCAGGTACTTCTACTGGTTCAATATTAACAGGAGGTATTGCTCTTGGAAAGGAGAGCGATCAACTTATTAAACTGTATAGAGATCGGGGTAAAGATATATTTCCTCAGCAGAGAAAAGACCGCTACAAAAACTTCCCGCCCATCATAAAATCCATTTTGAATGTACTTTCACCACCTAAATATTCTCATGATGGAATTATTAGCGTCCTCAAAGATGCGTATAAATCCACAAGAATAAAGGATATTGAAAAACCGATTATTTTGATTCTTGCTTACGATACACTATATCGGAATACAACCTTTTTTACAAATTGTCATCCCGATCTAGGAGACAGATGGTACGATGACTGTTATTTATGGGAGATATGTACCGCTTCTGCCTCAGCTCCCACTTTTTTCCCACCATATAAATTAGAACCTGTAGATAAAGAAAAATTTGGTGATTGGGAATTCCCACATATTGATGGAGGAGTTTCTGCTAATAACCCTTCTCTCGCAGCTTTGAGTCTAGTTATGAGGATCAGTCAGTCTTCAGTCTCTCCAACAATCAAGCAAAAATATAAACTGGATAATCTGCGATTGGAAGATATTTCTATTCTTTCTATTGGCACAGGTCAAACTGGTGAACCATATCAATATAAGCAAATAAGCAAATGGAGAGGCTTCGACTGGGCAAAAAATCTTACTAATATCTTTATAGAACCTACATCTGAGATTGGTAGTACAATTTCCCGACAAATCATGGGCGGATACGATTCTAAACGTTACTTACGTCTTCAGTTTGACTTAAATGAGACATTTCAACCCAAGCCAAAAGAGACTTATAAAGATCCTCGGATTGTATTACCTCCAGAAGATCGAAAAAACCGATTTACAGGCGAAAAAGTCACTGAAGAAATAGATAACACTAATTCCGAGGTTCTTCAGCAGTTAATAGATACTACTTCTGCATTCATTGATAAAGGTCTGACGTACTATACCAGAGATGACTCCGGTTATCCGATAAAAAATGCGATCGCCTCTTTCATTAGAGATAACTAGTACTTTGTCAAGCTAGTAATGAAGCGTTTGTAGTAAGGACTTTAGTGCTTAGAAAATAAGGATTAAAGTCCTTAATTATTCGTGAACCAAGAGATCCCCGACTTCTCTAAGAAGTCTAGGCTAAAATAGTGCATTAGACGTAGACGTAGGTTGGGTGGAGCGGAGCGCAACCCAACATATATCAGGATGTTGGGTTACGCAAAGCCTCCACCCAACCTACAATTTTTTTGCTGAAAAGCTTATAAATATGTATTTTTAATCTCCGTATTTTCTCATGATTCAATTCGGATTGCTATAGTGCATATACGGAGGCATATTAATGTCAACTAATATAGGACAAAATATCTCGTAGTTTATACAGAATTATCGTATAAATACGAAATATTTTATTTAATATTTCCTTGATATCAGCGCTAATTACAGATGCGAATATAAGAATTATTTGCTAATTAAAATCATTTAAACTTATTTAAAAAAATCATCAACTAGTTTCTTCTTTTGTATAGATTGTGAACCTAATTTGGGAATACTAAGTGTAAGGAAAGTTAGACGACCGACTTCTACAGAGCTTTATTGTTCTTTAACTTTTCTCTACTAGCTTTCGCTGCTAAATAATTCCGATTGGATCTCCGAATGACAGTAGGAAACTAATCTAGTTGAACGAAGCTAACTAAGTTCTGTAAAAACTCTCATTTAATCCAACAACAGTTTATTGACATTGGCTCTGTTGCAATATATCTGCTGTTGAACAATTCTTTCGTTTATTTTTGGTTGAGATAACAATGTTAGGGACTGACAGTGGTGAGCGTGGTAGTGGCAGATAGGACGAGTGTAGAGTTCTTCCTCGACTATTTGCAGAAATTTTCTAGTGTTGTGATCAAAAAAGTGAAATCCCTCGTACTTAAGTCAGAAGATGAGCTTAAATCGCGGCAATAAGTTCGCTAATGGCACAATTGAATGCTATAAGTTCGACTTGACGAGTGCCCCCATGCCCATAAGTCAAACTCACACTTAAATAACTATCTGGCTTATAGGGCAATCGTTCCGCCCATTCAACTGCCACAATTCCTGGTATGACTTCAACACCTTCCCAGTAACTTTCTAAATTTAGGGCTGCAACTTCTTGTGGTTCTAAGCGATATAAATCCAGGTGGTAAAGGGGGAGGTGTCCTTCGGTGTACTCATTAATCAGGGTGAAAGTGGGACTGACAATGGGTTCAGCAATTCCCAGCCCCTTGCCAATACCTTGAACTAGGGTAGTTTTACCAGCACCTAAATCACCTTCTAGTAAAATTACACTACCAGGGGTCAGGGATTCACCAAGAGTAATACCTAAGCGTAGCGTCGCCTCTGTATCTGCAAGAAAAATTTTCATAATTAGTCATTGGTCATTTGTCATTTGTCATTGGTCATTTGTCATTGGTCATTTGTCATTTGTCATTTGTCATTGGTCATTGGTCATTGGTCATTGGTCATTAGTCATTGGTCATTAGTCATTAGTCTAAACAAAGGACTAATGACTAATTTTCATTTTCCGTGATGAGCTCTACCGTACCAGCGCAACAAAACTCGCGCTAGTTTCTGCGGATTGTGACGTACAAAACCCGTTTCATCTTCATACAAAACATTAGCTGGAACAATTTTTCGCCCTAGCTGAGTTACGGCTTCTCTATCCAGGAAAACGGGATGGGAGTTTTGTTGGGCGTAGCGGATGAGTGATTGCTCCGAGGGGGATTTGTTGTGTATTAGCACAGCATCAAATAGCCGTCTTTGCCCACAAGCAGCATCAATTGCTCTGATGTGATCGGCAACAGTGTAGTCTTCAGTTTCTCCTGGTTGAGTCATTATATTGCAGATATAAATCCGGGGGGCATCTGTTTGAGCGATCGCATCGGCAATTTCTGGTACTAATAAATTAGGAATCAGGCTAGTATAAAGGCTACCTGGGCCAATAATGATGTAATCAGCTTCTTTAAGTGCCTTAATCGCTGCTGGCACCGCCGGAGGATTAGCTGGAATGCAGCCAATTTTAACAATTTTACCGCCAGCTTTGGGAATACTAGACTCCCCATTAATGCGGCGACCATCGGCTAATTCTGCCCAGAGGCGAACATCACTGAGAGTTGCTGGTAGTACTTGTCCCCGTACCGCTAGCACTTTGGAACTGGCTGCAACTGCTTGTTCTAAATCTCCAGTAATATCACTCATTGCCGTTAAAAACAAATTACCAAAACTGTGACCCGTTAACCCATCTCCAGCCCGAAAACGGTATTGAAACAATTCTGTTAATAGCTTTTCTTCATCTGCTAGTGCAGCCAAACAATTGCGAATATCCCCTGGTGGTAGCACACCAAACTCTTCACGTAACCGCCCAGAAGATCCACCATCATCGGCGACAGTGACGATCGCAGTAATATTAGCACTGTAGGTTTTCAGTCCCCTCAACAACGTAGAAAGTCCCGTACCACCGCCAATTACTACTATTTTCGGGCCTCGGTACAATCGACGATGGGCCAGCAAAACATCAATGAGTTCCTCTCCGCCTTCTGCTCTTAGTACCTTAGTAATTGAGCCGACAGTCCGAGTTTGTCCCCAAAGCACCAACAGCAAGCCGCCAAGCAGCACCAAAGGTCCACTGATATAGTTGGGTAAGAGGTTGGTGATTACTCCCAGGAAACCCCTAACTAACTCGATCATCCAAAAAATTGGGGTCAGCTTAATCCAGATAGCTAATCCCAAACTCGCCAGTAGTACACCCCCAACACTGATCAACAACCAACGTTTTACCGATAGTCCAGGGGATAACCATTTGAACCACTGGTTAACCCGATAGGAAGTACGAGAACGCGACTGCTTTTGCAGGGCGTTGAGGGCTTGTCTGAGAAAACCAATTGACATACCTGATTTGGAGCAGTGCTACAAATAATAATTAACAGAAAATGTATACCACTTGGTTTAAAACACCAGGCGTGGAACTATTATATTTGTCAATCCTATTAGACTAAGAGCAAGTCGTGAAGATTGCCAATATTCCTAGTTAAACAATAGCCTGGCTTGGTAAAAGTGAATTTAATGGAAAAACGAATTTTAGGATTAGATCCAGGACTGGCAATTTTAGGATTTGGGGCAATTAACTGCACACAAGTTTCTCACAAGGTGCAAGAAACTACAGTAAATATGCTGGATTTTGGGGTAATCAGAACGTCAGCAGGTGTAGAAATGGGACAGCGCCTATGTACCTTGTTTGATGATTTACACACCCTGATGGAGGAGTTCCAACCGGATTTGGTGGCGATCGAGAAGCTATTCTTCTATCGGATGTCAAATACAATCGTGGTTGCACAGGCGCGGGGTGTACTCATTTTGGTGTTGGGTCAGCGTCGTCTTCCCTACGTAGAGTTTACTCCTGCTCAAATTAAGCAAGCTTTAACAGGCTATGGCAATGCTGATAAGTCAGAAGTGCAAGAGGCGGTGGCGCGGGAGTTAGATTTAGATGAAATTCCCAAGCCAGATGATGCTGCGGATGCTTTGGCGGTAGCATTGACTGCTTGGTTTCAAGTGTAGGTTGTTGTACTTGGCTTTCATCCACTCTCAAAAAACGCACTCCTCGCTGATGGCGATCGCATGATAATTGTTAGTTTTATGACCGCAAGCGATATCATCTGTGTGTGGTGTTATCTGCTCACTATAAACCAGGAGTGCAATGAAGCTTCAGCAACTAGTAATTGTCAGTGCAGTATTTGTTTGGGCTGCTGCGCCGAGTATTGCGATCGCAGATGAAGTGTGGAATAGTGACTACGGCAGAGTGGTCTATGAAAGCGATCGCGGCAAAACTGCGATCTGGACTTATCCATCTGGAACTATCTTCATTGAAGGGCTGGCTGGAATAACAAGCAATCGGGGAATTTATCACGGCTATTGGGTTGGTAAATCGAATGTCAAATGTGATACGTCACGAGAAGATGGTTCTGGTAAGTTGAGCAACACCTGGGGACGATTTTCGATCCGCTTTAAAGTTCCTAATTTTCCCATGCCTTGGGAGGCCAGATGGAGCTATTGCGAAAGCGAACCTACTTTCTCTTGGAACGGAACCCCGCCAAAACAAAGTTTACTTCAACGCTAAAGTTTCTCGGCTTTTGTGGCTAAAATCCCCCAAATCTGACTGCGATCGTTTGAGTTAGGAACGTGGATTAAATAAAATGCAAAACTTCATCCTGTCTCTAGCTTCCCTCTCCAATATATCGGAGAGGGATTGAGGGTGAGGTAAGCCAGGGACTGATATTCCTGATAAAGGTTAGAAAATAGGTGAGAATTCAGATTGGGAACAGAGAGAATAGAAACTTCTTTTAATAATTCTCCCTTGTCCCTTGTCCCTATGCCCCAGTCTCTATTTAACTCCCAGCAATTCCACATCAAAATGCAGAGTGGCGTTGGGCGGAATCACCCCACCAGCACCACGAGAGCCATAACCTAACTCTGGGGGGATGATTAACTGACGACGACCGCCTACTTTCATGGTGCTAAGTCCTTCGTCCCAACCTTTGATTACCTGTCCAACGCCAATTTTAAAGCTGAAGGGTTGGCCGCGATCGCGTGAACTATCAAACTTAGTTCCATCTTCGAGAGTGCCAACATAGTGAACTTCAACCGTTTGTCCAGATTTAGGAGTCGCCCCCGTCCCCTCTTTTAACTCGACATACTTTAATCCAGAGGGGGTAGTTACAACATTATCATCAGACGAGGGGGTACTTGCAACATTAGCATCAGACATAGTATTACTCGCAATTAAGATATTGTTTTCAGTTACAGTTGTGGACGCTGGCGGTGTTTCGGTTAACTGGGCAGCAATGGCAGTGTTCTGTTTACTGCCTACTTGCCCCACAACCAAAAGCACAACGCACACCAGCATGAACGCCACACTGAGAAAAATTGGTTTCAAAATCAGTTCTCCTTACTTAAGTATCCAGGCAAAAAGATTACCAACAGGACACAATTAGTTTAAATCAGAAAGGGCATTCTAACGCCAAAGCTTATTTTCTAAATCGCGCAGTTGACGCTCTAAACGGTCAATTCTGCCCCTGAGTTCGTCCACTTCCGACTGACGAGCTACTCCCAAATCTTGCATCATATTTCGCATTTGCCTTTGCATTTGGACATCGAAGTTCCCCTGTTCCGACTTTAATTGCTGGGCAATATCATCTATTACCGCCTTGGCTTGCTCAGGATTGAGCTTACCGTCTTTAACTAAATCATCGCCGACTTGCCGCAGTTTTTCTGCTACTAAAGACGTTGTGCCAAGACCCACCATCATTAGCTGTTGCAACCAGTTGTTGCTGTCCATAATCCCTTCCTCTTATTTATTAATCAGCCGACCCTTGCTCCTGAGTGTAGGAAATCCAGCTATGCTGAAAGCGTAGTTATTCTAGCCTACAGCTCTATTTTGGCAAATTAGCAAGCACAGGGTTCAAAGGGCGTGGTTATAAAATTCGTCAAGTTTAAAGTTGCCCCGAATTTACGGGAGGATTTTATCCAGAAGGATGCACAAATTTGGACAACAGTGCTGGCTGAATATCCTAGATTTCTCGGTAAAGAGGTTGGGATCAGCCCCAATGACCACAAAGAATTTATCCCGATCATTCGTTAGGCAACGCTGGAGCCGTGAAAAGCCATACCCCAAGCACATTTGCAGACTATTGAAGACAAATTCATCCCAATACTGGGAGAATCAGATCCAATAGTGGAGTCAGCAGAGTATCAAGTACGGAAATTTCCCCATTTGTAGGTGAAAGATTACTCCCAAGTCGTAGGGACGCATAGCTAAAGTCGGGAGAAGTTAAAGGGAGCATCTCAATGAGTGTAAAAAGCCTTGTAAAACCTCACCCCAACCCTCTCCTTACTAAGGAGAGGGAGCAAGAATCTTGTTTCTTATCTGGTATATTTGCTTTCACTGAAATGCTCCCGAAATTAAATTCCTGCACGCCATTTCTGAAAGGTTATCTCGTAATCTTCATGTTTTACTCTGTTGAAGAAGAATGCAGAATCCAGAATCCAGAATTCACCAATCTTTCAGTCGGGGATTGAGACCGGCGCAGGAATTGTTGCACCACCAAAAATTCTAGTTTTGTGGGGGTGCAAAAACTCCGATTATTCATCCGCTTTTTCGTTCAGAATTCATTCTGAATTCTGACTCCTGACTCCTGAATTCTGTTCGATAAACACTCCACCAATGAAAAAATAATCCTAACCCCCAGCCTAATATTGGGAAGATAGCCCAAAAATAACTAGGACTAGTAATTAAATTCAAGAGAATCAGGAATAAATTCACCGCTAGGAAGGAAACAAAGTGTGCCCAAAAAGCTCTACGTCGGAAAGTATTAAATGTGCGTTGCGAACCTTCCTCTTTTTGTTGAGCTAACCACTTTTGCTCAGTTGTTTCCAAAATATTAGAAGAAATACCTAACTCAGATGCCATTTCTACAAGCTGTTCTCGTGAAAATTCACCTTCCTGTTTACGAGTGAGTGCTATTTCAAGGATTTTTTCCACATCTTCTGAATCGTAAGTCATTTTAATTACCTTAGAAGTTTGTGTGTAAATGCGCTTTTGATTTCACGAAGTTTTGGATAGGCTTGGTTCAATTCAGTTAGCAAATGCCTCCACTTTTTGCACCCAATACTTAGTGACATTCACAACCTGATTATTTTCTCACAATCGATTTAGAGCTACTGTATTTGTCAATACCTCTATATTGCTTTTAAGACATTAAGCCAAACATGATCTGAAAGTTGAATGCTAGTAGTGTCAGAAAATGTTGACAATTGTAAAGGTAAAATTATCGCTTTTGAAGGGGTTTTTTGATATTAACTAAAAACCACGGTATTTGCATCGGATTTGGATGCAATAGACACATAAAATTTAGATAAATAGTTCCAAAACCTTGTCTCATCTAGATTTTAGTTTGTGTAATCTGACGATCGCCACTCCTCGATTTGGAGATTGGACACTCAAGGGCAATTCCCACTTATTTCATGTGCCTATGTGGTTTTTTGAGCTAATTCATCTGCCTAATAACTTCCATAAGCGTAAATTTCAGTTTGTTGGCCGTAAATTGATGAGTAGAAAGCAGCAACTCACACGTCCTATGAACAACAGCATTTTTAACCTAACCGTCTCTCCAGTTGCGATCGCCATCATTGGTGGTGGCTTTAGCGGTTCTCTGGTTGCAGCGAATCTTTTACGCAATGCAACCATGCCATTGTCCATCAAGTTGATTGAACGTAATTCGGAAGTGGGTAGAGGAGTTGCTTATGGTACACCAGTGGACTGTCACTTGCTGAATGTGCCAGCAGGTAAGATGAGCGCGTTTGCCGATCAACCAAATCACTTCCTGAACTGGCTGCATAAAAATGGGCATGAACAGGTAACTTCATCTACCTTTGTTCCGCGTCGGGTTTATGGGGACTATGTGCAGGCGACTTTAAAAGCAGCAGAGGTAAATGCACCCGCGAATGTGCAGCTAGAGAAGATTGTGGATGAAGCGATCGCCATCGAAACAAAACCCCACAACACAATAGTGTACCTGAGCAGTGGTCAATGTTTGTATGTAGAAAAGGCGGTGTTAGCGTTGGGCAATTTCCCGGCAATTCTGCCTGCACCCCTCGCCGTTTTAGATAAGCACTATGTCAAAGATGCTTGGTCTGCGGATGCGATCGCTAACCTAAATCCAGAGGATGCTATTCTGCTAGTTGGTACTGGGTTAACAATGGCAGATGCGGTTGTTGCCCTACATCAGCAAGGGTTTCAGGGACAAATCCATACCGTCTCGCGCCACGGATTAATGCCCTGTAGCCACAAATCAACGAACCCTTATCCGGCATTTATTGACGTAGAAACTGCGCCAAAAACGGCGCGAGGACTGCTGCATCTGGTACGTCAAGAACTGCGCGTGGCTCAAGATTGGCGAGCAGTAATCGATGCCATCCGCCCAATTATTCCACAACTTTGGCAAGCACTGCCATTACCCGAACAAAAGCGATTTCTCCGCCATGTCAAAGCTTACTGGGAAGTTCACCGTCATCGGATTGCTGAAGGAATTGCCGAAGTATTGGATGCTGCAATGGAATCTGGTCAACTAATCCATTACGCAGGTCGGATTCAAAGTTGTCAGGAGTTTGAGAATGGAGTGAATGTGAGCATCTGCGAACGGGGAACGCACAAAGATATCGTTTTGCAGGTCAAGCGGATTATCAACTGCACTGGCGCAAATTGTGATTACCGCAGATTGCAGCACCCATTAGTCGCTAGCCTTCAAGAACAACGGCTGATCCGTCCCAACACATTATCAATGGGAATCGACACTGCTGCAAATGGTGCGCTAATTGATGCAGATGGAAATGCATCTCAAATGCTGTACACCTTGGGGACACCGCGCAAGGGCAATCTTTGGGAAACTACTGCTGTTCCCGAAATTCGGGTTCAGGCAGGAAATTTGGCACAGGAGTTACTGAAATCTCTCAATCCAAAACCCGATGCTACTACTTTCATGTTGAGGAAACCTGCGATGTTATTTCGTCAACTATTCGATAAAGAATCTAGTACTTATACTTACCTAATTGCCGACGCAAATAGTAAAACAGCTATTCTAGTTGATCCTGTATTGGAGCAAGTCGAACGCGATCTTCAGATATTGCGACAATTGGGGCTGACCCTAAGCTACTGTGTAGAAACTCATATCCATGCTGACCATATTACTGGAACAGACAGACTGAGGACACTGACGGGTTGTTTGGGGATTTTGCCTGAGAATGCGGCGGCTAACTGTGCAGACCACTACATTGCCGATGGAAATATATTGGAATTAGGGAACGTGCAGATTCAGGCGATCGCTACCCCTGGTCACACTGACAGCCACATGGCATACTTAGTCAACGACACTCATCTATTAACTGGAGATGCCCTGTTTATCCGGGGTTGCGGTCGTACCGACTTCCAAAGTGGCGATGCTGAATCACTGTATGATGCCGTCACTCAGAAGCTATTCACATTACCAGATGACACCTTGGTATATCCCGGTCACGACTACCAAGGACAGACAGTATCCACCATTGGCGAAGAAAAGCGCTGGAATCCCCGATTTGCTGGACGCAGCCGCAACCAGTTCATCGAACTAATGAAAAACCTCAACTTACCCCAACCGAAAAAGATGTTGGAAGCTGTACCGGCAAATCAGCATTGTGGCAGAGTTTTAGTTGCATTGGATTATCAAATTTGAACAAATATACCAGATGAGAAACAAGATTCTTGCTCCCTCTCCGAACCCACGGAGAGGGTTGGGGTGAGGTTTAACAAGGCTTTTTAGGAAAGTGAGATGCTTCCCAATACTGCGTAGGTTTTGCTGCATAGTCATTTGAGATCCCCCTTAGTCCCCCTTAAAAAGGGGGAAAAATAAGGCATTTTTAGCCCCCCAATTTATCGGGGGGTTGGGGGGATCGACTCAAAACCTACGCAGTATTGAGATGCTTCCCTGTTTTTACCGAGCTTTCTAACTAATTACCTTCTTTTTCTTCAGCCATATTCCCAATAAGCCTGTAACTGCTATTCCTCCAATAGTTGATGCCTCAGGCACAGGTTTTACACTTACATTATCCAAATATAAGAATGCATATCTATCCACAGACCCAAACTTTAACTCTGTGGATGATGCATCTGCCGTGAAATTGAACTTATATGGCGTGTATGCTTGAAAAGAAATATTCTTTTGATCAAAAAGATTTTTTCCACCTATAAATGTCTGAAATTGATTATCAAGGTTAGGTGGCTCGTCTGTAGATGCTAAATAGTAACTTAGTTCGTATTTCTGACCCGGTTGTGTAGAAAGCGTCTGTGATATGTAGCTGAGGTCTATAAATCCACCAAGTGATAAGCCTTGATTACCACTTTCAGGAAAATTGCTAATTCTAGTTCCTGATCTATCCATTGGATCACCAAACTTAGTCCATCCTGTAACGTTAGGATTTGTAGTATTGGGATTATTTGGATCTATGAGAGAGTCGAGTTCAAATCCTCCATTAAAAACAAGGTTTCTAGGATCTAGAACATAGTTGGGATCATATTCTGCTTGTGCTACTGGAATATAAGTACCAGTAATCAAAGCAGTGCTAGCTAAGGTAGTAGTAAAACTAAAAAGAATAATTGAGAGTTTTTTAGTTAACTTCATCAAACTTGACTCCAAATAATTCCAAATTACGACAATTAACCAAAGAAGAATTCAGAATTCAGAATCAATGAGTGGGCGATTGACTCCTGAATTCTGTTTGTTTAAAACCTTGATTTTCTCTTAGTCCACGGAGGTGAACTTAGTTTGTGTAGTAGGAAATTCTATTCGCCCAAGACTTTTCAAACATCCTCTAAGAGAATCAGGGTTAGCTTGTCATCTGTGGTTTATTTATCCCCATATAGGACTCCTGTTTGATTTTTGAACAAATTAAGTACTAATCGAAAAGGCTTATTCCCTACTCCCCACTCCCTATTCCCTACTCCCAGCCTACGCAAGTCAGTTCAATAATCAAAGCGGATTACTATAGTTTTCTCCTTAATGTTCAGGTGTAGCTTTGACACTCACATCATCCAAATATAAAAACGCATACTTTGCGATGGAACCAAACTTGATCTCTGTGGATCTTCCTTTCGCTTTAAAATCTAATGTGTATTGTGTGTAGGGTTGAAAAGGAATATTGTTTTTAACAGAAACCGTCTTTCCACCGATAAAAACCTTAAATTCATTCTTAAGCTCAGGTGCTTCCTCTGTAGATGCTAAATAGTAAGTAAGTTGGTAGTCTTGACCAGGAACTGTATGGATAGTCTGTGATATATAGCTAATACCTGAAAATGCACCAAGCGATAAACCTTGGTTCCCAGTTTTAGGAAAGTTGCTAATTGTAATACCTGATATATCTATCGGATCACCAGATTTAACCCATCCTGTAACATGAGAATTTGCAATCTTGGGATTATTCGGATCTGCGAGAGGGTCGTTTTCAAATCCCCCGTTGAGAATCAAATTTTGTCCTTCTGCTTGTGCTGCTGACTTATAAGTATTGCTAATCACAGCAGTATGCAAGAAGGCAGTGGTCAAACTACAAACAATAATTGAAAGTTTTTTAGTGAACTTCACAAGACATTACTCCAAATAGTTCAAAATTCACAACAACGAGTACTTAGTTGATTTACTTTGCAGCGATTAAGGCAGGATAAAGCCATAATTATTTTTGAAGATATTCTTGGCAGTACTACCACTTAAGTAGTTAGAAAAACTTTGTGCCGTGGATAAAACTTTAGTTCTCGTGAGTATACCTAGTGGATAGACAATCGGATTACTCTCTGTGGTCAGGGCAGTGTCTACGACTCTTACCTTGTTAGAAATGGCAGCATCGGTTTTGTAAACCGCGCCTGCACTGATAGTTTTACTTACACCATTAACTACAAGAGTTTTATTTTCAACAGCAGTCAAAACGTTACGCACATTACTAGCAAGGTATAATTTAGGTCTGAGAGTAGTGAAAATACCTCGGCTAGTGAGAACTTGTTTGGCATAATTTCCTGCTGGCACAACTGGAGGAGTACCCGTGTAGTCACCTATAGCAATACCAGTAATATTGGCATTGGTCAAACCATTGAAGCTAGTAAGAGCAGGACTAACAGCAGGTGTCGTCGGAACAATCAAAACTAGACTGTTTTTGACAACGTTTTTACGGCTACCTGCAACCAATTTACTTGGGGTTGCATTCTGCAAAACATTTATTTGGTCGGTAGCAGCAGAAATGAAAATATCTGCTGGAGCTCCTGCTTGTATTTGGCTCAGTAAGGTACCAGAAGCACCAAACGTATAAACAACGTTGACACCTGGATTAGCATTTTGGTACTGAGTTTTAATGCTATTCAGGGCGTTTGTTAAGCTGACAGCCGCATAGACGTTAAGTGTGGTTACGGAGCTTGCTGGCGAGAAATTGACAAACTGCAAGCCTATTACTAGCATCATGCTGGTAACTGCCGTAGCAATCCAAACAATAAGTCTTCTTCTGTTCATAAAAGTTATAGTTCGAGGAAAATATTACCTAAGAGTCTCATTGTTGACATACCTAACTTACGCACAGGCAACAGAAAAACCACCACAGAGATGGCAGAGGATATGGATAAATGGGAGTTTCAGAGGGTTTTTGCGTAAGTCCTACGTATAATCAATTCTGGAAATAAACGGCCAATCACAATTGCTAAAAGCATTAGTGTGATCAGCCGTTTATTATTTCCGAGTAGGATTACACAAACAGCGAGTGAAATGTATTTAGTGATGAAATAATATCAGTTAAATACGCGCATTACCAATATTTTTGGTGATAAAATCATGACAAAAGGCTAGGGCAAAGGAATATAAACACTAAATAAACTCTGCATTGCCTGCTTAACAAGGGTCATATTAAAAATTTTCAGGTAACTCTTAAATAGCGAAAAACCTAGTTTTGTACCAACTTTGTAAAATTAAGATGCCTTTACCCATCTTTTTAACTAACTTTTTTGGTAAAAAATGCTGTGTTGATACTAGCGGACAAGCCGCCCCTACCACTTTCTAGAAAAAGTAGCGATACCTGCGGCGGTAAACTACGCATCCAGGAGCACTAATAACTCAGCCGCTCAGAGAATGTACATATAATTCTTTATTTGTATAAAAATATATATAAACTTTTATAATATCAATAAAAAATTTGATTTAACATACACCTAACGATAGATAGATTTTATTAAATAAATAGTTTAGGTTTGTAGCAGCTTACACAGAACTAGGTAAAACACATGTCCAACATAATTGACACTGCGGTTAATAATGGTTCTTTCAAGACACTAGTAGCAGCAATCGAAGCGGCTGGTCTGGTAGATACACTGAAAGGTCCTGGTCCATTCACCGTCTTCGCACCCACTGATGCAGCGTTTGAAAAGCTTCCAGCAGGTACAGTAGATGCATTACTGAAAGATATTCCCAAGCTCAAGAAAATCTTGACCTATCATGTTGTCTCAGGTAAAGTGCTGGCTGCTGATGTAGCTAAACTGAAGACAGCTAAAACAGTTGAAGGTTCAGATGTAAAAATTGATGCTTCTAATGGCGTCAAGATCAATGATGCAAAAGTTGCAACAGCAGATGTTGCTGCTGATAACGGTGTCATCCACGTAATTGACACAGTTTTGATTCCTGCATAAACAAACCTCAGAATAGCGAATGCTATTTGTGAGGCGGCGACTACCTATAGTCGTTTCTCGATTACAGTCTGGTTGAATATTTTTTAGGAAATACCAACTATCAATAAATCCATCTAGATACTGTCTAGATGGATTTATTGTTTTATCCGTGTAGAAACGTTGCAATGCACGTCTGTTTAATTAGATTTAATCAAATTTTTAGTTTTGCCAAACCCAAATAACGGATACCTTCGGGGGAAATGTCAAAACGGCAAGGTAAGACTTCTAAACCAAGAGCGATCGCATCCCGTAATAATTTACCATATATAGGATCTGTGCGATCGCCAGGCGAGAACTCAGTACAATCACTACGATTGATAAAGTAAAGCATCACTGCACGAGTTAGAGGTAACAGCGCCATTAGTTCTCGCAAGTGCTTTTGTCCTCTTGTAGTCTCCGTGTCAGGAAATAAGGCTAATCTCCCCTCAGAAAAAGTTGTATTTTTCACTTCTAAATAAATCGGGCGTTCCTCATCACTCCCCGTCAAGAAAAAATCCACTCGACTTTTTTTATCTAGCCCATAAACCACCTCGCCCTTGATTTGGCTATAGTCGCCCAATTCTGGGAAAAGATGTTTCGCCAAAGCCAGTTTTACCACCCGATTGGGCAAAAAAGTATTTATACCTACCCAAGTCGGCTGATTGTCATGTACCTGAATTAGTTCTAAAGTGTAAGCCAATTTGCGGTTCAGATTATCGCTTTTGGAAAGCTGTACAGCACTTTGGGGAGTTGATACTCCAGTCATTGGCCCTGTATTGGGACAGTGTGCTGTGACTATTTCGCCAGAAGTAAGTTGAACGTCAGCAAAAAACCGCTTGTAGCGTTTTAGCAGAATACCTGAATATAAAGGTGGGTAACGGTAAAGCCAATCAATCATTATGGAACCTTGTTGCTCTAGTAAATATACGTCGATTTCTTTCTCACCGAACCCCCATCAGCAAATCTTTTCAGCAGCTACTCATACACCCATCAGCATTACTCCGCCCTGTGACAGCATTTGAGTAACTTTATATATCATAAAGTGTCAAATTCTGTAGTTAAATTAACAACATCTTAATAAAAAGTAGCATATACTAGGTGTTATAAGCCTCCCATAAAGAAAAATCTGGGAGAATTTCAACGTGCAAGGAGGTAAATCCTATGCAAAAAGTGTGGACAGCAACGGAATTAGAATATGCTTTTCTGTTTACTCTAAGAAAGGTAAATTCGATCAATCCAGAAGGTTTTAAGGCATTTTTTAGTAATATGCCTATTGATCCTTATATCAAAGGCAACTATCGTTCGAGAAGATTGTCTCGGTTCACAGCTTCTGGAAATCAGTTAATCAAATTACCTCATGGCTACCTCTTTCAAACTAAAGAGTATAATCCATTAGTGGGTGATGTAAAAAGAGAGTTTGCAGAATTAGATGATGCACTCATAGAACTTGATATTTTTAGAAATCTTGTCTTAGCATTTAGTGATTCTTGTAAACTTCATCCTGAAGCTGAAATCGGAGTTCATCAAATTAGAACTATTTGTTCGCCAGATAATTTGGGTAATCCAGCGCCTGAAGGCATACATCAAGATGGTACTGATTTTATTGGCATATTCTCAGTAGATAGAGATAATATTGAAGGTGCAGAAACACATTTGTATACTGCCAAAAAAGAAAAGCCTGTGTTTAGCAAAATTCTAAATCCGGGAGAACTATTATTGGTTAATGACCATGATTTTTTGCACTTTACCACTCCCATAAAACCACAGACTGAGGCTCAAGGAAGTAGGGATGTTTTTGTACTAACTTCTCCTAGCTTGCTTTCAGAATAATTCTAGTTAACTGTAAATATTTTACAATCTACGAGAGATGGGGAATTGAATGTAGTCATTTCCCCAGCTTTTTTATTTGGAATTGAAAATAATCGGGCTGATAGTGGTTGTTTACTTGCGTTGGCTATAGGACTAGTATTTGATTTTTGAAATGCGCGTAGTGGACCCTCATGGCTTTAATAGTGCATTAGACGTAGAGGTAGGTTGGGTTGCGCTCCGCGCAACCCAACTGATTATCAGGATGTTGGGTTACGCTTTGCCTCCACCCAACCTACATTTTTTTTGCAACATTAAAGCCATGACAGTCCACTGCAATAAATTGCGGGCTAAGGGAACTCCAAAAAATAAATTATTCCATCTTGTGGGATGGGCCGAAAAGCCCGTCCTTGGTGATTAGCGGGCAAGATGCCCGCACCACAAGAAATTTTTAGATATTTTTTTATTTGTCAGTCCCTAATAGCTAAAGTGCGTTGAAACGCACTGAAATTCTCTTAGGGTGGTGTGTTCGTTTCAATTCACTCAAAATACGAAATCAAGCAAAGCCACGCTGAATACTTAGAATATTAAGGGTGAGTGCATAGGTTAGGCTACGAAGGAAGCCTACTGGAATTTAACTAACTGAATCAACCAAACAAATGCCATGAATGACGAATTCTACAATAAAGGATTGGAAAAGGCTAGGCGAAAAGACTACGCTGGAGCAATTGAAGAATTTAACCAGGCTTTAGAACTGACACCTTACTTTCCCGAAGCTTACTTGCAACGGGGTTTGGCATATTATGACTCAGGTGCAATCCTTAAGGCTGTTTCCGATTATACCGAAGCCCTGAAGCTTAATCCTGAGAGTGTAGAAGCATATTATTGTCGTGCATTGGCTAGGGTGGCGCTGAAAAATTTGCCGGGGGCGCTGGAGGATGTTGACCGTGCTATTCGTCTGAATCTGAATTATGCTGCTGCTTATAATCTGCGGGGGATGGTGCGGCGCAAACAGGGTTATATTCAAGATGCGATCGCTAACTTTAAAAAGGCTGCACAATTATATCTGGAACAACAGGATAAAGAGAATTGTCGTCTGTGTCTGGAACTAATTAAACAACTACAACCCAAAGAATTACCTGTTGTACAGCAATCAGGTTCTCCAAATGCGCCAATTTTATCCACAAATGAATATTTCACGCAATTATTAGAAAAAGCTGAAAAGGGAGATACCCAAGAGGCACTCGCCGATTTAAACTGGGTATTAAAAGCCGATCCGCAAGATGCCCAAGCTTACTGCTGTCGTGGGGTTGTGCGTTGTAAAATGGGGAATTATCGAGAAGCGATCGCAGATTTTAATCAAGCATTGCGACTAAATTTTCATTCTTCCATTGTCTATCGCAACCGAGGCAAAGCCCGTTCTGTATTGGGAGATCATCAAGGTGCGATCGCGGATCTTAACCAAGCACTCCAGATGCAACCCCAAGATACCTTAGTCTATATTGCCAGAGGTAATGCCTATCGGACAACGGGCAATTATCTCGGTGCAATTCAAGATTACACCCAAGCGCTGCAAATCAATCCCGATGATGCTCAAGCTTACTACAATCGCGGCATTGCCTATACTTGCTTAGAAGAAATGCAAAATGCTCTGGAAGATTATCAACGGGCGGCGAGTATCTTTTGTGAACAAGAAGACTGGGGAAATTATCAACAAGTCTTAACTAGCCTAGAAAAAATCCAGAAATTTAGTCCAGAGGCAAAAAAGCAAAAATATCACCTGCTACGTCAGCGACTTTTGCGAATGGTTGGGGGATATTGGGAAATTGCCGAACGATTGATTCAGCAGAAGCAGGATTATCATCCTGGGATGTCAGACGAGTGGTATTTGCAAAAAGTAATTGATGATTTAGAACGCGATCGCGGTAGATAAAATATAAATGCCACTATACACGAAAATTCACCCGTAGAAGTGTACGGGTGAAAATGCGATTAATCACTTACTATTTTTCAATCAAACTAAACGCATCCTATATTAAGAACGTTCAAAGTTTAGTTAGAAGTGCGAGTTTGACGACGACGCAATCCAAACATACCAACTGCTCCCAGCGCGAACATTGACAGAGTAACAGATGGCTCAGGAACGGTAGCGCCAATTAGCTCTCTAACATTTGCCTCGCCGATATCAAGAACGACGACAAGATCATTAAAGTCACGGTCAGAATTTTGGTTCAAGTTACCAGTTGCGTGTAAACCCCCATATAAATCCTCAAACCCCAGAATGATGTAGTTGTTATAAGCATAAGCAACTACGTGCTGTAGTCCGTCAGCATTAGAGGCAGTTTGAGTACCAAAAATATTGCCATTGGAATTGTTAAAACCATCAGCTTTCAAAAATAAGTCCAGTTGAGTACCTCCGGCAATAGTACCAATATTGACCCCATCACCGATTTTTAGTCCACTACTGGCCCCGCTCATTATACACTTAGATTCGTTACAAGAAGCATCCTTAAAAAGCAGTCCAGAACTGTTAGTAGTTCCTGTGGCATTGAAGGCTAACTGGTTTCTATAACTAGCGCCCTCATTGATAAAGTCAACAGATACTTTGTAGTCGTATTTTAGGTTTAATTTACTAGGGTCTAATTTAACTTGTCCGCTATTTGGGAGAGCAATACCTTCTTGTTGGACAAATTGTTGAAAAGGATCAGCGTTAAAACCACTAGATATCGCTGGTTGAGTCCAGGTATTATTCCAAGTAAAACCAGCAGCAGATGCAGTTTCTACTTTGGAAACTAATCCGGTCAAGGTAGCTGTAGCGGCAATCAAGGCAGTCAACAAAGTAGCTTTCATATCAGAATTAATTAAGTAGGTAAAACAATTTAGACAGTAATATTTTTAGCACTCCGTCCGTCTCGCTACTTAAGTTCTAACAGCTATGCTTTGGCAACGTCAATCATTATTTTGGCTTTTATTTGTATATTTAAATAGCTCTTTATTTAAAGTATTTTTACTGAAAAATGGACTGAATTAATCACCTCATGTACTATCATTATGATTCAGTATTTAAACTTAATAGATAATGAGACTTTTATCGGAAATTTATATTTTTTATTAAAATTAGATGTGTAATGTTGATAGTTCAAGTCCAAAACCTAAAAAAGTTAGGGGTACTCACTAGTATCCCTAACTTTGTAGCACTACTGCTTCCATAACTCTCAAATCATGGGCAGTAATTATACCAATTCTTCAAAAAAGAGTTACAGAAGAGAGAAAATAGAGTCTTACTATTACCTATTACCCATTACCAGCCTTAACTACAGGGCTATTTCATTCTAGACATAAACCGCCCGGAACTGAAGTTCTTTGGCTTTTAGCTAAAGTCCGTTAAAACGGACTATAACCAATTCTTAAGTCGTCTTGAGACGACTTTCGCTATTAGACTCAGAATTCATTCTGAGGCGGGCTAGATGAGAATGAAATAGCCCTGGCCTTAACTGACTACCGCTTCAGCTTTTTCTTCTGCTTTTGCCTTCAATAGCACGTATGGCTTTTCTGCACCTTGTGCTAGATATTCTGCAAGCTGACTTTCAATTTGATCGCGTACAATTTGGCGATACTCTAGAAAATGCTCGTTGTGGGCACAAGCGGCGAGGTAATGCTCAACAACTCCAGGGTTACGCTTGAGAATGCTGAACAAATGATGCCAGAACTTCCAACGGGTTTCCCGTTTGATGCCTTGTCGCCAAATTACAGTCAGCAACGCTTTCACAACTACCAACTCTGGCATTTTCGCTGGGGCTTTCCAACTCGGCAAACCCATCATTAAGAAGCAGCGGTAGGTGCGATCCAAGTACTGCACTGGGTCGTATAAAGTACAAAATGCCTCAATATATTCTCGTGCAAGTTCTTCCAGGGGACGGGTGGGGAGGAAGTTCATCAATGTTGTCTGGTTGATGTTGCCATCTTGATTTTCCCGTAGTCGTCCTTCCTTTTTCAGGCGATGCCAAAGCGCGGTATTTGGTAACGCTTGCAACATGGCAAAGGTTGTTGAGGGAATAGCTGCTTGTTCAGCAAAGCGGACAATGCGATCGCCTGCACCTGCTTTTTCGCCATCAAAGCCGATAATAAACCCAGCCATTGGGCGTAATCCCGCTTTGGTGATGGTTTGCACTGACTCAGTTAGGGAACTGCGAGTATTTTGAAACTTTTTGGTCATTTGCAAACTATCCTCATCCGGCGTTTCGATTCCCAAAAACACCGCCGCGAAACCACACTCAACCATTAACTCCAACATTTCTGAGTCTTCTGCTAAGTCAATTGAAGCTTCAGTGTCAAATCGGAAGGGATACTTGTGTTCTGCCATCCAGACTTTTAACTCTTTCAGCAACAATTTCACATTTCGCTTGTTGCCAATAAAGTTATCATCCACCATGAACACACCCCGCCGCCAACCGAGTTCATAGAGGTAATCTAACTCTGCTAACAGTTGTGCTGGGGTTTTGGTGCGCGGTTTGCGCCCGTAGAGAACAATAATGTCGCAAAATTCGCACTGGAAGGGACACCCACGCGAAAACTGCACCGACATCATATCATAGGCATTCAATTCTAATAAATCAAAGCGGGGTATTGGTGTGCTTGTGACATCAGGTTTTTCTGTGGCGCGGAAAGTGCCAGATGTGTCTCCCCTTTTTATTGCCTCAATAAACATGGGTAGCGTGATTTCCCCTTCATCCAGAATCAGAAAATCTGCGCCAACGTTTTCAACTTCGTGAGGTACAGAGGTGGGATAGGGACCGCCAACTGCGACTAACTTACCACGTTTTTTTGCTTCCTGAATTTGGTCGAGTAAATCTTGTTTCTGGACAATCATCGCGGAGAGAATTACTACATCTGCCCATGCCCATTCTGCTTCTGTTGCTGGGCGGATGTTGCGATCGACCAGCTTGAATTCCCATTCTTGGGGCAGAATCGCGGCTACTGTTACTAAACCTAGAGGCGGTAATAAAACTTTGCGATCGACTAACTCTAAGATTTTTTCATAAGACCAAAAGGTTTTGGGAAATATCGGATACACTAACAAGATTCGCATGTAGTATCAATCCTCACACTTTGATTGTTATTCCACTCTAACGAAAATAAAGAGTGATTGACTTTTTCAGGACTTACGCAAAGAATAGCCGAAACCCTTAATTCCAGGTAGGGGCAATTCATGAATTGCCCCTACAGGGTATAGTTTTGCGTAAGTCCTATTTTTATTAAAAACGTTATTTTAATACACATAAGTTTTTTTTTATCCGCTATATGTATAATATTTTAGAACGTTGGAGTATTACGGTTGACGAACTTAGTCAAGCAATTCTTGAAAATGGTAGCCTACGCGGAATGGTATTTGGCTATGTAGCTGAAATTAAGCTGCGTAATATCCTTAAAAATGCTGGGACTATAGCAAGCTTGGTTAAAGACGATGATCATGACCGAAAGAAAAAGGGCGACCTCCGTATCACATATAAAGGTCATGAATTTAAAATTGAAGCTAAATCTCTTCAAACTGCCCGTAATAAAGTTTTAAATGATGGAACTTTTGAAGGGGTATCACAAGTTGATGCTAGCGACCGAAGAACAGTAACATTGCCAGATGGATCGAAGCTTGAGACAACTAATCTTGTTGTGGGCGAGTTTGATATATTAGCAGTAAATTGCTTTACATTCGAGGATAAGTGGCATTTTGTTTTCGCTAAAAACAAAGATTTACCTCGAACTAACTTCCGAAAATACACAGAAGCACAACGGCAATATTTGTTAGCAACAACAGTTAAAGTTAGATGGCCTGCTACAGGTATATTTACAGCTAACATATTTAGTCTTCTAGACACAATAATAGAAGAGCAGAGCAAAAATGAACCTAAAGAGGTTGTTATTGTTGAAGAAAAAGGTAAGTTACCTTTTATTGCCGAAGAGTAACTACGTTAGAAATGCGAGTTTTCATCTTTTGAAATATTAAGAAGTAAGAATGATTTTTCCTCGCATGTACTTGAGTTTTTAGTCTGCTAACACCAGGTTGGTTAGCTCGCATGACTACAAACAAATCTTTTGTGTAAAAGCCTAAAGATTCATACGCTGTAATAATCTCTACATGGGTTAATCGCTGTTTGTTAGCACTTACTTCGTCCTGGCACTTAACTATAAAAATACCTTTAGGTTTTATTACTCTATATGCTTCTAGACCAGTTTTAAGGTATAAATCTACAACAGCATCATGCCACTTTGGTTGGTCATCTGCATGTTCTATGGCTTTACCATTAGAGTAATGATCTCTAAAAGCTGAGTGTGTTCCTGACCCTGCTAATTGTCCAACTGAGGAGCGAAATAGACCTTCCATATAAGGTGGATCAAATACCATACAATCAAGAGAATTATCTTGAAATGGAAGCATCCTACTGTCTATTTGTGTCTTAACTTCAACTTCATGAATGGGGTCTGTCTGCACTTTCGCATCAATATCTGAAAAAAGTATCCGATACTGATTTACTGGAATATGTTGCCAAAAAACACCTTTGCCATAGGTAACATCAGCAACGATAGAATTTTTCGGAATATGTAATTTCATTATGTTTGCAAAAACTTCCGCATTCCCAGTAATGTAAGAGGATACAATGACATCTGTCGTTGCCTCACCACCCTGGACACGGCAGGGTTTTTGTTCTGATAATGGTAACTGCTCCATTAGGGATTTCTTTAAAACACTTAGTTTATTCATATTCAATACTCTACTTGAAGTAGAGTAAAAAGTCAAGGTATCCAGCAGTGCAGGAAAAAAAAACTATAAAAATTACGATTACGTTAAAACAATATTTGGATTCTGTTGGAATTACTTCTTACGTTTTGGGTAAGTGGGTTGATGGAGTAAGCCCCCAAACGGTCTACGCCATAGCAAATGGTACGCGTCGCCCAAGCTTGGAGGTATTAGAAAAAATTCTTAGCAGTCTTCATTCTCATGGTTATCCTGCAAGCTTAGAAGACATTATTCAAATTGAAGCAAAAGAGAACTAAGCTGTAGGTTCAATACTTCCAGGTAATTATTAAGTATCTGGGAAAAGTTTTTCCAGTTATACTCGAAGGGGCTACGATAATTCTTGCAGTTTGTCAGAGCTAACCTCAACGCCACTAATTTTTAAAACATCACTCATGGTTACACAATAATTTGGCAAGCCGAAACTATCAGGATTGATGAATTTTTCATAAGTGAAATGCCGATAGTTCATACAAAACCTATCCCAAGCAGCCATCTGAATGCGGAACAGAATAATAATCAAATTAGCCAATGCTAAAGATATGGGAATGCGAAAGTAAATTTTTTTTCTCAAATAAGCGCTAACTTCTTCTATTGCTTGATTAGCTGTTAACTGTGCTTGACCTAAAACCAACCGACGTGGTTGATCATTTTCGGGAGGATGATCAATTAAATATCGCACTACAGTAGCAATGTCTCGTGCGTGGATAAAGTGAAAACTGCCGTCTACTTCCAAAAAGCGAATCAAATTAATATATTTCGTAACTTCTGGAATGCCAGATGTGAGGTGAGAATAGGGTTTATTGGCATCACCGCCCACTACTAAAGTCGGAAATAGTGTGGTAATTTTGGGTGCGATCGCTAATTTTTCTTTTTTCTGTAAGCACTCATATTTAGAACGGATGTAATCTGTACCAATTTCCCCGGCTTCTTTTAATGGTTGATTGTAACGATCCAAAACGCTAGCTGTCGAAAAATAAATCACCTGCTGGCAACGTTCTGGATCTAGCAGTTCGAGCAACTCTATAGTCTTGACGACATTAATATCAAATGTCTGATCACCACCCCAAGCTGTGGCTGTGAGTACCGCCGTATCAATTGTGGATAGCAAATCGGCAAATTGCTGAATATTTTGCATATCACCTTGCAAAACGTTGATGCCTGAACGTGCCTTGGTATCAACTTGCAGTTTACTTGGGTTCCTAACTAGTAGATACAGTTCGTGATCTGTTTCTTTAATTAAGGCTTCTGTTAAATAATGACCTATACAACCACTTGCACCAGTCACTAAAATCCGTTTCTGGCTCATAGTAAGATTTTAATAAGTTAGGAGTTAGGAGTTAGGAGTTAAGAATTAAGTTAAAAGTTCCCAATCAGGAGTTATTAATAAAGTTAGGAGTTAGGAGTTAGGAGTTAAGAATGAAAAAAAATAACTTTGCACCTCGCAACTGATAACTTTATAGTTTATATAGCCATTTTCAATCATGTGAGGTACAGGTATGCAATATAGACCTAACCCCCTAACCCCCAACTCGTCGCGGGAAGGGGGAACAATTCAAAGCCTCTCTCCTTTTTGGAGAGAGGTCAAAATTGTACCTCACGCTTGTCGAGAACCGCTATAACTCCTAACTCATAACTCCTCACTCTCAAGCCTTAACTCCTGCAAGATTAAGTTCCTTTGCGGTTTCAAAGAAGAAAGCAACATTTTCTTCGGGAGTTTCTGGGAGGACACCGTGACCGAGATTGAGAATGTGACCCCAATTGCCAGCTTTGCGAACGGTATCGAGAATGCGATCGCGGATAAACTGTTTAGAGCCGAATAGTACGCCTGGGTCAAGATTTCCCTGAACTTTTACTTGTTTACCTAATCTTGCTCGTGCGTCTGCCATATCCACTGCCCAGTCTACACTGACAATATCAGCGCCAGATTGTGCCATTCTTTCCAACACACCCGCACTACCGCTAACTAGCAAAATCAAAGGTGTATCGGGGTGGGTTTGCTTGACTTGCTGGAAAACTCTCTGCTGATAGGGGAGAGCAAAGGTGTCATAATCTTGAGGACTCAATTGACCCGCCCAAGAATCGAACATTTGCACAACTTGAGCGCCAGAGTCAATTTGATAGCGGGCATAGATAGCGATCGCATCTGCTAATTTAGCTAACAGTTGATGCAATATCGTCGGGTCGGAAAATGCCATGTTTTTGATGATGGAATAGGTTTTAGAGCCTTTTCCTTCAACTGCATAAGCTGCTAACGTCCACGGCGCACCCACAAAGCCCAACACCGTTGATTTATCGCCTACTTCCGAGCGCAGCGCTTGTAAAATGGTTTTGATAAATGGTAGGGCTGCTTCTGGTTCTAAGGGACGCAGACGATCAATTTGTTCTTGAGTGCGGAGGGGCGAGTGAATGATTGGCCCTTTACCTTCGGCGATGTCCATGTCAATGCCCAAACCAGGTAATGGGGTGACAATATCAGAAAATAAAATTACTCCATCTGGTTGGAAAGCTCTCCACGGTTGCAAGGAAACTTCAATTGCTACATCTGGAATTTCCGAGCGATCGCGAAACGAAGGATACTGATCTCTTAAGTCTCGATATGCTTTCATATATCGTCCCGCTTGTCGCATCATCCATACAGGGGGACGATCTACTACTTCACCACGAGCAGCCCGTAAGAGATGAGGAGTCGTTGAGGAAACACCCATTTATTACTTCACCCTAAGTCACAATTTTTATGCCACTGTTTAGCTTATCATTCTGGGATTACGCTTTTTCAGCAGGTTTGGAGTAAAAGGGGAGTGGGGAGTGGGGAGTAGGGAGTAGGGAGTGGGAAATAGGATAAAACAAGAATCAATATTGAACTGAGGATTGGGCAATTCAATTTTGGATTTTAGATTTTACGCGGTGTGCAACTTTCTCTCTAACCTAACCCCCAGCCCCTTCCCTACGAGGGAAGGGGAGCAAGACTTAAAGCCTCTCCCCGCTTCGGGGAGAGGAATGGAAGTGGGGTTTTAAGAATAAGTTGCACATCGCGCGATTTTGGATTTTAGATTGAAATTTAATCCAAAATCCAAAATCTAAAATCTAAAATTCTCACTCTCCCTCATCCCCCACTCCCCACTCCCCACTCCCCACTCCCCTAACTCCTATGCAAACTGACTCTAACAGTCCCGATCATGTTGCATCTGCTAATAACGAGCCTAACTCAGGAAAGTTTTTGATTCCGCGATCGCAGCGACAGAGGTTCTTTATTCAGTTTACCTTAATGACCCTGAGCGGATGGGTTGTGGGTGGCGTTGCCAGTATCGCCTTAGAGAAAATTATTCTCCAGAGTTTCTCACCTAGCGTTGCTATCCAACCACAAACATGGAGCATTTTGGTTAGAAGTCTCAGTAACGTTGTATTTGCCGTGATTTTCGCTGCCGACCAGAGCCTAATCCTTTACCGATATTTACCGGGTTGGCAGTGGATATTTGCTACTAGCGTCGGTTGGCTAATTGCCAACGGTGTTTCTACAGCCTGGATTAACTACATTTCAACCATTGCCTCATCATCTCTTGAAGATACTTTGATTTTGGGATTTCTATCTGCGATCGCATATATAATTTCTGGAATTTGGCTGGGGATTTGCCAATGGCTGGTATTGAGGCGATATACAGCAGGTATTTGGTGGTGGAATTTTTTACCCTCAATTTCTTTCTTATTAATTAGTATTTTGGTTTGGTTGCTTTTCGTTCTACAAAACTTGATTCCAGAAGCCAACCGTAATTTTATATTGTATTGGAGTGGACAATTATTTACAGCAATAATTCTAGGAATTATACCAGCAATTGGCTTATGTACTTTGAAAAAAAATTTACATCGCCCTATATAAATTACGAATTACGAATTACGAATTACGAATTATTAAGATTCCTTCGTCGGCATCTAAAGTTACTTCTACACCCACTGGTAAGGCTGCATTCGGGCTATCATGACCAAAAGGTAGATGAGAGACAACAGGAATCCCCAAATCGCCTAAGCGATCGCGCAGAACTTCTTCCACACTAAAACTAGAAACATTTGGCGGGGCTTGACACCGAGTAAAACCCCCCAAAGCAATCCCCCGAAGTTTTGATAAAGAACCACTTAAACGCCACTGTGTTAGCATTCTGTCAATGCGGTAGGGTGGTTCTGTGACATCCTCAAGTGCCAAAATCACACCATCGAAATTTGGTTGCATTGGTGTATTTAAAAGATGAGTTGCTACTGTGAGATTTCCTGGTAGCAAAATGCCAGTAGCAATCCCGCCACCCCAACCATAACCTTTGAGAGGTTCGAGAGGTCGCCCTTCTAGCCAATTGAACAATCGCTCGATTGACCAATCTGGCTCATCGGCGAGAGTTGTCATCACTGGACCATGAACGCTGGAAATCCCGACGTTATAAAGGCTCCACAAAAGGGCGGTGATGTCAGAAAAGCCAATCAACCACTTGGGAAGTTCTGAGTTTTGTTGCCAATGCCAATTTTCTAAGATGCGGGTGCTACCAAAACCACCTCTAGCGCAGAGGATACCGCGACAATCTGGATCTTGCCATGCTGCTGCTAGCTGGTTACGGCGTTCTTCATCTCTGCCGGCTAAATATCCCCATTTGTCATCTATCTTTGGGCTGATTTCTACTTGATAGCCGTGCGATCGCCAAATTTCTAAACTCCGTTCAAACGGCTCAAATTCTCGTAAAGCCCCACTGGGCGCAATAACTCGTAGCAAGTCACCAGGTTTTAGAGGTGCTGGCAGAATTTTAGATTTCATCTAGATTGCAGGGAATCCCAAATTGAATCGAGGTTTGCTTGGGCTTGTTTGAGTGCTGTTTTTGGAGACGCGCCTAACATGGTGGCTTCGATGGCTCTACCTAAACTGTCAGACAAACGACTATAGCCAGGAATGATTGGCCGAGAACCTGCTACAGGCATTTGGTCAATAAAGACTTTCAAGACAGGTTTTTGCTTGAGAAATCCTTGATAAGCCTGACTTTGGGCAGATTTGAGGTTAACTGGTAAAAAACCTGTCCCCATACTCCATTCTGTTTGGAATTTTTCACTCAAGACATACTCTAAAAATTTGAGTGCAGCTTGCTCTCTTGCTGGTGTGGTCTTCATCAAATACATATTTCCAGTGGCTGTCACCGTCGTCGGCTTAAGATTTGCAGGTATAGGGAATACGTTAAAGTCAACATTGGACTTCATTATATAAGTCCAAGGGCCTGTGATCTGCATAGCAACGCGACCTGCTATAAAAGCGTCTTCTTCATAACCTCGCTCTGGGGAAGAAAGAGTTGCTGAACCATCTTTTAATAGGTCTTGCCAAAATTGTAAGGCTGCGATCGCACCTGCATTCATCAAATTTGGACGGTTATTGGTAACAATCTCTCCGCCAGCGCTCAATAAAAAGGGGAACCAACTAAAGACAGTCCATTCTCCCTTTCCAAAAGGCAGTAACATTCCGTACTGTTCAGGTCGATTATCGCCATTCCGGTCTATGGTTAATTTTTTGGCAACTTCCCTCAACTCTTCCCAAGTCTGAGGAATTTGCGTAATTCCCGCAGCTTGGAAAAGTTTAGGTCGGTAAAAAATGCCTAGATTGGCCGTGTAAAGTGGAATTGACCAAAGATGACCGTCTAATTTTAATTCCTCCCATAAGTTGGGGCTAATTTCCGACTTCAAAGGCAATTTGTCCAGCCATTCTTCTAAAGGTCGAATTGCCCCTAATTCCATAAACTGACCGGTCAATTGAGGATCGAATGACAGAATATCTGGAGGCGCATTGCCCACAACTGCTGTTAATATTTTTGGCAATTGGGGTTGACCGATGAAGATAGATTCCACCTGAACATCAGTATGAGTCTGATTAAATTTATCTACTAGTTTGTTAAACACATCCCGATTACTAGGGGGATTGATTGATTGCCATAAACTCAGATGAATTACTCCGTCATTCTTCTGGACTGTCCCCTGACAACCATATAAGAATATAAAAAATATACTCAGAATAATTCCCATCAGCAAAAGCCGCCAAGCAGAATTGGTCAACTGGCGCGAAAAATTCGGAATTTGGGATTGGAAAAGAGTAACTTTCATACCAATTTTTAGATTTGTTGGGCATCTATCACTTCACCCTTCTTAAACCACACCGCCGTGTAGTCAATTCGATAAAGGTTAAATTGCTCCCCTCTCAAACTTTCAAAATCATGTAAAGCTTTCTTGCAACCGTCCCAATGACCGTAGTCATCTACCTGAATCAGACCATTAGGAACAACGCTGTCATAAAGGGTATTGAAAATATCCATTGTTGATTCATACCAGTCTCCATCAGCGTGTAGCAAGGCAATACTACCTATCTCTGACTTATATTGAGGCAATGTTTGAGCAAATAAACCCTTAACAGGTACAACAATATCTTTGACCTTTAACAGTTGACAAACTGACTCTATATTTTCTGTAATTGGAGCTTTTAAAGCGCCAACTCCAAACCCTGTTAGATTTGCGGGTATTCCGTTGTATATATCAACTCCAGTTGGTTCGGGCATTCCTTCAAAAGTATCACAGGCATAAAGTAGACGTGGGCGAAGGCTGTAGCGCTTGATTACGAATGCTAAAAGCGCTGCTGCCCCCCCTTTATAACTTCCACATTCAACAAAGTTTCCGGGAATATCTTCTATACAAATTTTCCTTGCTAAAGAATAGAGTGAAAATAAACGTATTTCACCCAACAAAGTGTAGTGACGAATAGTGGTAATAATTTCTATAAATTCATTGACTAAATCAGTCGATAATTCACTTACAGAATAGTTTTCTAAATGGTCTGGTAGACTCCAATTAACTTTGGGATCAGGCTGATGTAGGACTGGCTCAATATTCCCGCGCCAAGCAACCCCCATAATTTGCATGGTTTGATAAATCATTGTGTTCCACCCTTTTTGCTTTAAGTAATCCAAACCTTGGGCAACATCAGGAACATTCAAATTATGAAATAAAATTAAAGCATCTGACTCTGCAAATTGCTCGCAAATAATTGCATCATTCAGCGAACTCGGAGCTTCATGAGAGCCGTCAATGAAAATTAACGACCACTTGCGTTCCGATTTATTTGCTAATTCTTCTACTTTTTCTGGGCTATAATCGACTACTAAATTAACCAAGTCACGAACACCAGCACATTGCAGCGAATTATTTACACTTTCATAAATATCTTCTCTGCCTAATAGAGGATCAATTACATCTAATTCTACTCCTGCCAATGCGATATGACATGCAGACCAACCATACCAGCAACCAATTGCTAAAGCTTTTTTACCTCTAAACTTCAGGGCATTATTATAAAGAATATGAGCTTCATCTCGACTGAGGAAGCCAATATTTCTTTGTTTCTTATCTACATACCAGTTATGGGGAATTTCGCGCCTGAGTTCAGGCCAACTGGAAGCGCTGATATCTTCTACAATCATGTTGGGAAAACATTTGTCTGGCTTAATAATTTCAAACCCAACTGAAACATAATCTCCATCTGCTAACGATGCTCTTTCAATAAATTCTATCGTTTCTTTATTCATTATCTGCTTCCTTAAATATCCTAATGTTTGCTCTAACACCTAGCTGCTAAATCCATACCTGTTGCTGTCATCCGGTTTTAGCAAAATTATTAATTTATGACCTGCTGATAGTCAAAGTTAGTAAAATCGTCAATAATCTGAATATAGTTTTTGATGATCTGACTAAAATCAAAATTCTCACTGACATATTCTACAATTTGCCGGCGAAGAAATTTATTTTTTTCAATCAATTCAATAATTGTGTCACAAACAATTTTTTGATTCTCGGCAGTAGCATTGGTTAATATATCATCTGGCAAAACTCTAATAAAGTCTTTGGAGTGTAAGTTAGCACTAGCAGATTCCGAAACAACGATAGATAAACCTGCCGCCATCGCTTCTAGGACTACGAGCGGTGCAACTTCTCCATCACTAATTAAAACCAAACAACTATAATTTGTGATATGAGAATAAACTTGTTTTAAACTCCATACGCCTAAATATTTTGTTGTTGTTCCTTCGACAAAACCAGGATCATCTAAAGGTCCAACAAAATCTATAGCGACTTTTCCATCTATTATTTCTGCCAATAATTTCTGCTGTTTTCTTGGTTGAATCCAACCTAAACAAATAGCTTTATTATTTCCTTGGTCTTTGAAATCGAGTTTTTTAGTATCAATACCGTTAACTTGCACTGACATATATCCAGAATAGCCTGCATTCAGAAAAATATCTTTTGTTGCATGAGAAAGGGCAATTATCCCAGGTGCATTTAAGTAATCTTGAAATCCTTCTTGAAAATCTTTATCCCATTTATCTTCTTTTGATAAATAACCATAATGACAGGTAAAACAATACTTCTTTTCCAGCCTTTTATTGAATTCACTAACAAATTGACAGGTGTGCAAATGGACAAAATCATAATTTTTATGATTGATTTTATCTAGGAGTTTATTAACATCTTTATAGTTAAAAATATCTACTTCATGTCCAACTTTTTCTAAAAAGTATTTATACTCTTGCATCAGAGTTAAAATAGAATTTGATAAAGGAGCAGCA
Source organism: Nostoc sp. (assembly GCF_036919575.1). Classification (GTDB taxonomy): domain Bacteria; phylum Cyanobacteriota; class Cyanobacteriia; order Cyanobacteriales; family Nostocaceae; genus Nostoc. The sequence continues at coordinate 121,805 of NZ_JBALBY010000010.1, read as the reverse complement.
GGAATATAACCTCCAGCAACTAACGCCATTTTCATGCAAAAATCTCTCTTGATTATAAATTGTTGCTCCACTATACTACATTTAGTGTCAATGTTTACGACTTATAATAAGTGAAATAGCTAAACATTCATTTTCTAATCTTTATGAAAATAAATTACCGATGAAAATGTACCATAAATTATTATTTATGTCTACCCCAATGGGTGCGTTAGGTTCAGGATTGGGAGGCGGAGTAGAGTTAACCCTATGTAATATTGCTACAGAGATGCTGCGGCGAGGACATCAATTAGAAATTGTTGCACCGCAGGGTTCTGTCAGTAATTCATTACCTCTTACAGAAATTCCCGGAGAACTAATACAAATACCAGCGCAAAATCAGAGTCGTAGCGATCCAATTTGTCTGCATAAAAATTCTGTTTTAGCGAATATGTGGAATTATGCTCGCCAAGTGCAAGCAGATTATGATTTGATTGTTAATTTTGCTTATGATTGGTTGCCATTGTATTTAACACCATTTTTTAAATGTCCGATCGCACATCTGATCAGTATGGGTTCTTTGACAGATGCAATGGATGAAATTATTGAACAAGTAGCAATCAATTTTCCGAATACTATCGGTGTTCACAGTCAAACACAGGCAGCAACTTTCACCTTTGCAGAACGGTGTATTTGTCTGCTAAATGGTTTGGATTTATCTATTTATCAATTTTGTCCCAAACCAACTCAGAGCTTGGCGTGGGTAGGTAGGATAGCTCCTGAAAAAGGACTAGAAGACGCAGTAGCAGCAGCAGAAATAACTGGCATTACACTGAAAATATTCGGATTAAAACAGGATGTATCTTACTGGGAAAAGATTTGTCAAGAATACCCTGATGCTGCCATAGAATATGTCGGATTTTTACCAACGGTTGAGCTACAAAAAGAGTTAGGGCAATGTCGAGCAGTTTTAGTAACTCCTCGTTGGATAGAAGCATTTGGAAATGTCGCAATAGAGGCGCTTGCTTGTGGAGTGCCTTTAATTGCCTATCGTCGGGGTGGTTTAACAGAAATTGTCCAAGAAGGCAAAACTGGTTTTTTGGTGGAACCAGATAGTATCCAAGGTTTAGTAGAAGCAATTAAGCATTTGGATGAAATTGATCGCCAAGCTTGTCGCCAGCAAGCAGAAACTTTATACTCTTTAGAAGCTATGGGCGATCGCACCCAAGAGTGGTTTCAAAAAATTCTGAGAAACTGATATAGTACTAATCTCGTTTAACTTAGATATTATCGCTATAACCAATAGGAGTTACCAATGCAGCCATCAAACGTTGAAATTAATCAAGAATTCTGGAACAATTACGCCAAAAAATGGGATAAATCTCAAGTTGTTCTAGGTAATCAAGAAATTACAGATGATGAAAGAGATAATTACGTCAATTATTTAGGTGATGAATGGGCGACTGTCGAAGATGCAGTCAATATTGTGAGTGAATATATTACACCATTTATTTATCAAGATAGCACGGTGGCAGAAATAGGTGTTGGTGGTGGTAGAATTGCCGCAAAAGTAGTTGAAAAGGTAAAAAAATTATACTGTTTCGACATAGCAGAAGAGATGCTAAACAAGGCTGAAGCAGCGCTTAGGCAATATCCTCAGATAGAGTTTCATTTAATAAAGAATTGTCAATTTGAACCTGAGTTTAATGAAAAATTTGATTTTGTCTATTCCTTCGATGTATTTGTACATTTAGATTTACTAACAATTTGGAAATACTTAAACGGTATTTATAAAACTCTCAAAGAAGGTGGGAGAGCTTTTATTCATACAACTAATATAACTACACCGAATGGTTGGACAAGATTTGCTGCATACGATAATGACGAAGTATTGTATCAACCCACTTCACCAGAAGCAATTAAGTGGTTAATAGAAAAGGCGCAAATGAAAGTGATTAAAGAGTCAAGTCCGAATGGAAAAAACTTTTATTCGGATCGGGATTATTTAGTTGTAATGCAGAAGTAATTTAAATTCTGCTGTATATCTTGCGCCAGCTTTTCAGCCCGCCAAGAAATAAAACAGGAGTCAGAATTCAGAATTCAGAATTCAGAATTCAGAATTCAGAATACTCTACCCATAAAGGGATAGAGTTTTAAGGCGAGAACATTTTAATTTTTTTCGCCCACCCTTCGGCCACGCTCAGGGCATCGCCAGGGGCGAGGTTTTGACCAATATTCATCACCCACTCGTACAGAATTCATTCTGAATTCTGACTCCTGAGTTCTGAATTCTTCTTATAAATTTCTCTTTCTTATAACTCAAGTCAGATTTCTCTGACTTGAACAGTATTTGAGTCAGTTTTAACTGACTTGTGCTATTAGCTAGAGAATTAATTCTCTGGCGGTAAATGGGTTAGGTGCAAGATATCAGAAGTTAGGGATAAGAACTATAATAACTCCCATAGAATTTTGTTTAATAATTTTTCAAAGCGATCGCCACAGTGGTTTTATTTTAGGTTCACTTTGTATCTACCTGTGTATTTTCCTGAATTGGATTTTGCGGTATCAGGTAAATTGCTCCAGATATTAAGGTAGGATTACATAAACTGAAAAGAAACATTTGCAGTTAAAGGCTCTGGTAGTGGTTTTCCTTGTGCTTGGTAATCTTCAATCAAAAGTTCCAGCACTTCCTCACCATTATTGAGAGCATCCGCGTAGGTATTTCCATGAGTGTGTGCATAGGGGCCAAACTCAGGTAGGCTGACAATGTACTTTTTATCTTCCATCGACCACTGAATTACAATACTATATTCTCGTTTCATTCCTGTTCAGTGCTAGCTTTTTGCGGCAAAAGATAAATACCCCCAGAGATTAAAGTCAGGGCGACAGAAACCCAAAAGGCAATCAGAGAGGGAATTTGCCACACTTCCGGTAGAGGTGCAATCAGAAGCGCGATCGCAACTATTTGACTAACAGTTTTGAGTTTACCCCAAATATTCGCCCCGGTAATTGTCGTTTGATTTACTCGCCAACCTGCGATCGCTAATTCCCGCGCTAAAATCAAAAACACTCCCCAAGCTGGCACTTTTCCTAATTCAATAAAAACCAGCAACGGCGCAAGTACCAACAATTTATCTACTAAAGGATCAAGAAATTTACCCAAGTCAGTAATTTGGTTGAGTTTCCGCGCCAAATAGCCATCTAACCAATCAGTCAAGGCCGCAATCAGAAAAATCGTTAAACATATCCACTTAGCTTGAGGTGTGGGATTATATAAACCGTAAAGCAGAAATGGTATCCCTAATAAGCGAGAGAAAGTAATCCAGTTGGGTATGCTCATAGGGAATTCAAAAATCAAAGTTAACAAGTGTAAAGCAACAAGCAGCCAAGCAAATATGCAAAATATATGCAGATTAGTGTATTTGAGTGTGCCTGCGTGGGAAAATCTGTTTTCTGTAGCTCTCTTAAAATAATACTATGACTGAACAAACAGACTCCCAATTCCGTATCGAACGCGATTCGATGGGCGATCGCCAAATTGCTAGTAGCTTTTATTACGGCATTCAAACGCTGCGGGCAATCGAAAACTTCCCCATTAGCGGCATAAAGCCCTTAGCTACTTACGTAGATGCTTGTTTGATAATTAAAAAAGCTACAGCAATTGTGAATGGTGAACTGAATTGCATTCCCGAAGATATTAGTCAGGCGATTGTGCAAGCAACTGATGAAATCTTGGCTGGGAAGTTCCGCGATCAATTTGTCGTGGATGTTTATCAGGCGGGTGCTGGAACATCCCACCACATGAACGTCAACGAAGTTCTAGCAAATCGCGCCTTAGAAATTCTTGGTGAAGAAAAGGGGAATTACAAACGTGTTAGTCCTAACGATCACGTTAATTATGGGCAGTCTACCAATGATGTGATTCCTACGGCAATCCGCATTGGTGGATTATTGGCATTATCCAAGATATTACACCCAGCACTAGATAGTGCGATCGCATCCTTAGAAAACAAAGCTGTAGAATTTCAAGATATCGTCAAATCTGGCAGAACCCACTTACAAGACGCTGTACCAGTGCGTTTGGGTGAAAATTTTCGGGCTTGGGCGCAAATCCTTACAGAACATCAAAACCGGATTTACACCGCATCTGGAGATTTGATGGTGTTGGGCTTGGGAGGTAGTGCAGCCGGAACAGGTTTAAATACTCATCCTCTGTATCGCGCCCGTGTGGTAGAAGTTCTCTCAGAATTGATTGAAACTCCCCTAGAACCTGCGCCCCATCTCATGGCAGCCATGCAAAGTATGGCACCATTTGTAAATGTCTCCGGTGCTTTACGCAACTTAGCGCAGGATTTAGTCAAAATATCTCATGATTTGCGACTGATGGATTCGGGGCCAAAAACTGGCTTAAAAGAAATTCAACTCCCGCCAGTGCAACCCGGTTCCTCAATTATGCCAGGGAAATATAACCCAGTCATGGCAGAGATGACATCAATGGTGTGTTTTCAGGTGATGGGTTACGACAGTGCGATCGCATTAGCCGCACAAGCCGGGCAGTTAGAATTAAATGTGATGATGCCACTGATTGCCTATAACCTAATTCACAGTATCGAAATTCTCGGCAATACCATCGCCGCACTCACCGAACGCTGCATCCAGAAAATTACTGCTAACCAGGAACGTTGTTTAGCTTATGCCGAAGGCAGTTTAGCTTTAGTAACCGCACTAAATACCCACATCGGTTATTTAAATGCTGCTGCTGTCGCCAAAGAATCTTTAGAAACTGGCAAATCCTTGCGCCAAATTGTTTTAGAACGAGGATTGATGAGTGAAGCAGACTTAGCCACAGTCTTAAATCTAGAACAGATGAGTAGTATCTTACCGCTCAAGACAGAATAATAGGTTATGGGGCATTGAGAAGAATTTATTCACTATTCTTTACTCCCTCATCCCCCCATCTCCCCCATCTCCCTCATCCTCCTCATCCCCCACTCCCCACTCCCCACTCCCCACTCCCCTATCTATCCATGCAGACTCAAAAACCATCCGTCAGTTTAATTCGGGCTACATCTTACGAACGAGAAGCGTTACGAGAATCCTTAGTCATTCTCCTGGAACCTTTTGGAGGGATGGCAGCATTTGTGAAAAAAGGCGATCGCGTTTTACTCAAACCGAATCTACTTACAGGTACACGTCCTGGTAAAGAGTGTATCACCCGTGCCGAACTAGTTTACGAAGTTGCCCAAATGGTAATTGAGGTTGGCGGTAAGCCATTTTTAGGCGATAGTCCGGCTTTTGGCAGTGCCAAGGGCGTAGCAGTGGCAAATGGCTATCTGCCTATTTTAGAAGAACTCAATCTTCCCATCATCGATTTTCACGGTCAGCGTTACCAAACCGTTAGTGATAATTTTAACCATCTGCGGCTGTCTAAAGAAGCAATGGAAGCAGATGTAGTGATTAACTTACCTAAAGTGAAATCACATATGCAATTGACATTAACACTGGGCGTAAAAAACTTGTTTGGTTGCGTCCCTGGCAAAATGAAAGCTTGGTGGCACATGGAAGCCGGAAAAGACGCGAATAGATTTGGTGAAATGTTAGTAGAAACTGCCAGAGCAATTAACCCTAACTTAACCATATTAGATGGCATAATCGGTCATGAAGGTAATGGACCCAGCAACGGCGAACCTCGCCAACTTGGTATTTTAGCAGCCGCATCAGATATATTTGCTCTAGATCGGGCAATGATAGAAATCCTCAATGTTTCTCCTGAACAAGTGCCTACAGTTGCAGCTTCCCAAAGATTAGGAGTTTGTCCAGAACTTGCTGCCATAGAATTTCCGCATTTAAATCCTGACTTATTAAAAATAGAAGATTGGCGGCTACCAGACAAGTTGATGCCCATCGATTTTGGTATGCCTCGCGTAATTAAGTCTACGTTTAAGCATCTCTACACCCGATTTATTAAGGAACCAATGAGTGTTTATGGAAGGGAGTAAGAATTTTAGATTTTAGATTTTGCGTTCGCGTAGCGTGTCGGAGACATAAAGTTGCGTGCGGGGGTTCCCCCCGTTGAGCAAACTTTTCAAGACAGATTTTAGATTTTAGAATTAAAATTTAATCCAAAATCGTCAATCTAAAATCCAAAATTGAATTGCCCAATGCCGAATTTGCAAGTGCAAGCTTCGTTACAGCAATTTCATTTATTAGCAGAGTAATCTGTAATTACCCTCCGATTGCTTAACCAGACCGCCCTATTATAGTTAGTGGCGGTTTTTTTAGCCCCAACCCATCTCCTTAATAAAGCTACGGTGTACACACAAGTCGAATTACCCCCCTTAATCCCCCCTTACTAACGGGACTTAAACATTTTTTCGGGATAAACAAGCCTGAAACCCGTGCAGGGTAAGGGAAATACACCAAATGCTCAAAAACGGCTCAAACCCAGATATATCAATCAACCAAGTAAAACGATGTCAAAGTCTCTCTGTATATAGATTTGAGACTTTTTTATGGGTGTTTTTTGTCTAAGTCCCACTAAGGGGGGAAACCGGAAATCTAGTTCCCTCACGCCACATGCAACAAGAGTGGCTCGCCGCCCAACGCAGTGACTCCCCAATATATCGGGGAGGGTTAGGGTGGGGTAAAACCTTGGTTAATCAGCTATTTCAGACTTGTGTGTACACCGTAGTTAATAAGGAGAGGGGAGATAAAGCTGTGCTTTATCGGGGTAAGGTTAAGCTATACCTCATTCTTATTAGGAAACGCTATATACAATTTCTCGTATTGGATTTTTATTTATCCAAAAAGTTCTACGGATTTAGGATCTGGAAATTGGGATTGAGTCTTTTGTTCAGACACAAACGAAGTCTGGCGATAATCCGTTACTCGTCTGTACCACCTGACAAAGCATTTTTACTCTACCTATATATAGATTGACAAAATTGCTGTGATATTACATAGATTTGAAATTGAAATTCGGAAATATTTGTTTAGTGGTATCACTGAATCCATGCTGCATAACACAGTTGAGGTATCTGTATTTATTCGGTAGTTAGAGTGGTTACAAAAATCATTCCTACCAGTTTCTTCTTTGGTGTCAAATATTTTTGTGTATATCTACTATACAACAATCGAAAGCACCGATAGATATTCAGTGCTTTTGCGGTTTTGTGTTCTGTATCACAAATTAGCAATTTCAGTAAAATGACCTTATCAAAGGCGTTGCAGAATGATATAATCATAAAGTATCGGACAAATACATTTTGCTAATTAATCTTTAAGCAGCGAAAAATGTAATTTATAATGCTGTTAAAGTTGGCTTTGCGTATGCGAACCGTTACACCATACAGGGAAACATCTGAAAATATTAATCACAAAATAAAACATGATTTGTTGACTTGTAATTTGGTATTAAGAATTTCATGTATTAAAACGCTATCATGACAGTTGTAAAACTGGTTGAGCTTGTACAATGCTACACATTTTACAATTGAAAAATAGCTAAAATAGCATCAAGACTCTCACGGAGAGAGTAGACCTGCACAGTATTACGAATAACTTCAATTTTGTATGAATTCAAATAGCCAGTCTGCCAATTCTGCCGACACATATTCCCAACGTTTGGCAGACATTGTGGGAACTGCGATCGCTCTGTTAACTCTCACCCTACCCGTATTTGTCATCGCCCACTATTCTTCAACTAATGTTGAAAACAACCAGCAACCCCTGATCCAAAACCTACAAGGAAGTAAAGATTGATAAAGCTTCCCAGTAGCATTTCACCAGCAAGAGAGCTAGAAAAAAGGAGAAAACAGATTTTGAAGACAATCTCTGTAGATTTGTGTTTAGTTCTTCAGAAATAAGCTGAATCTGTATTGTGTGACTCCAGGTTTCAGTTGTATTGACAGAATAGGGGCAGAAATTCCTCCACCAGCAATCAAGGGCGGAGGATATCTCTAAATACCCTCTTGAAAAAAGCGTTGCGAAATTTCCTCGCAACGCTTTTTCCATTTTTTGGCTGATTCAAGGGAACTGGGGAGTGGTGGAGATGAGGAAGCAGGGGGAGATGAGGAAGCAGGGGGAGATGAGGGAGATGAGGGAGATGAGGAAGCAGGGGGAGATGAGGGAGATGAGGGAGATGAGGGAGATGAGGGAGATGAGGGAGATGAGGGAGATGAGGAAGCAGGGGGAGATGAGGGAGATGAGGGAGATGAGGAAGCAGGGGGAGTAAGAATTTTAGATTTTAGATTAAAGAATTGAAATTTAATCCAAAATCGTCAATCCAAAATCCAAAATTGAATTGCCCTGTTTGGCCAATGCTCCATACCGTGGAATGAATACCTTGGGAAGAGATCCATATTGCCCTAAAATTCTACACGGGGAGCGAAGTTGAGTTCCCTGATGATTCACTGTTAGCGGAGGAGTTTTTTTGTGGACTTATCTCGTATTCCTGCCCAACCGAAACCGGGTCTAATCAACGTTCTGATTGAAATTACAGGCGGAAGTAAAAATAAATACGAATACGACAAGCAACTAGAAGCTTTTGCTCTAGACCGAGTACTTTCTTCCTCGGTACAATATCCCTATGACTACGGCTTTATACCCAATACTTTGGCTGATGATGGCGATCCCCTAGATGGGATGGTGATCATTGACGAGCCGACATTTCCAGGCTGTGTGATTGCCGCACGACCAATTGGGTTTTTGGAGATGATTGACGGTGGCGATCGCGATGAGAAAATCCTTTGTGTTCCTGACAAAGATCCGCGCTACACTCAAGTAAAATCCCTGAAAGACATAGCGCCACACCGCTTAGATGAAATTGCCGAATTTTTCCGTAGTTATAAAAATTTGGAAAAAAAGGTGACTGAAATTCTCGGTTGGCAAGATGTGGACAAGGTTGCAGCTTTAGTAGAAAAATCCGTCAAAGCTTATAGAGGATAATAGAAGAGACGCGATTAATCGCGTCTGTACAGGAGTTTGGAGAGACGCGATTAATCGCGTCTGTACAGGAGTTTGGAGTTATAAGTTAAGAGTTATGAATTTTTATTCCTCACTCCTCACTTATCAATCCTCGCTCCTGACTCTAATAACTTTCGCTTGTTACGGATCGCAAAAACTGCCACTAATCCCAAACCAAAATGCAGCGTACTCTCCTTTTGGCAAAAATTCATAACTGCACCCTCACGGGGGCGAATATCAACTACGTGGGTAGTATCAGCATTGATGAAATCCTTTTGGAAAAAGCTGGTATCCTACCCTATGAGCAGGTGCAAGTAGTTAATAGTGCCAACGGTCAGCGCTTTATTACCTATGCGATCCCGGCTCCAGCCCATTCAGGAGTCATTGAATTAAATGGAGGTGCGGCACGTCTGGGCATTATTGGCGATCGCTTGATTATAATGACTTACGGGCAGTTCACTCCAGAAGAGTTAAAAAGTTACTCTCCTACGGTAGTCATTGTGGACGAAAAAAACAGCCTGTTGGAAGTGCGGCGCTACGATGACCTGCTCAGTAAGGTCTAATTTCAAGGAAAATGCCAAATTTTGAGTTGTCGGGTTCCCAAAGCTACATACCTGAAAAGTCAGCTACCATGCCAAGTAATCCAGCAAGTGAATTTCTCGTACAATTCTGGGGTGTACGGGGTTTGATTCCCACCCCAAGTAGCAACACCAATCGTTATGGTGGTAATACCGCTTGTGTAGAAATGCATGTAGCTGGAAAACGCTTGATTTTTGATGGCGGTACTGGTTTACGCATACTGGGTAAAACTTGGCAACAACTGCAACAGCCACTAGAAGCCCATTTATTTTTTACCAACTGCCAAGCAAATCGGATTCAAGGGTTTCCCTTTTTCGCTCCCGCATTTATTGGGGAAAATTGTTTTCACATTTACGGCACAGCTGCTTCAAATGGAGCCTCAATCAAACAATGTCTGTATGACCAGATGCTCCAACCACACTTTCCTTACCCTTTACAGGTAATGCAGTCGGAATTGCAGTTTTACAATTTGACTCCAGACAGTGAGGTAAAGCTAGATGATGTCACCATTACAACCGCATTAATCAATCAAACTCAGCGTTCAGTTGGCTACCGAGTTACTTGGCAAGAGTATAGTGTTGCTTATGTCACCGATTTGCACCAGAATGCAGATCAAGTGGAGCGAGAGCGGATTTTACAGTTTATTAAAGGCGTTGACTTGCTGATTGCCAATGCCACTTACACTCCCCCTACATCTCACAATCATGATTCTGCTGATTTACTCTGGCAAGCTGCGGTGAATGCAGCTCTGAATGCTGGTGTCCAACGGCTAGCCATTTCTCATCATCACCCAGATGACTATGATGATTTTCTTGACCGGGTTCAAGTCGATGTTAAATCTGCCTTTCCTCAAGCCATACTAGCCCATGAAGGTCTAGTTTTAACTGTTGGTAAGTGATTTAGACACGATCAAGTTTCTAAGAGCAGTTGATAGTCTAATTCGATCATGAGTACTCTAGAACAAGTGCTGAAAGACGCTTTGCAACTTTCCTCCGAGCAGCAACAAATGCTGATCAAGATTCTCCAAAACCGCCACCACGAAAATCGTCGTGCAGAAATAGCGGCGGATGCTCAACAAACCCTAGCTGATTTTCATACAGGTAAATTTCGGCATCAGTCAGCCCAAGATGTTATTTCAGCATTACGCCAGTCTTTAAACGAACCGGAGAAATGAGACTGCTAGTTTTGACCCCAAAATTCAAACGAGCATTCCGTAAGTTTGTGAAGCGAAATGCTGAACTCCAGCAACGCATTGAAGACACGCTTCAAGAAATGGAAGCAGACGTATTTGCCCCAGCCTTAGGCACCCACAAACTGAGTGGCAAACTCGACGGTCTTCAGTCCTGCTCTTGCGGCTATGATTGTCGTGTTGTCTTCTCCATTGAACTGGATACAGAAACGAATAGTGAAGCCATTGTTCTGCTCGACATCGGGACGCATGATGAAGTTTATTAACTGTGTCGTGATATGACTAAGCGGAACCAGCGAGCAGTATTCCTGGAGCGATCGCACCCTTTGATAACCTAACGATTACGGCAACTCTCATTACTATGCCAAACTTTGATACTGTCATTAAACGCATAGCTGACAATGGTTTTCCCATCTAGGCTAATTGTGAGATGGTCAATCCTAGACTTATGCCCATACAGTACACGAAGCTGCTGCCTATTCTCCAGATCCCAAACTTCAATTTCGTTAATATTGCCAACGGCAAGCAGTGAGCCATCAGGTGTCATAGCACTATGAGGCATACCCGAATCAGGTTCGCGCTGGCTGATGCCAAGTGTATAAAGGACTTCCGTGGTTTGTATATCCCAAATGGCAACGGTCGTTTCTTCACTAGGTTTGTCCCTTTGTGCCATACCAGCAATGATTTGACCATTTGGGCGAGTTGCAACTGCATCAAGCCAATGCCTGCAAACAGAATTGGAGGAATGGAGGGAAGAATTTGAAGGTAGGGCATTAAATGTCCTGAGAACTTGCCCATTTTGCAAATCCCAAACTTGAGTTAGGAGATCAAATGCTTGAGCTAGCAAAATACTACCATCTGGGCTGGGTAGTAAACAGCGAATTGGAAGATATGCATTTGCAAATAGCAAGGTGCGGAGTAATTGTCCCGTTGAGGATTGAATAACATTAATCTCAATCCTGGGATTCGTACCATAAGGAGCTTTGCAGGTGGCTAAAAATAATACTTTTCCATCAGGATTAAATGCTAAAGCACTGGAATCTCCTTGAAAACAGAAGAGTTCCTCTCCTGTCCAAAAATCATAGGTTCTGAGATTGCCATATCTATCATCACTGATGATGGTTTTCCAGTCTGGATTTACCAAAGTATTAAAGTGACCATACCGATCTCCTCCCAGTTCAAATGAATGGTTGCTATTCCCAGTCGTTAAATCCCAAACCTTGACAAGATTGTGAAAACAGCCTACCAGAAGAATTCCATCTGGGCTTAAGCTCAAGCTGTTTAAGTAATCTGAATGAGGTTCATCAAAGGTATGGAGACATGGAAACATAAACAGACTCTAGAAAAGAGTTCAGCGATAATAAATTTTTGAAATTACATATTTGGGTGGAAAAGAAGGTAGAATCGGGAAATCTACCTCATTGGGCTGCTGCTAGTAAACGAGGCAGCAGCCCTCACAGGGGGCATTCCCAGCCTCTGGCTGGGAACGAGAGAAAGTTTTTCTAGACTGTCTAATATGCTTGAGTTGACACCAATAACAGATGTGTGCTATGAAGCATTTTGCAACTCAGCTGTGCGTATTGAAAGCTGCTGTGTTTGATTACCCCGTTGCACTTTCACCTGTAATACTTGACCAAGACGACTGTCTTCTACAAAGTTCTGCAATTGTTCAGCAGTGGTAATAGCTTTACCATCAATTTGCAGAATTACATCCCCGCGCCGGATACCCGCAGATGCAGCTGGAGAATTGGGGACAACTCGCATGACAAAAACACCATTAATTTCTGGTATCTGAATCGGAGAGTTGGGATCGGTGTTATTTTCCTTAGCAAGATCGGGTGTCAAAGTTAGCATTTGCACTCCTAGATACGGGTGAGCAACTTTACCATCACGTTGCAGTTGCGCGGCGATCGCTTTGGCTTTATCGATGGGAATCGCAAACCCAATACCCATCGCATCAGGACGAATGGCTGTGTTAATGCCAATCACTTCACCTTGACCATTTAATAGTGGCCCGCCAGAGTTACCAGGATTAATTGCGGCGTCGGTTTGTATAAAATCCAAGCGTTTGTCACTAATGCCGACTTGGGCGCTAGAACGTTTGAGAGTACTGACAATTCCCAAGGTAACGGTGTTATCAAATCCTAAAGGATTACCAACTGCGATCGCCCAGTCTCCTACTTGGACATTACTGGAAGAACCCAAGGGCGCAACTGGCAAATCGTTACCAGCCTCAATCTTGACTACCGCCAAATCTGTGACTTCATCAATGCCTTTAACTTTTCCTTCAAAGGTGCGGCCATCTTTGAGTCGGACTGTTACTTTATCAGCCTTATCGACCACATGAGCATTAGTCAGAACTAACCCGCTCTTGTCAATAATGAAACCTGAGCCTAAACCGCGTAATTGCTGCTCAGAAGGTATCTGTTGGGAGAAACCGTCACCAAAAAACCGACGGAAAAAGGGGTCTTCCGAAAATGGATCAACGCGCCGAGTAATTGTCCGCTCAGTATCAATGCGGACAACTGCTGTGCCGACGCGATTCACTGCTGCTGTGACAAAGCTAGTGCTACCGATCGCAGCAGTGGTTGGTGATTGCCGTTGGACAGTTAGTTTGGAAGTATCAAAGGTATCAAAACCAGTTACTCCGGGTGCTGGTTCGGCTTGGGAGGGCAACACCTGCAATGTACTAACTATTAGCACAACTCCGAGCGCGATCGCTAAAACATGGGTAGTAAGTTGACGTAGAGATCGGTATATTTTGGGAAATCGCATAATCACAGCCAACATTCTTATAAGCCTAATTGTTGCTTAGTCGTGACAAATCTATATATAGTTATTTTTACCAAGATTAACTAACTTTTGAACAAGATTTCATTCCGACTGGTTGCGCCTAGCTGGGGTAAAGAGTTGATCGCTGAGTGGGGAGTGATGGCAGCAGGAACGGTTGGAGATACTTGTAATTGTTTGACAACACTTTGCAATAGTTGGTCTTGTCCAGTCCGCAAACCCCCGACATTTGTCCCCCGGTTGATAATAGCAAACCAAACCAAACCGCGATCGCGTGTGGGCATTACTCCCGCTAAAGCGCTCACATCCCGGAGGGTACCAGTTTTGATCACAGTCGCAAGGGGAATGTGTCTGGAGTGTAGTGTTCCCCGGTGATCAAATCCAGACATGAGGAACAAGTCAGCTAGATTTAGTTGATGGGTAGATGCCTCAACTTGAATAGCCATCAGCATGGCACAGATAGCCCTGGGGGAAATGCGATTTTGGGGGCCCAGTCCAGAACCATTGATTAACTGAATTTCCATTTGTGGCACCCTCGCAAGGCTGGCGGCGGTTGACTGCACCACACTTGCTCCCCCTACTGAGTCTGCCAGCATCTCTGCCATATCATTGTTACTGTAAACGTTCATTTCCTTAATTAGTTGCTTCAAGGGCAACGAACGATGACGCAGTAGCAAAGTTTCTTGAGCGTTGGGTTGCGCTTCAACTTTCACCGCACCCGCAATCACAACTTGAGGCTTGGGTGTTCCCTTGGGCATGATTGAGTAGCTGTAAATAGCGGGGCGGCCCCAAGTCGCCCGATTTAGTGTTTGCTTGAGCATTAGACCCGCTAGCATCGGCTGACGTTGGAAATTCATGGCAAAACTGCCATTAATGATCAAATTTCCCTTTACCTGCTTGATGCCCATTTTATTCAGAGTATTACCAAGAGCGATCGCTTCTTCCCAAACAAACAAAGGATCTCCACGGCCTGTAATCACCAAATCGCCCTGCACAACTCCATTTACCACTGGCCCAGTGACGCTGACCAAAGTATCAAATTGGTAATCTGGCCCCCAAGTTTTCAAAGCAACTAATGTCGTGGCAATTTTGGTTAAAGAGGCAGCAGGCAGAGGTGTTGTACCTTGGTGATTTGCCATCAGCATCGGCCCCGACTGCATCCAAATTCCCTGACTTTCAGCCAGATTTGGCGTCACCACTTTTGATGCGATCAGCTTTTTCAGATATTCCTGCACCGTAGTCGCCCCAGCTGGATTGGGATCAGGGGCAAGAACCAAACCAGGGCTACTTTGCCACGTCAAAGCATCTAAGGCATCTAGAGGCTTGATTTGTACTCCGGCCATTTCCAGCCAGAGCGACACCAAACCTGAACCCAATAATTCCAGCATATTTTATTCCTCTGTTAGGATTCTGATACGTTGTTTCCTGTGCTAATATACAAGCTTTTTTACGATAATCAGTATTGAGCCATAATAACTGCTGTTTTTCTGATCTGTAAGTAGGGTAATAAAAAACCTAACCCCCCAAACTAGGTTGGGGGGTTAGGTTTTTATAAGAAGAAGTCAGAATTCAGTATGAATTCTGTACAAGTGGCTGATAGCGCAGCATTAGCTCATCCTGGAACGTCTAAATATTGGTTAAAACCGTACTTCGTCCCGCTACGCGCTTTCCCCCCTAGTGGGCGAAACTAGAATTCAATATTCTTCCTGATTAAAACTCTATCCCTTTATAGGTAGAGTATTCACCAATTCTGAATTCTGAATTCTGAATTCTGACTCCTGATTCATGTTTTTTCAGGTTGAGATGTCGCCGCAAGCAGTCAATCGTCTCTAAGGATTAAATTAGCTTTGATCCAAGCGCAGTACTGCCATAAACGCTTCCTGGGGTACGTCCACAGTACCTACAGATTTCATCCGCTTTTTACCTTTTGCTTGCTTCTGTAATAGTTTCTTCTTCCGGCTGATGTCACCACCGTAGCACTTGGCTAGCACATCTTTCCGCAAGGCGGGAATGTGTTCACTGGCAATAACTTTACTGCCAATAGATGCTTGAATTGGCACCTTAAATTGATGGCGGGGAATTAGTTCCTTGAGTTTTTCTGCCATTGCCCGCCCGACGTTGTAAGCTTTATCTCGATGCACAATCATCGCCAAGGAATCCACAGGATCGCCGTTAATCATGATATCTAGCTTCACCAGAGGATTTTCACGGTAGCCAATGAGGTGATATTCCATGCTGGCATAACCGCGCGATCGCGACTTCATCTGATCAAAAAAGTCAGTCACAACTTCCGCCAAGGGTAACTCATAGGTAAGTGTGGTTCGTCCTTGGGCGAGATATTTCATATCCTTAAAGATGCCACGGCGATTTTGTGACAACTCCATCAAGCTACCCACATAGGTTTCCGGCGTAATCATCTCTACTTGGACGTAGGGTTCTTCAATTCTTTCGCGATCGTTGGGAGAAGGTAAACGGCTGGGATTATCAATGTACAGTTCCTCTCCTTTCAGGGTAATTACCTTATAAACCACCGAGGGGGCTGTAATGATTAAATCTAGGTTATACTCTCGCTCTAGACGTTCCTGGACAATTTCCATGTGCAGCAAACCCAAGAACCCGCAACGGAAACCAAACCCCATCGCGCTCGAAGTTTCTGGTTCGTAGTGCAGCGCTGCATCGTTGAGTTCGAGCTTTTCCAGGGCTTCCCGCAAATCTTCAAATTGGTCAGCATCAATGGGGAACATCCCACAATAAACCATTGGCTTCGCTTCTGCGTAGCCTGGTAAGGCTGACTCTGCTTTCGCCTTACTTAGGGTTATTGTATCTCCCACCCGTGCATCGGCTACAGCTCTAATTGCCGCTCCCAAATAGCCTACTTCCCCAGCGTGCAGTTCTTCAACTTGCTTTTGAGTCGGGGAAAGGACACCTAACTCATCAATTTCAAATTCTTTACCGGATGCCATTAAATGGATGCGATCGCCTTTTCTCACGGTGCCATCCATCACCCGGAAATACACAATTACTCCCCGGTAACTGTCGTAATAGCTATCAAAAATTAACGCTCGTAAGCGTTCATTTATCGTATTGGGCGGTGGCGGTATCCGCTCGACAACTGCTTCTAAAATCTCAGCAATACCAATTCCTTCTTTCGCAGAGGCCAGAATCGCCCCACTGCAATCTAGACCGATAATTTCTTCAATTTCGCCAATTACCCGTTCTGGTTCAGCCCCAGGCAAATCGATTTTATTCAAAACCGGGATAATTTCCAGATTACTCTCTAACGCTAAATATACATTTGCCAAAGTTTGCGCCTCCACACCTTGGGACGCATCCACTACCAACAATGCTCCTTCACAAGCAACAAGAGAGCGGGAGACTTCATAAGAGAAATCCACATGTCCCGGAGTATCAATTAGGTTCAGCACATACTGCTGACCATCCTTAGCCGTGTAGTTCATCCGGGCAGCTTGCAGCTTAATTGTAATGCCGCGCTCCCGTTCCAGATCCATATTGTCGAGAAACTGTTCCTTCATCTGTCGGTCTGCAACAGTGCCAGTAGCTTGCAGCAAGCGATCGGCGAGGGTTGATTTCCCGTGGTCGATGTGAGCAATAATACAAAAATTGCGAATGCGAACTGCGGGAACGTCAGTCATATACTATCTTTGCCTTAGCAGCAACCAAAGTTAAAAGAGCAATTTACTTAATGTATTTTAATGCTTTCTTAGCCAAGACGCTCCTAGCTTTTAGTGAGGAGTGGGGAGTGGGGAGTTAGGAGTTAGGAGTTAGGAGTTAGAAGTAGAGACGCGATTAATCGCGTCTGTAACAGGAGTTATTATTTCCCCACAATGCCCCATGCCCAATGCCCAATGCCCAATGCCCAATGCCCAATGCCCCTCTTCACCCCATCTTTAACTTTCGATCTAAATAGGTGGCCTTTTAAGAATATTATAAAAGTCTATTTGTCGCTGCTAGTATTCAACAGCTAGGAGCGTACAATGAATGTAAATAAGTACATGTAGGGATCATGTCGGGATCATGGGCAATTGCGACTCGTAATTACCCATAATCGCTGATTTATCGAGAAAACTTCTAGAGCCATTGTTTAGTCAGTTCTATGAAAAATGCGATTTGAAACTTAAGGCTGTTACTTTAGTGCTATTTCGGGGAACTATGTAATTGTGCCCTTGAAGGTTTTTCAGTGAATTAGCCCAAGTGATCAATATAACTACTTCACAAAGCTTTAGACAAAACCAATTCAGAGTATATAAACCTATGAATATGCAAGAGAAAACTACCGAAGCGGAAAACACACGAGCCGAAAAGGTAGAAATTGCTGTCCGCCTAGACTCCAAGTTACTAGAGCAAATTCAGCATCTCACCAATGACCCAAGTAAAGTGATTGAGGTGGCGATTCGCCAGTGGTTGCGGGGTGAAATCCTCAGAGATGATGAACTGACGCGCACCCCTGTGCGTACCCCCGTTCCTCCTCGCGGTGAATGGAACGATTAACGTCATCAGTCAACTGTCAATACAACTTAAAAAAAGTGAAGTTTGCCAATCTGGATTTCAAAATACCAAGAAATACTCAATAAAAAACGAAAAAGCTGTAAAAATTTATGCAAAAATTTGAGCAGCTTTAAGAAAATTACGGTCGGATACCTTTTGTCTATCCAACTCAATTAATGACTATTACTGCCAATTCCCAATTGCCGAATGTATTTTCCCCAAATCTGGAATCTATTACCAGTAAGACTGATGGCTCATTACCAACTCTAGGAGCCGAGTTGGTATATACGCAAGATGGGGCAGGGCGCTATCTAACTTTTTGTTGGCAGCACAGCGAACTCCTGGGGTTAAATGCCGAAAAAATAGTTGACGAACTGAACCAGACCCAAACTTTTGCCCCGGTGGATAAGGTTACTTATTTGGAACGCTTGCACCGAATTTTGATCAGTTTGGTGCCAGAAAGGTTTCAGTGTTGGTTTAGCTACCACCAGGAATTATTTGAGTTGGACTTAGTGATTAGTCCGATTATGCCGAGTTTGGGAACGGCTGCCACTACAGTTTTAGTGATGGGACGGTTAGTGCAAGCGACACTCAACAAAAAACAAGTGCGTGTGGCATCAAAAACGCCCACACAAATAGAGTTGGCAATACGTTCACAGCAACACCAAAAACTGATAAATCGGATTACCAGAAATATTCGCCGGACATTGGATTTAGATATTATTTGGCAGCAAACAGTTGACAGTTTGGGGAAAGCACTGCGCCTACAGCGCTGCATTATTTGTCCTTATCAGCCCTCTACCTCAAAAGTGGAGGTGAAGGCTGAGTATCGCCAGCCAGAACTCAAATCAATGCTTGGCTTAGAAATAGATATAGCTTCTGAGCCTGCCTTTGCTCAGGTCTTGGCAACCCTAGAACCAGTTGTGATGGAAGTGGCTGGATACACAGAGTCTGGACGGCAGAAAACTTTGGTGATTGCGACTTGCTATCAAGACCAGGCCAATGGATTGGTTGCCTTGAATTGGCAGGATGAATGCTACACATTAACAGAATCGGAATTAGAACTGGCAAAAGAAGCAGCAGATCAATTGGGAACTGCGATCGCCCATGCTACTTTATATAAAGAATTAGAAGCAGCGCGTCAAAAAGCCGAAGAAGCTTCCCGCCTCAAAAGTGAGTTTCTGGCTAATGTATCCCATGAAATTCGTACCCCCCTCAATGGCATGATTGGCTTCTTGAAGCTGATTTTAGAAGGGATGGCAGATGACCCAGAAGAACAAAACCAATTTTTGGCAGAAGCTCACAACTTATCGATACATCTGCTGAATATCATCAACGATATTTTGGACATTGCCAAAATCGAAGCTGGTAAAATGGAGCTAGTTTACGCTCCAGTCAAGCTAGATGAGCTATTCAGTGCTGTAGAAGGTTTCATGCGTCCCCTAGCAGAAATGAGAAACCTCAGCTTTCGGATGCAAATGCCTGCTATCTCCGATGAAATTATTGTCCAAAGCAACTACCAACGGTTGCTACAAGTTATGCTCAATTTGGTAGGTAATGCCATCAAATTTACCCATGAGGGCGGCATCACCGTCAGCGCCGATTTAGTAATCAAAAAAGCAAAGCCGAACTTTCAAGGTCAGGAATTTCCTGGCATGGTGAGAGTCCGGGTGGCAGACACTGGCATCGGTGTTTCCTTAGACAAACAAGATAAACTGTTTCAATTATTCTCTCAGGTGGACGGCTCCCGCACTCGCCACTACGGTGGTACAGGTTTAGGACTGGCAATATCCCAGAAGCTAGTGGAGGCAATGGGCGGCGAGGTACATTTTTATAGTCTGGGGGAAGGACTTGGCTCAACAGTCACATTCACCGTGCCACTATATCAACAACCTGTCATGGTTTCATCTAGTGATAGCGACTCAGACTGTATAGGTTAGAGGCTCTTAGATAACGAGGTTTTGTAAATCCTTTTACAGATAATGAAATCAGACAGATTAAAATAATTCGTAATTCGTAATTCGTAATTCGTAATTTGCTTGGTCTAGGGGAGTTATCATCGCACTTCTAACCAAGCCTGTAAATCAGCCACGCTGGTAAAATCTAACAGTGCTTCGCTCAAATCTTCTAGAACAGGCAAAGGTAAACTAGAAACTGAGGAGCGTATTTCCTCAGAGAATTCTTGCCGAAATCGTTTAGTCAACAGGCGAACTACAAGATTAGCTGCTTCTTCCTGTCGTCCTTCTAAGCGTCCTTCGGAGCGTCCTTCTAAGCGCCCTTCTTCCTTGATTTCTCGATAAACTCGCGTTTGTTGTAGTGTTATACCTAACATTTGTTCTACATCCCCTTGGCTTAAGTGTTCAAACTTGTACACCATTATTGTCGTGATCATCTCTATTATGACGCGACTTGCAGTTTCAGACTGTTCAACAGAAGAACGCTCAAGTAAATACCTAGCTTCTTGTGGTGCTTGTTCTTCTGTTAGAGTAGTTAGCACCATCAGCGCTACCCATAAAGGTAATTGGCGAATATCCCCTAATTCATCCAGATAAACGCAGTGTACTTGGTTTCCGTTAAGCAGGGTTCGATGAGGGTAAATATCGCTTTGTTCGATACCGCGCGACGGATAAATTATAACCGCTTGCCAATCGCTAAATCTGGCACGGTTGCGATAGAAATATAAGGAAGATTCAGCAAATACCCTTTCGTAAAGCTGTTCATCTGTCTTGGAAAGTTGCTCTACTTGGGGAGACCCCAAGACCGCACTTTCCGCTTTTTGAAACTGCACCTCACAGAAATATACAATTCCAGCACCTGCGTTTTCCGGTGGTAGAAATACTCCATCTATTTCAAATTTCGGTTCTTTAACAGCTACGGAATCAAATCGATAAGCTTGTGCATTTATTGGGGAATCTGTCAATAGTTCAAATAGCAAAGTGGGGGATTGTTGGAAAAGTTTGTAAAAAATTGAGTCTCGCCGCATGAACTTATTTCTTAAATCTGCGATACATTTTATTTTACGTTCTAGCGATCGCCCCTAAAGGTTGCGATGCGATCGCAAATAAACCAGTAATACCCAAAACATCGCTTGTTCCCAGCCAAGCTGTGAAGTCTGCCCTTGAGGAAAATTGGACTAAACTGAATATCAGTGAAGTCAAAGTGATTACGATGAGAATCACAGTACTACTGAGTTCAGCTACTCTCAGATCAAGTTAGGGAGTGGGGAGTGGGGAGTGGGGAAGAAGCCTTTTCAGGGTGTAGTGATTTTTTTCAGAAATCAAATACGAGTCCTATAGATAAGTGTGTATGTGTAGTAAAAGCGCTGCGCGTGTGAAGACAAATGGCAAATGTTAATTAAACAACTGACAAACTAGCTGCAATTGCGTCTAGGATCGATTTAACAAAGCTAGAAAATAAAATTTTGGATAATGGTTAATGAGTAACGGCGCATAGGCACTGGGATCATTATTATTCAATGCCCCATGCCCAATGCCCAATGCCCCATTCCCAATTCCCAATGCCGATCATTAACTTACCTGGTCTAAAACTATGGAACTCACAATTGACAACGTTGAAACAGTCTTAGATGAAATGCGCCCTTATCTCATGTCTGATGGCGGCAACGTGGAACTGGTAGAACTCGATGGGCCTGTTGTAAAACTACGCCTGCAAGGTGCTTGCGGTTCTTGTCCCAGTTCTGCAATGACGCTGAGAATGGGTATTGAACGCCGCCTCAAGGAAATGATTCCCGAAATTGCAGAAATTGAGCAAGTGGTGTAAAAGTGAGGAGTTAGGAGTTAGGAGTTATGAGTTTTGAATCAACTCCTAACTCCTTATTCTTAACTCCTAACTATTCCTATGTCGCATCCTCTCTACATTGCTTTTATCTGGCATCAACATCAGCCTCTGTACAAATCTCCTGGCGGCGAGGCTTCGCTATCTCCGAGTCAGCAGTACCGTCTACCTTGGGTACGTTTGCATGGGACTAAAGATTATTTGGATCTGGTATTGCTTTTAGAGCGGTATCCTAAGTTACACCAAACGGTAAATTTAGTTCCATCGCTGATATTACAACTCGAAGATTATATTGCTGGGACTGCTTTTGACCCTTATCTCACAGCCAGCTTGACACCAGATGAACAACTCACCCAGCAACAGCGCGAATTCATTATCCAACACTTTTTCGATGCCAATCACCACACCTTGATTGATCCCCATCCCCGCTATGGCGAGTTGTACCAGCAAAGGCAGGAAAAAGGGCAAGCTTGGTGTTTAGCAAATTGGGAATTGCCAGATTATGGCGATTTGCTAGCTTGGCACAATTTGGCTTGGATCGATCCGTTGTTTTGGGATGACCCGGAAATTGCTAGTTGGTTAAAACAGGGTCGGAATTTTACTTTAAGCGATCGCCAGCGCATTTATTCCAAACAGCGAGAAATTCTTAGCCGCATTATCCCCCAACATCGGAAAATGCAGGAGGCGGGGCAGCTAGAAGTTACTACTACACCCTACACTCACCCGATTTTACCGTTGCTAGCTGATACTAACTCCGGTCGGGTAGCCGTGCCAAATATGACACTACCTGAGCAGCGATTTCAGTGGGCAGAAGATATCCCCCGCCACTTGCGGAAAGCTTGGAACTTATATAAAGACCGCTTTGGACAGATACCTCGTGGGTTGTGGCCTTCGGAACAGTCAGTAAGTCCGGCGGTACTACCATATATTATTAACCAAGGGTTTAAGTGGATATGCTCAGATGAAGCCGTCTTGGGATGGACGCTGAAACACTTTTTTCATCGGGATGGGGCGGGGAATGTGGAGCAACCAGAATTGCTGTACCAACCCTATCGCCTGCAAACAGCCGAGGGTGATTTATCAATTGTGTTTCGTGACCACAGATTATCAGATTTGATTGGCTTTACCTACAGTGCGATGCCAGCAAAACAAGCCGCAGCAGATTTAGTGGGACATTTGCAAGCGATCGCTAAAATGCAAAGAGATAGTCAAAGTGAACAACCTTGGCTAGTTACCATCGCCTTGGATGGAGAGAATTGCTGGGAATTTTATCCCCAAGACGGCAAACCCTTCTTAGAAGCTTTGTATCAAAGTTTAAGTGATGAACCCCGCCTTAAACTTGTCACCGTCTCCGAATTTCTCGAAGAATTTCCCGCTACAGCCACCATTCCCGGAGAGCAACTACATAGTGGTTCTTGGGTGGATGGCAACTTCACCACTTGGATCGGCGATCGCGCCAAAAATCGGGCTTGGGATTATTTGACAGCAGCAAGGGTTATGCTCGCAAGTCATCCCGAAGCGACGGAAGAAAACAACCCAGAAGCCTGGGAAGCATTGTATGCCGCAGAGGGTTCGGACTGGTTCTGGTGGTTTGGTGCAGGACACTCCTCAAATCAAGATGCCATCTTTGATCGATTGTTTCGAGAACACTTGTTTGGCATTTACAAAGCATTAAATGAACCTGTACCGCCCTATCTCAAGCAACCAGTGGAAAACCACCAAGCACAGGCAAACCACGCCCCACAAGGGTTTATTCATCCCGTCATTGATGGTAGGGGTGATGAACAAGATTGGGACAAAGCTGGACGCATAGAAATCGGCGGGGCGCGGGGGACAATGCACAATAGCAGCGTCATCCAGCGACTTTGGTATGGGGTGGATCACCTGAATTTCTATTTGCGGCTGGACTTTAAAAGCGGCGCTGCACCAGGGCGAGATTTGCCAGCAGAGTTGAATTTGCTGTGGTTCTATCCAGAAAAAACAATGGTCAACAGTCCAGTTCCCTTGGCAGATGTACCAGATGCAGCGCCACTTAATTACCTTTTTCACCATCTTTTAGAAGTTAACTTACTGACGCAATCGATTCAGTTTCGGGAAGCTGGAGACAATCATCAATGGCAGCCCCGTTTCAGTCGCGCTCAAGTAGCTTTAAATAGTTGTTTAGAGTTGGCAGTACCGTGGGCAGACTTGCAAGTTCCGCCAGATTATTCCCTGCGCCTGATTTTGGTGCTTGCGGATGAAGGGCGTTTTTCCAACTACTTGCCAGAAAATGCCTTGATTCCGATTGAGGTGCCTTAGAACTCAATACCGTTGATGTTACGATTTCACAAAATAGCTAGTCAACTTAACGTTAAAAGGGCGGTTATCTCGTTAAGAGTCTCAGACTGGGAATGCCCGTCGTTGAGGCTCCGCCTCCCTTATTGGCGGCAGAGCCGCAATTGAAGAGCATTTCCAGCTTCTTGCTGGAAACGAGGTTTGAAGATTTTTAAATGCATATTTAATCTTTATTGTCAATGCGTAAATTCTACACAAATTTATTTTTACTTTTTGAAAGATTTTAATGATTTGGCAAAGATTCAGTAATCTTACTGTTGCCAATGAATAATTGTCGTAGAATGAGAGACAATTCCGAGTAGATATTCTATGCTAATGAATCGCTTTTCTCAGAAAATAACGAATTCTCAAGAGAGCATTTCACAGCAAACTCAACTTGGCCAGATGTGTGGTTCCAAGCAGCTATTTCACGATCGCTATGAAATATTGCAAATTTTGGGCCGAGGTGGCTTTGGGATCACGTTTTTAGCCAAAAATGCCCTATTACCGGGGAATCCCCTGTGTGTGATTAAACAGCTTTGTCCGAAAGTTACTAATCCTCAAAGTTGGCAAAGGGCATGTACGCGCTTTGAAAAAGAAGCAAGAACCTTGGGTCAACTCGGTAGTCATTCGCAAATTCCCATGTTGTTAGACTACTTTCAATCGAATGGGGAGTTTTTTTTAATTCAAGAATACGTGCCGGGTTTGACTTTGGCACGAGAAGTGAGGCAAACTGGGATCAAAAGTGAAGCCTCAGTTAAACAATTTTTACAGGAACTATTACCTGTATTACAGTATATTCATAAACATCATGTGATTCATCGGGATATTAAGCCCCAGAATTTATTACGGTGTGAGTATGACGGGCGGGTAGTGCTGATTGATTTTGGGGCGGTGAAAGAGCAACTAGTTGACGTTTGTGAAAACTCAATCAATCAAGCTGTAAACACCAATTTTATTGGAACTAGGGGATTTGCACCGCCAGAACAGTTTTCTTTACGTCCAGTTTATGCCAGTGATATTTATGCACTGGGTGTAACTTGTATTTATATGTTGACTGCGAAAAGTCCTTTAGACTTTGAGTATGACGCGAATACTGGTGAGATATGTTGGCAAAAAGAGGTAAATATTAGCTACAGTTTCGCCCAGATTTTAGGAAAAATGGTGAAAGTTGCGTTAAATGATCGGTTTAAGACTGCCGATGAAGTAATGAAAGCTTTAGGTAATCAAAGCTATGTGCCTACTTTGGCTGACTGTCTAACTACCCAAAAATCTACCCAAAAATTAAATCCTAAAAGTATTACACAATACAAAAATTCTCACGAAAATCCTGACGTATACATCTCACCTGCTGCCAGAACTGCTAGTGCTATTCGGAAATGGAAAGGAAGGGTAAAATGAACTAGGTCGCTGATTGAGCTAAAGTATCAAATTAACAATTAATGATGGGCGATTTAAAATATAAAAAGGACTTCCAAATAAAAAAATGTCCCACAACTGACGCAAAAACCCTCTCTATTTCTCCTCTCTCTGTGTTCTCTGTGTCTCTGTGGTTCGTTTATTTGGATAATTTATTTCTTGGAAGTCCCAAAAACAAATTTAGTAAGCATTTTGACTACATTTTCTAGTCAGTAATGGTTGATTTAAAAGGGTTTATCTTTAATACTTAGTCACTTGTCGCTGGCCAATATACAAGCAAAATTACTAGGGCTGGCATATCAAAAAAAATTTCTCTTCAGATTATTATATAATCGATAGAATAATTAATCTTATGGCTCTCGTAGTTTTCCACAGATGAGGAAGACTGACTACTATTTACAAACGCTAACTATATTAAGTAATTCCCCAATCCCCAGAACAGGGTTTTCTACCACAAGTAAGCGAGAGCTAATTTTTTTTTCAGGGAAAGTTCGGGGCAAACTTAGCCGAAGTTGTCATGCAGTCGCGCCTAGTCAGATCATGATCTGCTGCTTAAATCCCGATTGCTCAAATCCCCTGAATCCCAATGGAAAGAAATTTTGCCAAAGTTGTAGCACCCCATTGGTGTCACTTTTAAGAAATCGCTTCCGTGTCATCCGAGTCCTTTCAGATGAGGGGGGATTTGGCAGAACCTATCTATCAGAAGATGTAGATAAACTCAATGAACGCTGTGTTATCAAGCAATTAGCTCCAAAATTCCAAGGAACTTGGTCGCAAAAAAAGGCGATGGAGTTGTTTGCTGAAGAAGCACAGCGACTACAAGACCTTGGGGAACATCCCCAAATTCCAACTTTGATAGCTTACTTTGAGCAAGAGGGCTGCTTGTATTTGGTGCAGCAGTATATTAATGGGGAGAATTTGTTAAAGGAGTTGCAACAGCGCAAGGGGTATAACGCTAGGGAAATTCAATCTATTTTGCTAGATTTACTACCCATCCTGAAATTTATCCACGATCGCAAAGTCATTCATCGGGATATCAAGCCAGAAAATATTATCCGTCATAAAAGTGATGGGCGATTAAGCCTGATTGATTTTGGTTCCTCAAAGCAATTCACCGCCAAAGTTCAGCAGAAATCTGGCACCTCCATTGGTTCACATGGTTATTCCCCCCTGGAACAAATTAGAGATGGTAAAGCTTTTCCCGCCAGTGACTTGTTCGGTTTGGGCGCTACCTGTTTTCATCTGCTAACGGGAAATTCCCCCTTTCAGTTGTGGATGGAATGTGGGTACGCCTGGGTGAATAATTGGCGGGAATATGTGCGGAGTCCATTAACTCCTGAGTTGGATTTTGTGATCGACAAGCTTTTGAAAAAAGACATCCAAGAACGTTACCAGTCAGCCGATGAAGTTCTCAGAGACTTGACTCCAAAGCAACTCCTGGCATTGCCACCAGCTGGTAAATCCTCTGGGAAAATACCACCAACTAAAGCTCCAGATTTACCAAAAAGTTATCCTTTACTGAGAATTTTAATCTTAATAAGTGCTTTGATTCTGTTGTTCGGCTTTGGAGAATCTTGGTATAAACATTTTCGCCAGATTCAGAGGAGTTTATTCTCTAGGCTGAGTCAGCATAATAGCTTTGGCAAAGATCAGGCGCTTTTAGGTGAACCGCCAAAGATTAGTTTGGGCGACGTTTCCTTAGTTAACACCCTCCAAGGACACGAAAGCTCAGTTTTATCTGTCGCCATCAGCCCCGATGGGAAAACCATTGCCAGCAGTGGCGGTGATAGCACAATCAAACTTTGGAATCTCGCAACCGGAAAACAAATCTCTTCACTCAAGGGGCATTCTCAGCAGGTGAATGTTGTGGCGATCAGCCCAGATGGGAAAACTTTGGTTAGTGGTAGTGATGACAACACGATCAAAATCTGGAATCTGGCAACGCGAAGGCTAATTCGCACTTTGCAGGGGCATTCTGACTCAGTTCATGCCCTCGCCATCAGTGCTGATAGCGAGACTCTGGTGAGTGGTAGTGATGACAACACGATCAAAATCTGGGATTTAGCAACAGGAGAGCAAATTCGGACACTGCTAGGGCATACATTCTGGGTGCGATCGCTAGCCATCAGCCCCGATGGTTTGATTCTTGCCAGTGGCAGTTTTGACAAGACGATCAAAATCTGGAATCTGACAAAGGGATACTCAATCCGTACACTAGAGGGAAATTCTCAAACAGTAACAGCCGTAGCTATTAGTCCAGATGGTAAAACTTTAGCCAGTGCTAGCCGCGATGTCTACGACGGGCAACGCCTACGCACCATCAAACTTTGGAATCTAGTTACCGGAAAAGAAATTCGCACACTGGCGGGACATGGCAACACTATTACATCCGTAGCCTTCAGTGCCGATGGTAAAATTATTGCTAGTGGTAGCCGCGATCGCGCCATCAAACTCTGGAATCGGGCCACAGGAGAAGAAATTCTCACATTAACGGGGCACACCAACACCGTGACATCTGTAACCTTCAGTCCTGACGGCAAAACCCTTGTCAGTGGTAGTGAGGACAATACTATTAAGATTTGGCGGTTGTCTCAGTGAAGAGGCAGAGCCTCCTACAAGAGGATTACAAGGCAGAGCCTTGTAACGAGATGTGATGCATATTTGATTATGTCTGTCAATGCGTAAGTCCTAGAAGTCTAAAATCTAAAATCCAAAAATGGTATGAATGCTCTAACTTTACAGTTTCCTCCGGCGCTGAAATTGACAGACGAAGAATTTGAACAGCTGATTGCTGTTAATCAAGAGTTACGACTGGAATTAACTGCTCAAGGAGAATTAGTGATTATGTCACCCACCGGGGGAGAAACTGGAGAGCGTAACTTGGATATAGAAGGTCAATTATGGTTATGGAACCGTCAAAATAAGCTCGGAAAAGCGTTTAATTCTTCTACAGGTTTTAAATTGCCAAATGGTGCAACTCGTTCGCCTGATGCGTCTTGGGTAAAGATGGAAAGATGGGAAGCTCTCACGCCACAGCAAAGAAAGAAATTTCCACCTTTATGTCCTGATTTTGTAGTGGAATTAGTTTCTGAAACTGATGATTTAGAAGATACCCAAGCAAAAATGCGGGAATATATCAAGAACGGTTTGCGTCTAGGTTGGTTGATTAATCCTAAAAATAGGCAAGTAGAAATTTATCGCTCTAACCAACCAGTGGAAGTTTTACAATCTCCCCGAAATCTATCAGGTGAGGATGTATTACCGGGATTTTTATTAGATTTAGACCCAATTTTTGGTTGAAGAAGAGAACCCCACCCCCAACCCCTCCCCGCAGGCTCTTAGGGGAGCTAAAGCGCAGCTTTGGCTCTTTGGGGTTCCGGGTATTATGCTTAATCGTAAGTAAAATCAATATTTATTATTAATTGCACCTCTAACCAAAATCACTGTACTTTCTACCCCAGAAGCGATCGCTTCGGGAATATTACCTTGAATCGCCTGCTGCAACAATCCCTCACGCGAAGCTCCCAAAACTATAACATCGTAACCTTCGGTTTTCACTAGGTTAATTACACCTTCTGCAACTGAATTAGCTTGGACTGGGAGAGCAACTACAGTACTCGACAATTTGCGGCGACGCATCAAATGGCGGATGGCTTGTTCTGAAACTGACATATCTGGCTTGAGTTCAGATGGCTTAAACACCTGTGTCAGGCGAATTTGTGGTTCATTTCCCAATGTAATTAAAGCTGGGAGCAATTTAATCGCTAACGGGGAATTGGGGCCACCTGCCATTGGTACTAGCCAGCGATTGAAGGAGTGGGGAGTAGTGCCTAATTTTACTAACACTACTTCGCAGGTGGCTTGGCGAATTATGGTGTCTACAACGTCGCCAAAAATCCGACCAGGGGTAGATGTGCCACCTTTCCATCCCATTAAGATGAGGTCGATGTGTTCTTCGTTGATTGTCTCCAAAATTGCCTGGGCGACATCATGGGTAACTCGAATCTGCGTGTGCAGGGGAATTTGCCATTTTTTTGCTAAGACTTCCGCCTGTCGTAGCAAGCGGCGACTTTTTGCCGTTCTTACCTCTGTTTCCGATGGGGAACTGTGGCGGGGTATGAGCATCACTTGCACGCAATCTATTTCATAATGGCGATCGCGGGCAATAGCTGCGGCCATTTCTAATAAAATACCGGCTGTTTCGGGATTAGCTACTGGCACCAATAATCTACCACTACCGATGCTAGGCGATCGCGTTTGGTAAACTATGTATGAAGGATCTGGTCGTAGTCTTGGGGTGTCATTTTCACCATTGAGATGGTCTGCTTCTGCCCGAATAATATCTCCACGAGTAATAATTCCAATCAGTTTCCGTCCATTTACCACTGGTAAGCGACTGATTTGGTAGCGATCCAGCAAATACAGGACATTGCTCAGGTTGTGAATGGGTGTTACGCTCATCGGAGCGGCGGTCATAATTTCCCGTAAGGGAGTATCGTTTGGTAAGTTGCGATCGCGGATATTGAATAAATCTGATTGTGTCACAATCCCTACAAGCTTGCTATTCTCTACCACTGGAAAGCCACGATGGTGGGAACGGGCGAATGCTTGGATCACTTCATCTAAAGGCATCTCTGTATCCAGAGTTTCTACTTGTTGCTGCATGACATCTCTGGCTGTCAAATTTGTCATTATCCCCCCCGCAGGTGCTGCCTTTTCGATAGTTATGCCATTCCACGCCAAAAGTTTGTCGTATAGTGATCCTGGCTCTAACTTTTCGGCGACTAGATACGACGTTGCACAGCCAATCATTAAGGGCAGCACTAAGTTGAAATTTGTAGTCATTTCAAACACAATTATTATCCCCGTGATTGGCACTCTAGCCACCGCAGTAAAAAATGCGCCCATTCCTGCCAAAGCGTAGGTAATTGGTAATCCAGTCGCTATCCCGAAAGGAACAAGCAGACTGTGTTCTCCCATACCCACCAAGTAGCCAAGGGCAGCCCCAAGGGTCAAAGCGGGGGCAAATAATCCTCCGGGTACACCAGAGCCATAGGCTACCAAGGTGAGGATAAACTGGGATAAAAAGGCGATCGCGGCCATTGACCAGCTAGCCTCACCTGTAATTAAAATTTCCCGCAGTCCCGTGTTGTCTCGAAACGCTAGCGGTAGGAATGCCACAATCATCCCAGACACTAGCCCAGCTAGTGCCACACGAGCAGGTAATCCAAAACGCAAAGAGCGGCGGTAAACAGTTAAGCTGGCAATAATTCCGCGATTGAACAGCGCCCCCATCAACCCAGCGACAATCCCCAATACCAAATAGAAGGGAATATCTTGAACAAAAAACTCTGTTTTGGAAGCAGTTAATGCTAAATTCAGATCCAGGCTGCGACCACCCAATAAGCGCGAGACGACAGCACCGATAAAAGAAGCCAGAATTGCAGTGCCGAGAGTAAATTCCGAGAAATCCTGTAACAGTTCTTCGACGACAAACAACACACCTGCAATCGGCGTATTGAAGGCAGCCGCTAACCCTGCGCCTGCACCAGCCGCAATCAACTGGCGGCGGTGGTCTGGTGAAGTCGGAAACCACCGACTGAGTTGAGCTGCTAAAGCGGCGCTCACCTGAACTGTTGGGCCTTCCCGCCCTAAAGCTAGCCCAGAACCCAGTGCCAGAATACCACCGACTAACTTCACCAGAGCAACCCGCAAATCTAAAGCAATTGGTATGCGGGCTAGCACTGCTTTGACTTGAGGAATACCGCTCCCGGAAGTTTCTGGGGCGACGCGCTCAACCAGCCATCCGGCGAGGAATCCAAAGGCGAGTCCGATACCGGGTAGCACAAACCAAGCTGGTAGCAACACCGATGTCTGCACTCGCCAGGCACCTAGCAATCCCACCCCCGATTTAAGTAAGACTGCTGCAAGGGCTGAAACCAAACCAATCAGACAAGCTTCAAAAATTGCTAACCGACGCCGTGGTTGTAGCAGTTGCCGAAAGCGCTGGAAGATAGGTGTATACCACATGATGTCAAATCTCTTGTGTTATTCGGAGATGATTTACTAAACTTTCAACGAATCAAAGGCAATATTTGCTACTTGCAAAACCCGTTAAGTAAGTGGGCAAGGATAAATCAAACTTTGTTAGGTAATGCAAATTTAATTATTCACACCCACTTACTTACGATGAATTGATTCCATTCTGAATTCTGACTCCTGAATCCTGAATTCTGAATTCTGACTCCTGACTCCTGAATTCTGAATTCTGAATCCTGAATTCTGAATTCTGAATTCTGACTCCTGACTCCTGAATTCTTCTTCAATTGCTTCTCCCCGTGGTGCATAGCCCTTCTACGATCAGAGATGGAGTATAACAAGAACCATTCCAATCAGCATCGTTGCCCAGTGTCACCAATTGCTTCAGGGCTGTGTAGACATTACCTGCAACCATCGTATCCTTAACGCGCCCAATTACGTGACCATTTTGCACGCGGTAGCCTAAATCTACGTTGATCGAAAAATCTCCAGAAATACTGCCGCCACCACCCAACATTTGATCCACAATCAAGCCATCATCTAGTTGTTGAATCAAATCTGGTAGTGATGCCGAACCGGGCTGGATGAGAAAATTAAATAAACCAGGGGTGGGATAGCTGCCTAAACCAGGGCGAAAACCATTTCCAGTGGTGTCAGTACCGAGTTGGCGTCCGGTGATGCGATCGCCATAGAAATGCTGTAAAGTCCCGTTTTCGATAAATACTAAAGATTGAGTCGGACTGCCTTCATCATCGAAAGGACAACTGTAAGGGCCCGCTTCCGGGTCTTGGTAGAGGGTGAGGCTGGGTGCAACTACTAGGTTTCCCAAGTGTTCTGCCCAAGGGGAAGCTACTTCTAAAACTCGCTTGCCATTCAAAGCTGCTTGCACAGTGCCCCAAAGCATATCGGCGGCTTTAGAAGTGAACAAAACCGGGACGCGACCAGTGGGAGGTGAGACATTTTCTCTAGCCCAAATTAACCTCTGTAAAATTTGATTAGCTAATCTCTCCGGGTGGAGTTCACCCCGCTTAGTTTGTCCATCAGAAACATTCAAAAAATCATCGCCACGCACCCATTCTGCTGATATATAGCAACTGAGGGTAGTATCAGTATAATGACAATCTAAACCTTTAGTATTGACTAGTCTAGTGGTTTCAATATCACATTCCCAGTCACCATTGCAAATAACATCTGGATAGGCATCACGGATAAGTGCGATCGCTTCTTTGCCCCAATCTACCAAAATCTCTATTGGCACACTTTCCCCTAAATCTGGGTAGGAGGGCTGAAAGTTAGAGCCTAATTCTACTGTTTCTGGATGATTGAGTTGACTTAGTGCCAGAGCTTTTTCCACCATTACTTCAGCGAGGACAGAACCGTAAGCCACCATGAGTCCTGGTCGCCCATTTCGCCAAAGCCGTAGTGCTGTGCCTTCAGATTGGTTGGTTTCTAGCTGTTTGAGTCGGTTTGCCTCAAAAAACACTGGACGAGAAAGCGATCGCGACTGATACACCTCAGCAGCTTCTGCTCCAGATTTTATAGCTAGTTCCAGCAGTTGTTCTGCTAGTGTATCTTGTGATAAATTTTCAGAACCCATGACCCTTAGTGAATTGTGGATTTTGAACCGTATATCAACGCTGTCTCTTGAAAGTCCAATCCCTAGCGATCGGATTTTCCATTGATGGACGCAGATAACTATCCAAAAATCATCAGCGTATTTCGGCAGTTGCAATTTATAACCGCAGATCAACGCTGATGGACGCAGTTAATTATCCCAAATCATCGCCATATCTCGACGGATCTAGTCATTTGTCATTTGTCATTTGTCATTTGTCATTAGTCATTGGTCATTTGTCTGGGACTTCCAAGAAATAAATTATCCATCTTGTGGGGTAGGCAGGAAAGCCCGCCCTGAATATAGGACGGGTGAAGACACCCATCCCACAAGAAAATTTGGGATGTTTTTTTATTTGTCAGTCCCTCATTCTCCACCCATGCCCCATGCCCAATGCCCAATGCCCAATGCCCCATGCCCACTCCCCACTCCCCACTCCCCACTCCCCATTTTCAAAGATTAACCTCTTGCAACAGCCAAAAACCAGCAAAAGATTCTGCTTTGGGATCAGACTGTACACCAATAAAATGTACTCCGTTAGCTTTTTGCTTGGCTTCTTCAAAACCTTTGGCTTCTGCTAATATCTGAGGTTTTTTGATATTTGCCACAATCCAGCTTTCAGTTACACCAGTTTCTAAAAGCAATCTTGCCTCTTCGCTGGTATCAAATCTTAAGAAAGCTAACTCCAAACCAGACATCCAGCCTGCCAAAGGCAACGCTCTCGGTGAGAAAATCAAAATACCAGGAATCCGGGCTTCGGGTGAAACTTGCGCCAACTCTAGGGGGAAAGCTTCACCAAAGCCAATTTCCCACTCTGGCATTTCTGCCAAAGCCGCAGCATCTAAGGTAACAAATACCCACTGCTGTCCTTCCAAAGCATCTGGTAAACGTTGCGGCAAAGGTTTTTCCAACCGGACTGAGGGATTAGTCCCCCCTTGATACCCTGGTTCTTGAGGATACACTTCCTCCATACGCTGTTCTAACCATTGGTTAAGAACCAAAGTGCGGCGGCTAGGCTGGGCGGGAATGCCCAAGTCTTGACAAGCTTTAGTAATCATGTTGTTCATTTGGCGGCGGAAAAAGCGGATTTTAATTGGTGCTTTTCCAGCTTGGTTAATAGCCTCCTGCAATGCTGTCCGCAACCAGCCAGAATTTACCTGGGTACTGGGACAATATTGAGCATAGCGAAACAAAGAATCTGCTTTTGTGCTGATATCCAAAGGACTCTCGCAGACTAAGACTTCCCAAATTTTTTTCTGATTAGCGTCCAAAATCGGACGGGAGTAAAAATCAATTTCCCAAATACTGCCCATGTTTTGCGGTAAAAATCTGGCTGTTATGTTTTCTTGATATTTTGATCATACGGGTGTTGGGGCAGCATTTGATATTGGGCATTGGGCATTGGGGATTAATGGAGTTCTGAGGTTCATGAATGGAGTTCTGAGGTTCATGAATGGAGTTCCGAGGTTCATGAATGGAGTTCTGAGGTTCATGAATGGAGTTCTGAGGTTTATTAATGGAGTTCTGAGGTTTATTAATGGAGTTCTAACTCTTTCTTATCCCCCTTATTCCTGATCGTTTGAGCAGAACATAGGAAGTTTTTGGAGTAATTAGGTTTTGGAATGAGTCGGGAATTGATCAGGCGATCGCTCTTGAAGAGATTTACTGTCTCCATCTATTTATAGTCAGTACATGACGCTTTAAGACTTGGAAAAAATGCAAGCTACAGTATCCCAGCGATCGCATGAAACTATTCAATGGCAATTAGGATAATGCTAAAAGACCCTACAGAGCTAGATGAATGCAACTAGAAGATTATTTTGAGTTTTTAGACCCAGATGACATCCGTATCAAAGGCCATCGCATTGGTATTGATAATGTGATTCAATATTACCTGCAAGGATGTTCACCGGAGCAAATTCTAGAAGAATTACCTTCCCTGAATTTGGAGAAAATTTATGCGACGCTTACCTACTACCTGCATAATCGTGTTGAAATAGATGCTTATATGTTGCGGCTAGCAAAGTGGCGAGAACAGCGCTATCAAGAATCATCAGCTAATCCTTCACCTTTGATGCAACGTTTAAGAGCATTAAAGGCGCAACGTGAGCAGGAGTTGCTAAACTCTTGGTGAAGGTACGTTTTCTCCTTGATGAAAATTTGTCGCCTAAGTACAGAACACCACAAAAAGGGTATGGAATTTAATTATTCGTAGGTTGGGTAGAAGGAAGTGGAACCCAACATCAAGTCTCAATATTTCCGAACCCCTTTTACGGTGACGTGTACTTAGTATTTGGGCAGAAACAATTTATTTGATTTGGGAAGCGACTGAGGCAGAAGAGTGGATTAATAGATTGGATTGGATTCCACTTTAAAAATTTGGCCTTGCTGAATTGAAAGTATCCCCCTCATCCCCCTCATCCCCCTCATCTCCCTCATCTCCCTCATCCCCCTCATCCCTCAATCGATTCCGATTCAAGAGTTTGCGCTACTACTGGCTCCGGCAGATACAGTCTATCTTCACTAGCATCATACTCAAACAGTTCGGCATAACGCCCCCAATCTACGGCTGTGGCAAATTGCCGCTCGGCTTCTTCATGGGGATAGTATTCTTCAAGTAAATCGATAAAGAAATCCGCACGCATTGACCGATTCCGTTTTTCCCGCAATGTCTGCACCATGCTAACTACGACTGGTACATTTGACAACACCTGTTGCCGGAACAAGTCTTTACTGCGAAGAATGGTTGTGGTGGCAAAATCTTGCCCAATCTCGGTCAGCTTGACATCTCCTTGTGCAACTTCCGCAAACTTCAGCATTACGGTTGCATCAAGCATCGGTAGCAAATCATCCACCGATAGTTGGATTCGTTCTGCTAGGCGAGGAATATCATCCTTGCCCTCTGGTTGATCTACAATTAGCTCCAGTAGACCGCTAATACCACCGATTCTGACGTGGGGCAGGAGTTTTGCATAGGGCGATTGTTGGATTGTGCCAGGCGATCGCAATACTTCTACAGGTGATGTGGATGCTGCAACAGCCCCACTCACTTCCACTTCTGGGTTAGTCATCACCGTGTAGATATAGTCTATCAGCGATTTGAAGCGGATGCTGGTACGGTCATGAGGTCGTGGCATATCAATCACAACCTCACCGCGAATATGCCCCGGATTTGATCCCAAGATAATTACCCGATCTGCCAGAAATAGCGCTTCTTCAATGTTGTGGGTGACAATCAAAATGCTTTTAGAGGGAAAGGTGCCAGCATTCCATAAATCATCAATTTCACCCCGCAGGTTCTCAGCCGTCAACACATCTAGGGCGCTGAATGGCTCATCCATAAATAGTACTTGCGGCTCCAGCACAAATGCCCTGGCAAAACCAACTCGCTGTCTCATCCCCCCAGACAACTCTTTAGGATAGGCACTCTCAAAACCATCTAAGCCCACCAAGTCAATGGCTTTAAGCGCTCGTTGTCGTCGCTCATCCCGACCGACGCCTTGCGCGTCTAGCCCTAACTCGACGTTTTCCTGTACTGTCAGCCAGGGCAGTAGTGCAAAGCTTTGAAATACCATTGCTACACCAGGGTTAGCACCTTGCAGGTGTTTGCCATTGCTGATCACCTTTCCTTCACTTGGGGGAATCAAGCCTGCCATAATTCGCAGTAAGGTACTTTTGCCACTGCCACTGCGCCCCAGCAACGCTAGTACTTCACCCGTAGCTACTGTCAGGTTAATGTTGCGGAGAACGTTAAACTCACCTTTGCCCTCTGGCCGCGGAAAACTCTTATTGACCTGTTCGACAGCGATTAGTACGTTATTAATAACTTGCGTAGATGTCATGCTTGCTCCTCTAGTCAGACAATTTTGGATTTTAGATTTTAGATTTTAGATTCCAAAATTTAAAATCTAAAATTCGGTGAGCGATGGTTTAAAGATGGTATTTGGTTTCTGCTAGTTCATAGAGTCGTCGCCAAAACACTCTGTTCAGCCCGACAACAAATAAGCTCATCATCCCAATCCCCAGTGTAATGCGAGGCCAGTCACCTGCTGCTGTTGCTTGAGCAATATATGCTCCCAACCCATTGGCAGTCAGGGTGGTTGGTCCCCAAGCGACAATCTCTGAGACAATGCTGGCGTTCCATGCCCCACCGGTAGCAGTGACGCCACCTGTTACCCAGGCGGAGAAGATGCCGGGAATGATTAACTTACGCCACAGCCGCCAACCACGCAAACCGAGGCTGGTTGCCATCTCGCGCAGATCCGTTGGGATGCTCATCGCTCCAGCAATGGAGTTGAAGAGGATGTACCACTGAGCGCCCAGGGACATCAACAGAATACTACCCCAATCAATGCTGATATGGGAACGGATGAAGAATAATGTAGCGAAGGGAAAGATAAAGTTTGCTGGAAAGGAGGCCAGGAATTGCACCACGGGCTGCAACAAAGTTGCCAGTCGGGGATTAAACCCAATTGCCACTCCCACAGGTGTCCAAACTAGAGTTGAAAATACCAGCAATACCAGTACACGTAACAGAGTCAGTAATGCCAGTCCAAAAGTCTTGACAACTTCACCCAGTCCCACCGTTGTGACAATGAAGTGCAACCCGACAACCAACAGCCCACCAATCACGACCAGCAGTATAAAGTTGTAGAGGCGATCGCCCATTTCATGCTGATCAGTCTCCACAGCCCGGTGAGTCTGCGGTGGCGTGAGCAATGATAGAATGCGGTTGATAGCTTCACGCAAAGGATCTAGCGCCCGCCCCAGCAGACGAGGAATTCGGGCTGCTTTTAACAGATCGTAGACCCAGGATTCAGGCGCTTGGGCTGCTGCACTCTGTTCTAAGCGGAACTTATCCGCCCAGGCGATTAACGGTCGCCAGAAGAGTTGATTTACTAGCACAATTACTACCGCGATCGTCAATAGCGCCCAACCCAGAGCAGGTAAATTCTCAGCGACAACTGCGGCTGCTACGTAGGAGCCAATTCCCGGTAGTGTGTATTCTTGTTTCAGTACGCTGATCGCTTCACTGGCAGCGACAAAAAACCAGCCACCCCCAAAACTCATCATCGCATTCCAAAGCAGCCCAATCATCGCTGTAGGCAATTCCAGTTTGGTGAACCGTTGCCATCCCGATAACCGATAGAGCCTTACTGCCTCATCCAGTTCCGGTGGCAGTGTTCTGAGTGAGTGGTAGAACGAAAAGGTCATGTTCCAGACCTGACTGGTGAAAATTGCAAAAATCGATGCTGCCTCCAGTCCTAATAGGCTTCCGGGAAATAGGGCAATAAAACCTGTAACCGTGATCGACAAAAAGCCTAGTACTGGAACCGACTGCAAGATATCGAGTAGTGGGATCAGAACTCGTTCAGCGCGGCGGCTTTTGGCTGCAATGTAGCCATAAATTAAGGTGAACAGCGTTGAGTAAAACAGGGCAATAAACATTCGCAGGGTTGAGCGCCCAGCATAATACGGTAGATTACGCGGGTCGAGGCTGATACCTGGCACCACATCTGGTGGTACAAAGCTCACCAACGTTCCAGCACCGACACGCGCAATTAGCGCCAGTAATACTAATGTGCCCAGAATAAGGGCAATATCAGCTAGGCCAAAAGGGAACCGTCGCAGTGCTTCAGGGGAAGGAAAAGTTTGCTTCAGCATTTAAGGATAATTACGGGGCTGGCATACCTTTTTGAGCTAATAATCAGACATTACTACCCTCAGTGTACAAGGGTAAATAATCTAACCTATGGTCAGAATACCATCATCAAATCCTTCAAAGTGATATTCTCCCGTGTTGTTACGCATGCGAGTAACAATCAGGAGAACGAAAAGATTTCCAGAAGCCCGACCAAACTTTTCGAGTAACTCTGTGGCGATCGCGATAAAGTTGACAGGTATGCGATCGCAAATAAAATCTAAAATCTAAAATCTAAAATCTAAAATCTAAAATTGTGTTACCTATCTCCCTCATTTCCCACGATTGATCCAAACACCTCTGAGTCCAGATGCTTTCGCTCCTTGGTAATC
Source organism: Nostoc sp. (assembly GCF_036919575.1). Classification (GTDB taxonomy): domain Bacteria; phylum Cyanobacteriota; class Cyanobacteriia; order Cyanobacteriales; family Nostocaceae; genus Nostoc. The sequence goes on along the minus strand of NZ_JBALBY010000010.1, from coordinate 82,587 downwards.
TTCTATGATGCTATCGCCAATATGCCATGCTGCCTCTGGGGAACATTTATGTTTGTTTAAAGCAATGGCAAAAATTTGAGGATCGGGTTTAGCTGCACGTACCTGGGTAGAAATGGTGACGGAGGTAAAAAACTCTCTCAATCCCAAACTTTGCAATACTGAGTAAATCCGAGAATCGAAATTGGACAGCACCCCCAAACTAACTCCCAACCGCCGCCAGTTAATTAAAGCTGGTAAGACATCGGGATAGACAAACCACGGTTCGCCAGTGCCAAAGTGGATGTAAAGTTCGCTAAAAAAAGCCGAAAAGTCAGAAAATTCCTTGAGAACACCTGCACCTTCAAAAGTGTTCAGGGCAATTATCCGCCACCAATCAAACTCGCGCTGGGGAATATCTTGCACTTCTGCATCTGGAAATATTGGCGGCGGCGCTGCTTTAAAGCTTTGGATGAACGTTGTATTTAATGTTTCGGCTGGAACTATAACGCCAAATTCCTCAGCTATCTGACTATAAACTTCGCCGACACTACCTTTGACATCAAAGAGTGTACCCACAGCATCTAAAAAAATAACTTTTGGTTGTTCCATCAAAGTTTGAAGATTTTAAATCTTGAATTTTAGATTTTGGCTTGTTAGAAAGCTTCTGTGGGTAGAGTCTAGCATCTGCTAAGTAGGTTGGCTCAAATAAAGCAAATCATCGTAAATGTCTTGGTTCTTTACCAATGACGCCAGTTGCTTCAAGTCTGGCATTGCCGCCCAATGCCCAATGCCCAATGCCCAATGCCCAATGCCCAACCTTAAGTTACCGAGAAAGTGTTTCGATGATCGGACGGACTAGCCAATTAAAACCAACTTTAAGCTGATGGTCTAAAGTTGGCAATCTATATAAATAGGCAATACGTCGGGCGACGTATGCCAAGCGCCCATCTAGTTTAATTCCCAAACCAGTGAGAGTGGCGTTGTCTATTCCTAGTGCCATCATTTCTCCTACCTGTTGGTAGCGGAAGGGAAGCAGGGGGCGATTAGTCAGAGTTGCCCAGATATTCCAAGCAGTATAATCAGCTTGTTGAAAAGCCGCTTGTGCCGTAGCGGGGACTTGCTGCCCTTCAGCATCATGACAGTCTGCTAAATCTCCCAAGGCAAAGATTTCTGGATGATCGAGGACTTGTAAATTAGATGTCGTGCTGATTTGACCACGCTGATTTTGCTTGAGGGGAAGAGATTTCACTACGGGCGCAACCCTAGTTCCCACAGTCCAAATTACCAAATCTACCGGAATCGTATCTACTTGGTTTTTGTATTCTAGGGAGATGCTATTTTGTTCTATTAATTCTACTTTGGTTTCTAAATCAAGAAACACGCCACGGGCTTCTATTGCTTTCTTTGCTGCTTCCCGGTTAAACTCTGGGGAAGTTCGCAAAATTTGGTCAGCGATTTCAATGATCCGAAAGCGTCCTCTTTCTCCTAATCTGTCGGCTAACTTACAGGCTAACTCTACACCACTGTAGCCAGCCCCAACGATCGCCACCCGAATTTTATCAGCATCCGATTCTTCTAAAAATCGCAGGCGTTCTTCCAAACGATAAGCATCAGAGATTGTGCGGAATGTGTAGGCGTAAGATGTTGCACCAGGGACTAAATCTAGCGGTGTCTCACCTCCTAGCGCCAGCACTAAGCGATCGTAAGCGATTTCCGGTCCTGACTGTATATTTACCCGTTGCTGATCGATGTCAATTCCAGACACAACTCCTTGATAAAAACGCACTCCTGTGCCTTGTAAAATTTCTTCAAACGGTGGGGCAATTTCCCAGGTTTGCAGTTCGCCAGTGAGTAATTCGTAAAGTAAGGGAGAGAATAGGAAGCGATCGCTTTGATCTACCAGAACAATTTCGGGTTTTTGCGTAGATTCCCAAGGTAACTGGCTTAAGCGCAGGGCTGTGTAAAGACCGCCAAAGCCTCCGCCAAGGATACAAATTCTAGAAGTTTGTTGAGTCATCTATTCTATTTATGGGACAGTCAATGCTAGTTGAGCAACTAACTTCAGTCTAGTCAGTTAAAGCGAACTTTTCCAAACCCCAAAGTTTTTGAGGGATTAGTTATCAAACAGCAATATTGGCGCCAGTCGTCAGAATTCATGTTAGGTATTCTGTATGACACAACGACCGGCTCAGTGCATCGCTGGCGGATGAATAACCGGGTTTAATACCCCCACCAAATCTACGATTTGGTGGTGCAACAATTCCTGCGCGGTTCCAATCCCCGACTGAAAGATTGGGACCGGAGCTTTCGCCCTGCTCCGGCTCCGCTCCTGAATTCTGACTTCTGACTTCTGAATTCTGACTCCTGAATTCTGACTTCTGAATTCTGACTCCTGAATTCTGACTCCTGAATTCTTCTTCAATTCAATATTAGACAAAATTTATCTACCCGTATTATTACTTAGCATTTTTCCAGCTTAAATCCGATTTCGATACAAAAAAATATAAAGTAAAATAAACTCTGAAGAAATTTAAAATTATTACCTCATATCTATGTTACAAAAGTTTTGGAGTTGAAGTATATTTTCAAACGCTTTTAAAGTTTGAAAAAACAGTTCCCTAGTACACTGTGGCGGAGGTTTGCCTGCTTTTGACAAGAGTGTTAAGCCCCAAGTCTTGTTAATTGAGATGATAGCTGGATTTTCGCTGTACTGTACTAAAGATTTGGCTATAAACATCAGTAATTTTTGATACACCTCACACAGCGCTGTTTACAACAGCGTAGTAGTTGATCCTCTTTGACAGAACTCAGTTGTGAATACTCACTGAGCAGTAGAAAAAATGCTCAAGACTCGTATTAGTAAAAATACGAGCCTTGAGCGCAATATTTATACACCTGAAAAAAATCGGAGTAATCTCAATGTCTCTATTTACCGTCACTAACACCAACAATGGTGGTACAGGTTCACTGCGGCAGGCAATTCTAGATGCCAATGCTCTTACAGGAAGCGACATCATCGAATTTGGTGGACTGTTTACTGATGCGATCGCTCATACCATCAGTCTGACTGGTAGTAGTCTAAGTATCACAGATAACCTTACCATTAAAGGCACAAATTCGGGCTTACTAACTATTAGTGATGATAGTGCTTCTCGTGTTTTTGACATTGGCAGTGGTGTAACAGCTGCAATCAACGGGCTGACTATTACTAATAGCTACAAAAATGCCGGAGGAGGCGGTGCAATCTCCAATGCAGGCGTTTTTACCTTAAGCAACAGCATCATCACTGGCAACTCGGCTGTGGATGGAGGCGGCATTTACAACTCTAGCTCTGGCAGCTTCACTGTAAACAACAGCACCATCACTGGTAACTCGGCTACGGATGCAGGCGGCGGCATCTACAGCGAAGGCACTATAACCGTGAGTAATAGCGTCATCAGTGGTAACAAGGCCAGCAACGGCGGCGGTATCAACAGCTCTGGCACCCTATCGGTAAGTAAAAGCACCATCAGTGATAACTCGGCAGGCCGCGAAGGTGGCGGCATCTACAACTATGTCTTTAACGAGAACGGCAGCTCCAATATAGGCATCGTTACCGTAAGTAATAGCACCATTAGCGGCAACACTGCGTCATACGACGGCGGCGGTATCTATGGTTACGAACGTGGCACTATAACCGTGAATAACAGCCTGATCAATGGCAACAGCGTCAGCTTCAGATCGAGCTATTACGGTGGTGGCGGCATCTTTAGTTCTGGCATCCTATCAGTGAATAAGAGTACCATCAGTGGCAACACTGCCGAATATGGCGGCGGTATCTATGGTATCTATGAAGGCACTATAACCGTGAGTGATAGCGTCATCAGTGGCAACAAGGCCAGCAACGGCGCCGGCATTTACACTGGTGTCACCCTATTAGTGAGTAACAGCACCATCAGTGGCAACAATGCCTCATACGGCGGCGGTATCTATGATGGCGGTGGTATCTATGATGACGGCGGCAGTCTTAACGAGGGCGATGGCACTATAACCGTAAATGACAGCACCATCAGTGGCAACACTGCGTCATCCGGCGGCGGTATCTATAATGGCGGCCAGACAGACGGCGGACCCAATATAATTGCCGGCACTATAACCGTGAATAAAAGCACCATTAATGGCAACAGTGCGTCATACGGCGGCGGTATCGCTGGTTATGGAACTGTAATTGTGAGTAATACCACCATCAGTGACAACACGGCAATCGAAGGCGGTGGCATCTATAATCGGGGCTTTATCCTCCCCGGCTACTATGGCCCAGATATTCTCGGATATGGCACCTTTAAGGTGAACAATAGCACTCTCACTAAGAATCATGCATCCACTGGGGGCGGCATCTACAATAATGGGAACCTATCGGTGAGTAGTGACAGCCTGATCAGTGATAACTATGCCAAGGACTACGGCGGCGGCATCTACAACTCTAGCTCTAACGAATACGACGACTACAATCAATTAGGCATCGTTAACGTGATTAATAGCATCATTCGTGGCAATCAGGCAGGGAAAGCCGGCGGTGGTATTTACAATAATGGCAACGATGGCGGCGACATTTATGGATCTACTGTTAATAATGGCAACTCCAATAAATTAGGTATCGTTAATGTGAATGATACTACCATTAGTAGCAATCAGGCACCCCTTGGCAGTGACATCTACAATAATTCCTCCCTCACGGTGGGTAACAGCACTATCAAGCTCAATAACGCTTTTGGGATCGAACTCACTTCTACTTCTGATGGTTACAAGATAGATGATAGTAGGATTTACAACTCTAACTCTGGCACGATCACAGTGAACTACAACAATGCGATCGCTTATAGCTCTCCTAATAATAATGTGCTAAGTAACATTACCATCAACGCCGTTATAACCTGATTGAGCGAATTCGTTAAATTTTGGATTTTGGAAATTGCTCCTGCCTTCTGCTTCTCCAGTTATATGACCATTGTCACGGTTATATAATTGGAGATTCGCTATAGTTAAGGGTTAACAGGCAATGGCTAAAAGGAGTTAAAGAGATGGAAATTAAGCCAACTGACCCATCGCTACCACTCATAGAAATTCCCTCTGGCTATCTCAACATTATGGGTTACGTTGATCAGTCAGAAGTTAATGGCCCTGGTTGTCGCGCAGTCGTTTGGGTCCAAGGTTGTCTTCGTGAATGTCCTGGCTGCTTTAATACTAACTCTTGGTCATTTGAGGCTAACCAATTGATTGCTGTTGATACTCTTGCCGAGAATATTCTCAGCAATCCCCGCAATATGGGTGTAACGTTCTCTGGTGGAGAACCGTTTTGGCAAGCAACTGCACTGGCATCTTTAGCTAGAAAGGTAAAAGCTGCTGGGTTAAATGTAATGTCTTTTTCTGGGTTCACTCTTAAGCAGCTACAGTCTGAATCCGCGCCACCAGGTTCTCAAGCATTGTTAGAACAACTCGATATTCTGATTGACGGGCCTTTTGTACAATCTCTGGCAATTAATTCTCCCAATTCTCCAGTTTCTTCTAGCAATCAACGGGTTAGGGTGTTAAATCCAGCTTTTCAAGACCAGATTACTTGGGCTAGCGACCAGATAGAAGTCCACATCCTCAAGGATGGTGGCCGCATTGTCACTGGTTATCAAGGTGGACTGGAGTTGACTTAAAAGCAATCCCTGAGTAGAAAATGAGTAGTCTATAGAAACAACATCGTCGTCGTACAAGATGATTTCGTTATTCATTTCGGTTTTCTCTTTCAGTGAACAACACGGCGAATCAAGCGCTAACTTGATCCGCCTTCCCTAACTTTCCCGTTCATGATCGCAGCGCGACAGTCTTTAGTAAAAGTTGATACCTAAGTAATGAATATCGATGCCCAAAAACCTAAAAACAAATGCGGGGATTCTCCGATGCCTTTAGCTGGAGAATCACCGCATGGTGGATTGATACCCAACTCAATCCAACCTCATGCAAACCTTAACAGATTTAAAGAAAAAATTACTAGAAGTACGCGAGATCCAGTCCCAACTAGACAAGAAAAAAACCCTGCTACTGACGACAAAGCGCGAACTGGACAAGCAAATGCAAGAACTACTCCAGAAGCAATCAGAACTGGAGAGGCTAACGGCTCGAACACGTCAGAAAGAGTTGCAATTACAAAACCAGATAGAACTTAACAGGGTACAAGTGCAGTCACACGCACCAGAGGTAGACTATCTAGGTACTGCAAACAAATATCTACAAAACGATCTGCTTGCATTGCTTTCTGGCAATGCACAGGCTGCTACCAGATTACTCAAACACCAACAAACACTAAATCCTGGGAGACAGTTGGACTGGTATTTGGAGAAAGTAATTTACGACTTGAAACGCGATCGGCACTAGCTAGATCAGATTCAGTGAAGTTTGGCGGCGGCTGACCAATATCAAGAACAGTCCCCATTTTTGTTGAGTGCGATCGCGCTGCGGGGGAGAAATGCCATCGCCTTCACTTGAAATTGTTTTATTTGTTGTGTAATATTAGTACAGAATGTAAGTTTTGTATATTTTTAGCGATTTGTACAAAACTTACATCTTGATGATATTGCCAATTACTTAATTTTTTGAGGCACTATGACTGCTATAAGTGCAACAGAAGCTCGTGCAAATTTCCAAGAGCTGATTAATCGTGCTGAGTATAAGGGTGAGCGGATTGTAATTGAGCGTCACGGTAAAGCTGTTGTCGCAATTATCGGACTTGATGATTTGAAGTTACTTGAAGCTGTGGAAGATGCTATGGATTCAGAAGTACTGCGTCGGGCAATTGCCGAAAATGATGGGTTTACTACTTTAGACGCAATTACCGAAAAGCGCCGAAATGAGTGAACGCTACAGCTTGAGAATCGCTAAAAGTGCTGAAAAGGATTTGTTGGATTTGCAAGCGAAATTTTATAAGCAGGTTGTATCCAAAATTCTTTCGCTTCAAGGTAATTCTAAGCCTCAAGATTGCAAAGTTCTAAAAGGCTACGAAGGCGGCTATCGTGTAGATCAAGGCGAGTACAGAATTCTCTACACCATTGACGAAGAGAGCAAATTGGTTGACGTTTTTCGGGTTGGCAAGCGAAACGACGGTGAAGTATACAAAAATTTGTAATTTGAAAAGGGACTTACGCAAAACTAGACACTGTAGGGGCAATTCATGAATTGCCCCTACCTAAAAATCAGGGTTTGGGCTATTGTTTGCGTAAGTCCTGATTAAATCACTCTTTGCCAAGACAAACTTGTTCATAGCTTTTACCAGCGATATCCCAAGTGAATTCTGTTTCTACCAGTTCTCTGCCGTTGTGAGACAATTCTAAACGCAGATGTGGACGATCAAATAGTTGACTAATAGCGGTGACGTACTCTGCTGGTTTATTGGCTCGTAATGCCCGTAGTGTATGACTAGCACCATCTACGGCTAATCCTTCTAAGCCGCGATCGCTCGCTACTACAGGTACACCAGCTGCCATTGCTTCTAAAGTTTTATTTTTAATGCCAAACCCAGTCCGCATCGGTACAACGCAGATGGTGGCTTGATGTAAATATTCTACCATCGCAGGCACACGCCCAATCACATTAATTCCTGGTTTTTGATCAAGTGCTAAAACTGCTGGCACCGGATGAGAACCGACAATATCGAAAGTTGTATCAGGATACAATTTTTGGATTTCTGGCAAAACTTCATTACTGAAAAAGCAGACAGCATCAATGTTTGCTAAATTATCCATTGCCCCGATGAAAATTAAGCGATGTCCTCCTAGATCGGTGGTGCGGTTGGGGAAAGAAACTAAATCTACGCCATTAGGAATAACTGTAATTTCACTATTGGGGTTAAACTCTTGTAGTTGAATTTTATCTTCTTCTGTTGTGGCGACAATTGCCGAAAATTTAGCACAGTAGTTTTGCTCATAACGACGCAAAAGTGGCAGATTAATTTTGTCTCTGAGGGAATTTTCGGAAATGCCCGTTGCTAGTTGGTTCCGACAGGTAGCGTAAACAGAACTATGAACATTAACTATGGTTTTTAGCTGTTTGTAGAAATGCGATCGCACATAAATTTCATTGACGCTATGTTCGCAGGTAATTACATCACATTTCCCCGCTTCCACCCAGCTATCAATCCATGTTTGCATCTCAACTGAGTAGCGGTTGAGTACACTTGGCGGTATCCCCTCTTGCAAAAATCTCCCAAATCGCTGTATTTTCTGCAATATTCCGGTGGTTGCCGAATCTGGGGGGCGTTCAAAAATGGCTAGATGATTCACGCAATCGCGTAATCCTGCTACTTCTGCGTCTGTAACATCGCCCTCGCGTTGAGTTGCGAGGGTGACAGTATGGCGTTGACTCAGGTACTTAAGTAAATTAAATGTCCTCACTTGGGTTCCCCCGCGCGTTGGTGGGTAGGGAAAAGTGGAAGATAGCATTAAAATGTTCATATAAGTGATAAATCAAATGTGATATATACACCATGACCTTATTAGAGGCTGTATGTCATTAGATCTCCTGTAGCCCCCTTTAAAAAGCTATCGTGTACACACAAGTTATGGTTTATCGAATAGTCCAAAGAAACCTCACCCTGCTTTTGCTACGCAAAAGCTGTCCCTCTCCTTAGTAAGGAGAGGGATGTGCGTTAGGACTCTTTGAGGTTTTTGTTTTGGGTAATTTGATGACTTGTGTGTACACCGTAGCATAAAAAGGGGGGAATTTCTAAAGCCCTCTTTTTAACAAAGTTTGGGGGTTTAATTCCCCAGCAAGATAGGAAGCACGTTTTGATGCCTAAGCTTAAATCCCCGTCACAAAACGTAATTGCGAATTGCGAATTGCGAATTGCGAATTGGTTTAAGGGGGTTGGGGGATCTGAGTGCGTAAGTCCGATGATCATGACTGCAAATTACAGCATAATCAAACCTAGTCGCACACCTACAGCAACAGCCTCGGTACGGCTGGAGACACTGAGCTTTTGAAAAATGGATGAGAGATGAAATTTGACGGTATGCTCAGAAATATGCAAACGTTTAGCGATCGCTTTATTCCCCAACCCAGAACCAAGCATTCCTAAAACCTCTATCTCCCGTGGTGTCAAGGTTTGTACAGGATTCGTTACCACTTTTTCGCGGATAGACAGTAATTCTACAGCATCCGGGTGCAGTATAACTAAACCAAATGCGATCGCCTCCACAGCAGCGACAATTTCTGACTCTGTGCTAGTAGTGGGCAATATCCCCCGGATACCAGAACGTAATGCCGTCTCTAAGTCGATGCTGTCGAGTTCCTCAACAATGACGATCATTCCTAATGGGTATTGTTTCTCTTGAATAAGCAGCAATTTTTCCCACACGGATTGTTGAAGATTGCTGCTCAAATCTACCAGCACTACATCTGGTTGTAATTGCCCAACTTCCCTTGCCAATACATCCAAATCGGATGCACTCCCCACAACCGTCAGCCGAGGATTGGTAGTTACCACAGCTGATAACCCTGCCCGCACTACAGGGGAAGTCGCAACTACCATCACCCGGATCATCTCGCCTCCACAGCAGTTTTATCAGACTGCACGGCAACATAAATCACGAATTGCTGTCCACCGCGTAGGAGTTGTAGTGGCAGAGATCCTTTACTGTCATGGAGATTTTTAGTTAAATCATTCATGCTAGTGAATAATCGCCCCGAAACTCCAATTAAAACATCGCCGATTTGCACACCAGCAGTTTCCGCCGCACTCCCAGGTAAAATTGACAACACTAATAAACCTAAGCTACGCCTACCTAAAAGCACAGGTTGCAGTGTGACTCCCAGTTGCGGACGACTATTTACTTGTAAAAAACGCTCAACTGTGCTGCTGGGAACTGCCACAGCCAAACCATTAACAATCATGGTGTTAATTCCCACGACTCGACCGAGACAATCGGCAAGCGGTCCCCCAGAATTACCAGGATACAGCTGCAAATCGGCCATGACAGCACGCGAATTATTTGCATAGATAATTCCAGTTGTCACAGCACCACTCTCAGCAAACGGATTACCCACCGCTAAGACTAATTCACCGACTCGTAGCCCCTCAGAATTGCCAATGGTTGCAGCAGTTAAATTAGTAGCGACAATTTTTAGGGCGGCTAAATCCTGCTGGGGATCAAATTGTGTACGCACTGCATCAAATACCCTTCCGTCAGCCAATTCCACAGTTGCGCGGTTGCTGGTTGCGACATGAGCATTAGTGATAATTAGTCCGTCAGATTGCCAAATTACACCAGAACCGATTCCCAGAGAGCCGCTTTTCACTTTGACAGTGCGATCGCGTAGTTTAGCAGCTACCTCTGTCAATTCAGCAGCGATGTTAGTTAATGTTGTGTTTGCCATGTTGTATAATTTTTCTGAGGTTTCGTGTTCTGATCTCGGCGTTCCAAGTTCTGATCTCGGCGTTCCAAGTTCTGATCTCGGCGTTTCGAGTTCTGATCTCGGCGTTTCAAGTTCTGATCTCGGCGTTTCAAGTTCTGATCTCGGCGTTCCAAGTTCTGATCTCGGCGTTCCAAGTTCTGATCTCGGCGTTCCAAGTTCTGATCTCGGCGTTCCAAGTTCTGATCTCGGCCTTTCGAGTTCTGATCTCGGCCTTTCGAGTTCTGATCTCGGCCTTTCGAGTTCCAAATTACGAATTACGAATTACGAATTACGAATTACAAAGGTCTTTCGCCAAGTGCGATCGCTAACTCAACTAACACTCCACCCCGGACAACTTGCAGGTTGACAGTTTTACCAATGCGATCGCTACTATTGAGCAACGCCAACACATCACCTGTATCGCCCACAGTTACCCCATCGAACGTTACCAAAACATCGCCAAGCAGCACACCTGCATTCTCAGCAGGCCCCGAAGCCTCAACATTAACGACAATTACCCCAGTTGCAGAACTTAAATTGAGAGCAGTTTTCAGGTTCTTTGGTAAGCGTACAGGTTGCATTCCCACACCCAAGTAGCCCTTGGAAATGCGTCCTTTTGATACTAATTGGTCAACCACGCGATCGACTGTAGCAGTGGGAATAGTCAAAGCAGTACCACGCCGTCCCGATGTATTCATACCTACCACAAAACCAGCAGCATCTACGAGCGGACCACCTGCAAAGCCAGAGTAAAGGGTGAAGTCTGGGCGAATGAACTGGTCAATATTCCCGCCACTCATACTCCGCCAAGCACCGCTAACTACACTCACTGCACCCATCGCCGCCCTTAAATCACCTTCGCTACCTCTTGCCAATCCTAATACCAGATGACCAACTTTCAGGGTTTTGGCATCGCCAACTTTTGCCACAGGTATTTCTACATTTTCTAGTTTAAAAACAGCGATATCAGTGCTAGAGTCATGACCAACGAGTGTTACTGGTACAGTGCTACCATTTGAGAGAGTGATGGTGATGTCGTCATAGCGCTGGAGGGACTCATCAGAAGTAACAATGATGCCATTACGCCAGTGAATGCCAGTTGGAGAAACACGAGTACCTCCATTCACCGCAACCACAGCACTTCCAGCTTGTTCTACGGTGTCAGCTAAACTGTTGGATAAAGCCAATAATGAAGACATAAGATTTTTGTGCAAACGTTCTTAGATGTTCATATCGTGCCGTCTTCTACACACAGATGACATCGGAAAAATGGGGAGAATTCATCCTAGAAAAATGGCTAGGATTTATATCAGCTTTTTGGCGTTGCTGAATCAAGATATGAATAATTGGCTTTATCGGCTCTTTTATTGAACCTAATACTAGAAAATTGTTGCTTGATAGCTTTAGAACCTTACAGTCAAAGTCTTTCATTACACTATTTGATAATAATCTCAGTGGCTCTACCAACCATAAAATAGGCAGAATAACCCAACTCATTCCTAGAAATGAATTATGGAGATTACTACTGAACAGTTGCTCAGAAGATATGTTGCTGGAGAAAGAAACTTTGCTGGTATTGACTTGAAGCTTGCTACTGATACAGCTGGGATAGAGTTGTTTAAAGGTGCTAATTTGAGAGGAATCAACCTGAGAGGGGCTAATCTGCACTCTGCTGATCTGAAGGGGGTTGATTTGAGTAGAGCTAATCTTAGTGGCGCTAATTTCTGTAGTGCCAACTTGAGAGGTGCTAATTTGAGCGAGGCTATTCTGGTTGGTACTAACTTGAGAGGTGCTAGTCTTGGGAGTGCTAATCTTACTTGTGCTTGCTTGGAGAGCGCTAATCTCACTAGGGCAAGTTTGAGAGGTGCTAACTTGCTCAATGCGGATTTTAGTTGGGCAATTTTGATTGAGACAAACTTTGGTAGTGCCAGTAACCTAAAAATTAACTCCACTATGTTCTACGTCTTTTTCTGGAAAACCATCATGCCTGATGGAACTATAGAAGTCGGTCCCAGATACAGTGAGCATTAGAGGATGTTTTAAAAGTAGTTTGCTGTGATTTTAGGCACTTATTGATCCCCCCTAGCCCCCCTTAAAAAGGGGGGAACCGGAATTAAAGTCCCGCTTAAAAAGGGGGATTTAGGGGGATCTAAAACGTTTTGTTACCGAGAAGAGGACTTTTAAAATATCCTCTTATAAAGATTTGAAGTAATGTATATGCCTAGACTCGTGAAAAGGAAAATTTCAGTCCACTTTAGTGGACTTGAGCTATTAGCCTAGAACTTAAGTTCTGGGCGGGATATTGGTTAGCACGACACTTTGACTGTTACAAAAATGTAGATAACGGGGAGAAAATATCAAGAACACCGAGCGTATAGCAATACTAAATGAGTCGTGAAAATCTCCGATTCCTCTCTCTGCGTTCTCTGCGCCTCTGCGGTTAATTTCTTTTTACAAATGATTTAGGACTGCTATATTGCATTCTAAGCTGGAATAGCAATCAAATGGCAGATAAACAAATGCACACCCAATCTAGAGAAATCAACTTGCTCACTCCATGTAGAGAATTACCTCTATATGGCAAGAGAATTTTAGTCACAGCACCGAGAAATTATGCTTATAGATTATCTGAACAAATCATCAAACAAGGTGGTTTACCTGTTTTTATGCCTACTATCGAAACCTGCTATTTATCAAACTACACTAAGTTAGATACTGCTCTAGTCCATATAGAAGAATTTGATTGGATTATCTTCACAAGTAGAAACGGCATCACGGCATTTTTTCACCGCATGAATGATTTAGATATTCCTGTATCTGTGGTACAAAAATCTCACTTATGTGCATTGGGAAAAGATGCAGAAAGCTTATTGTCTTTTTGTGGCAAAGTGGATTTAATCCCAACAGAATCTAGCCCAGGCGGAATTGTAGCTGAATTAGCAAAACTACCGGAAATTAACCAGAAAAAAGTGCTGATACCGGCTCCAGAAGTTGTGGGTTTGCCTGAGCCTGATGTTGTACCCAATTTAATTACAGATTTGCAGCAATTGGGCATAGAAGTAACTCGCGTACCCACTTATATTACACAGGGTTTAGACACAAGTATCTACAGTATTGAATTAAACCTGATGCGTCAAGGAATGATCGATGTAATTGCCTTTAGTAGCACGGCAGAAGTAGAAAGCTTTTTGACAATGGTCAACTCGCAAAGCGATTATGAAAGCTGTATTGTTGCATGTTTTGGCCCTTATACAACTGCTAACGCCCAAAAGTTGGGTATGAATGTCTCTATCGTGTCTGCGGATTATAGTTCATTTGAGGGATTTGGTGATGCGATCGCAGAATTTTTTACTCTCAGTTCTAGTTCACACTCAGCACTTGGTGATGTAGGGTAATCAACCACATTTCACTCTAGACTAGCTGCACATAAACCCGTAGTATCGGAAATAGAGTTTATCTTAACTAGGGACTGTTACATGGCAACTTACAAGGTGACATTACGTACTCCAGATGGAGAAAAAACAATTGAAGTCCCTGATGATGAGTACATCCTAGAGATTGCTAACGAGGAAAATGGGTTGGACTTGCCCTATTCCTGTAATGCTGGTTCTTGCTCTAGCTGCACCGGGAAGCTAATTTCAGGTACAGTTAACCAAGATGATCAGAACTTCTTAGACGACGATCAAATTGACGCGGGATTTGTCCTCACCTGCGTTACCTATGCTACTTCTGACTGTGTAATCGAAACCAATCAAGAAGATGCGCTTAACGCTTAACTAAGAAATGTGGATTTAATCAAGAGCAAGTTTTCTCGGATGCGTTAGGACATTTGTCCTAGCGTACCTAAAATCTGAAATGGTGCGTTATCCTACGCAATAACATACTCTACAAGATTTAAAATTTTGCACTTTCCTAATAAATCTGTATAGGCTGAGTAATATCATGTCGGGGTAATTAAGCATAATACCCGGAACCCCAAAGAGCCAAAGCTGCGCTTTAGCTCCCCTAAGAGCCTGCGGGGAGGGGTTGGGGGGTGGGGTTCTTTTATTATGGGTAATTTGGCGGACATGATATAATTCACATTAAAAAGCGCTCCCCTTTTGGAGAGCGCTTTTTATTTAGTTTAATAGATAGCTAGCAGATATCAAGTGGAAATTAGCCAGATGATGCTAGATTAACTTTGACAACTTTATTCTTTTCTTCCTCAGCTTTGGGTAGCGTCAGATTCAAGATGCCATCTTTATAATCTGCCGTGACGTTGGTATTTTGAATTCGAGCAGGTAGAGGAATTACACGTTGGAATTTACCATAGTGGAATTCGCTTTTGATCACACCTTTATCTTCAGATTTTGCTTCAGACTTCCGCTCACCACTCAGGTATACAGCATTTTCTGTAACTTGCAAATCCACGTCTTTAGCTTCAATTCCCGGAAGTTCTAGCTTCAGGTGAATTGCATCTTCAGTTTCTTTTAACTCAGCAGAGGGAACTCTAGATAAACCTCTATCGAAAAATGCAGTTGCCAAAGTATCTTCATCAAATAAGCGATTGATTTGGCGTTGTATTGTGTTAAATTCTTGCCAGGGGTTCCAGCGTACTAATGTCATATATCTACCTCGGATAATCAGTATCTTTGCTGTCGAACTAATTGAGGATTTGATTCCTTTCTTTGTTCTCATAGTATTTAAAAATAAAAGTGGTGTAAATTCGGTTTTTATCACCTGATTTAGGAAGATTACCGAATCAAAAATCTCCTTAATAACAAGTACGGTAATTTTCAATAGGTGTGTTCGGTAAACTCTACAACAGCAGACTTGAAATATAGCAATTATATTTAAAACGTCGGTACGAGCGTCACCCGCGCCCTACTTTTAAAGCTTGCTAGAACACCAATTCAGTAAGGAAAGGAAGAACCTCTCCCCCAACCCATCTCCGTTTCGGAGATGGGAGTTTGACTCCCACTTCCCTTGTAGGGAAGGGGGCTGGGGGGTTAGGTTTTTGATTACTGAATCGATGCTCTAGGCGTAGCGTATCCTACAAATATTTAGTATATTCATGCAACTAATGATCATAATTAGACCTGTTGTATTTTTTGAATATCACAGAGATAATAAGAAATTCCTCACAAACTGCTGATAACAGATATGTCAACAAGTTGGATTTACCTTATCGCCGCAATCCTCTTTGAAGTTTCAGGCACAACTTGCATGAAGTTATCGCAAGGATTTACTAAAATAGTTCCTTCGGTATTAATATTTGTCTTCTATGGACTTTGTTTTAGTTTTTTGACCCTTGCTCTCAAGAGACTTGAAGTGAGTGTGGCTTATTCTGTCTGGGCTGGATTGGGAACTATCTTAATTGCGATCATTGGTATTATCTGGTTTCGGGAATCTGCCACATTGATAAAACTTATGTCGATCGCCTTAATAATCATGGGGGTAATTGGCATAAATGCAAGTCAATAAATGAGTCTAGGAAAGTACATTTGGATTCACTGATAAAAGTGTAGACACGCAGTGCAAAGCCGGAAAGCTTTCGTGTCTTCTCCGAGCTTGAGTTATTTATTAAACCCAGCAGAACGACGATAAAGTAACCAGATAAATAAGGGTGAACCCAGCAAGGCAGTGACCGAACCTACTGGTAGTTCTACTGCTCCTAG
Organism: Nostoc sp.; assembly: GCF_036919575.1. Classification (GTDB taxonomy): domain Bacteria; phylum Cyanobacteriota; class Cyanobacteriia; order Cyanobacteriales; family Nostocaceae; genus Nostoc. Next base: position 66,538 of record NZ_JBALBY010000010.1, on the reverse strand, counting down.
TCTAGAGAGTAAATCGGCAAAAGTCAGTAACCATGCACCTGCAAGGGCGGAAAGTGGTAAAACAAAGCGATGATCTGTACCAACGATCAGGCGGACACCGTGAGGAACAACAAGACCAACAAATCCAATCAAGCCACTGATGCTGACTGCACCTGCGGCTAATAGAGTGGCGACACCACCAATCAAAAGGCGCGATCGCGTCAACGAAACCCCCAAACCCACAGCCAAATCATCTCCCAAAGCCAGCACATTTACTGATCGCGCCAGCAAGCATCCCGCGATCAATGCCACGATGATATAAGGGCCAGCCGTAGCAATTTCTTGCCAACCCCGTCCATTGAGACTACCAACCAGCCAACTCAGCGCAATTTGAATTTGACCGTCTTCAGCTAAAAGCAGCAATGTACTTTGGACAGCACCAAATAAAGAACTCACCGCCACTCCGCCTAAAATCAACCGTTCAACTGAAATTCCCGATCCCGAACGACCGATCAAAATCACGATCGCTGAAGTCAAAATTGCTCCCATCCACGCTGCTAAAGGAATTGCGATCGGGAATATTTGCCACACGATCATCAGAATCACAATTAATCCTGCACCTGCTGAAATGCCCAAAATAAATGGATCGGCAAGACTATTGCGTAACATTCCTTGCAGCAGTGCCCCTGACATTCCCAAGGCTGCGCCGACAATCAGAGCAGCTGTAATGCGCGGGAGGCGCAAATCCCAGAGAATTGTCTGTTTAACCGGATCGCCTTTGCGGAGTATAGCTTGCCAAAATTCTGACATACTTAAGGGTACTGCTCCTTGAGAAAACGACAGCACTAGCGTTACCACCAGTGCTGTACCAAAGAGTAAAACAGCCCAAAATACGCGGTGTTCAGTAAAAATTGTCTGAAATGGTCTAGTCAAATTCCAGTCTAGTATTTTTATTCACTATAATTCATCCCAAACAAAGCTGCATTTAAACAGACCTCAATTAGAAAAGTTGCCGCCAGATTTGATATCAGCAAAAGTTTCGTACAAAAACTGATTGATTACAGGACTTACGCAAACAATAGCCAAAACCCTGACTTTAATTCAATTGAACATTGGTGGTAACAACTGAAAGCTGTGTGGGACAAATATCTGTAGAGACATTGCAATGCAACGTCTCTACATCGGTAGAGCAAATTATCTTATCTAAATCGTATTCGTTCAGGGTTAGCTCGTGAAAATTCACTTCAATTATTTTCAAACCTAGTCGAATACCCTAACACAAGTAATTTCTTATGCTTACGCTTATTCTTATTCTTGAGGACAATCAAATAATTCTCAACGTAGCGAAAAGCAGCTGCACAGTCGTAATCAGCAATGGCTATAGCTTGCAAAAAAACTTTTGGGGGAATTTCAAACCCTAAAAATTTTTCTATTAAAACTAACAAATTTTTATCTGTGGCAGGGAAAGTAGTTGTTTCTGCTCCTTCTGAATCATGAAATGTATCATCAATTAATGCTTTATACACTTTGTACCTCCCCAAAAGCATAAGATGCAAAGCCTGTGATAAAGTTTAGCTGCTGATCGCGAGTTTGTAAGTTAACTGGGAGTTCATTACTAGGACATCCGATCTCCCGTAAAATCTCCAAACAATAAGTACTGAATTGAGTGTATGGAGCTTGCTCCAATTCTTGAGCTACTTCTAGAGCCATCTCCAGATTGACTTGGATAACCGTCTTTACAGGGTTGGTCATAAACACGCCCTAATAAACTGGATGCTCTAAGTTTTGATCACAAGTACAAATAGCGTAACAGTGTTTTTGCGGAATTTATGAAGAAGGGAAATTAAAGTATCAGCGCATTTGCGGTAATATATCCAAAGTTACGCTCTCCTGGACCCAGAGCTAGGCAATTTCGATCTAACTGCGATCGCTCGCGTCGTACCCCTTCCCTACGGAATGCTACGCGAACGGTGAAGCAAGCTACGCCTAGCGGACGCACCAGAAGACGTTGGCGTAGTTGGCGGTTCGTTTAAAGCGAATTGGTATAAGTAGGCGTGAACAATTAACCCCCAACAAAAAACTTGCCGCTTGATAAGTAAGTGGGTCAAATTAAATATAAAACCTCACCCTGCCTCCGGCTTCCTTCTCCGTGAGTTCGGAGAGGGATTGAGGGTGAGGTTTGATCTTATGTTTAATTACACCTACCTACTGAGTTGCTCTTTACTTAAACTCACGGAATTTGTTAAATTTACATTCTGTAACATAACTTGTGTCTTGATATTAAACATAATCATGTTACCTTTTCAAAAAATATTTTATTGCTTCCCAATATTTCCGGCACAAAAGTGCCTGCGTTTTTGAGAAACCTGAATCTTTACGCATTTTTCTTTTACCAGATTAGTACCTACGTATCATACAGATATATGCACTATAGAATATCCCGGCTTTTGAGTAAAATTTAATGCCCAACACAGTCAATATGCGGAGAAGACAAGGGTTATATTCAGCGCCGGAAACGTTCATTTTCCCTAATAGATATTATGGCTAATTTGTAGACTGTGTAAGCTTTACAGCTATATTAAAGGGAATTAATATTAATTATCTTTATATATATTTAATCAGAAATTTATCGTTTGGATCGTTTATCTTTATATATGTTTCGTCAGAAATTTATCGTTTGGATCGCTCATCTTCACGATGGTTTATCAGAAGTTTATAGTTTGAATCATTACAAGATGCGAGTATTACATAGATCGAATAACTTTTGTTCTACACAATTATAAAGGTTATAAAATATGTCAATTATTGTTGGTACTCCTAACAATGACTTTTTGTTGGGTACTAATAGTGACGACCTGATTGATGGTGGTGCAGGCAATGACACCTTTAAGGGTGGTCAGGGTAACGACAGCATTAATGGCGGTGATGGCTTTGATACCGCAGACTACAGTAACTTGGGTAAAAGCATTACCCTCTCAGGCGTAGGGACAATTACTAAAGCTGGTGGTTTGGGAACAGACACAGTTTTTAAAGAAGTCGGAAGTCGGAAGTCGGAACTCGGAAGCGATGCCCTGAGCTTTGTCGTTCGCGCAGCGTCTCTAAGAGTTGGGTACAGTTTTGTAACGGGGATAAAGACTCATTGCCACAAAACTTCAAGCCGTCCTTTATGACGGGGTTTTAGACCCATCTTTTTGATAAACAGGGCATTGGAGAGCCAGTCGCGTGGGCGAGTTTCCCAACTTGAGCGAACTGGCGTCATTGGTAGCTCTTTCCCATGCCCAAAAACTCTACCCACAAGGGGAGCGAGTTTTTTATCAGCCCGCGTAGGCGGACTTGGTTTGTGTAGTAGCGAATTCTATGAGACTGTTGACCAATTGATAGGGGGTCTAACCCATCAGCCCCAATCCATCTTAATTTCTTTAATTTCAGTGCGTTTCAACGTACTTTAGCTATTAGCCCGCAATTTATTGCAGGGCCCGAAAGCAACGCTCTCAGCGAGCTTTTATGGATGGGGGGTTTAACAAGAGAGTGAATTCGCCAACAGTCTCATTCTATTCCCCCAATACTTTTCAAACATCCTCTAACGAGTAATGTCCTAAAATTTTTATCGAACAGAATTCAGGAGTCAGAATTCATTCTGAATTCTGACCGAAAAAGCGGATAAATAACTGGGTTTAAGACCCCCACCAAATCATACATTTGGTGGTCTTAAATCAGTCGCGGGTCTCTCTTACAAAGTTGCTCCTCTTGGGGAGACCCCAAGACCGCAATGCAGCGCTGAATCCCCGACTGATTGATTGGTGAATTCTGAATTCTGGATTCTGCATTCTTCTTCAATGTCAAGATAATTTAGATGCTCTCCCCCTGAATACAAAGCCAATTACACCACAAGATAAAAGTAAACCTAAGTTAGTTGAAGGTTCAGGTGCTGTGACTGTAGCTCCTGTACTCATAAGTTCTATTAAACTGACAGTTGTTGTGTTAGCAAAAGAACGTTGCAGAGAACCTTGAACATAAGCTGTAGCATATTCTTGCTGTCCTCCAAAATTATAATTGGTAACTGGATTGCTGAAAGTAAGATTTCCGCCGTATTGAATTGCAAGAAAATCGTTATTACCTGGGGTACTTAAATTTCCGATCAGGCTAAATATGTCTAAAATACTCTGACTAGCGGTATCGACTAACGCAAAAGATATAGCTCCAGTTGCTTTTGCACTTTCTGCTGGAGGGTTATCTATTGCTGTTAGCAGGTTGAGAGTAGCTGTAAAATCAAAATAGAAAGGTGTACCTGGATTTACAACAAAGCTACCAATCACTTGAGCCTGACTTTCTGCTAACCCTAAGTAATTACTACCTGCACCTAATGCTTCGCTTAAAGATGAACTGGATACTTCCGTTGGATCAACTATAAACAACCCTTCTGCGTTAGCCAGAGCTTGTAATATGCCATTTTGAGCAATGACTATGGCGGTGGTATTAACGTCAGTTGTAGTCTGGGAAGGACTTTGATTAAATCTGGTAAATGCTACTTCTGTTTGAGCCGAACTAAAAGTAGCAGCCTGACTGGGTAAGGTTGCTAACATAGAACTTGCGATCGCTGAAGTAGCCAGCAGCAAAAAGTTCTTTACCACTCCGATATATTGCTTCATAAAATTGCCTTTTTGTGCTTTTATTACAGTTGCTTTTTTGATAGGTCTATTGAGTTTGCTTAGTAGCGAATATTGACAACCAACACGATCAAGCTTGATAACTTTTCCAGATGCTTTTGCTATGTATGTAGGTAATCATTGGTTCTACTGCTCCCCTGATGCTAAAACATGAAAACTAGGATCTTATAGAGAAGTTTTAAAAGGTCAAAACTCACTCCAGGTAAGGAATACAGGCTATAAAACAGTTGTATTTGTTCGACCCCATAAAGGGAGCGATAGAGCCGTTTTTTTTGGTTTACAATTATCATAAAAACGTTTAATTGTAAACCAAACTCTATCAGTAGATGCTTGACGCATCATTGACTTGAGCTTGTCTGTAAACTCAAAGTCTTTAGCTAAAACAGCACAAAGTTAATCTGTTGGTAAGAATAACCAACATCTTTATTGTCCATCCAATGTCTTAGAGCTTTGTTGCGAATAAATAAAGCAGTTCTCAGAGCTTCATCTAATGAATTACACTGAATCTGTTTACATTCTAATTTAGCTTATGAGACTAAATATCCACCTATTAACCACAAAAATAATATAGTACAATCTAGGTTATAGTTGTAATTTTTTGAATGTAACTTTAAGTAATCTTTAAGTATAAGCAGAAAAAGATAGACAGAAAAATACATAATTAATGAAGAAATTTTAATTTTTTATGAGAAAGTAAGTATAGTTATGGAATAATTAACCTATAAGCCTTAATTTCTTTAAGGTTTATAGGTTAATTGGCCAGTGTACTTAGTCGGATCATAAGAATTACTCTCAAACCCAAATAATCCGCACTTTATTTTGCTATCTGGCAAAATAAAGAGTCAAATAAAGTCCTTTATGGTTTTTCGGCTTGTTATTTCTGGTTTAGTGGACGTTGGTTATGCATTAAGTTCTATATTATTGCCTCAAAAGAAGATTTATCGAAACAGAATTCAGGAGTCAGGAGTGAGAATTCAGTTGGGTATTATGTACGAAAAAGCGGATGATAATCGGCGTTTTTGCACCAATAAATTGAAAATTTATTGGTGCAAAAATTCAGTCGCAGGTCCCAATCCCAGACTGAAAGATTGGGACCGGAGCTTGTCGTTTGTCTCCGGCTCCGCTCCTGAATTCAGAATAGCTGAATTCTGACTCCTGTTTTATTTCAATCCAGTAGCATATTTCTAGAGGTGAATGAGTGCTTACTATATTTTCTGTGCAAGATTTGGGTAAAGAAATTACCTCTTTTTTGGGTGAACAAATACCACAAGCAGACCTAGAAAACTGCTTGGCAACATTAGAAATCGTCGAACCATCTTTAGCAAAGCAATTTTGGCGATTACAAAATGCGAGTCCAGGAGTTTATATTGTTCTGGAAGGTAAAGTTAGATTATTAGATAGTACTGATAATTTAATTACTACCCTGACCATCGGAACAACCTTTGGTGAGGGGACATTGTTTACCAAGGAAGATTGGCAAGTTTATGCAGCTAGGGCTTCTCATGGATTAAAGCTTTGCTATCTTCAAGGAGAAGTGCTGCAAGCTTTGATATATAAGTATCCTACTATTGGCGATCGCCTATTTGTTCGGGCTGAACTTTGGGATTTATTGCTGAGATATTGTGCCACTGCACCACAGCATCCAGCTACTTTGCCAGCGATATTGCAAGCATTATCTCTATTTGAGCGGCATCATCTAGAAATTGGTTCCCTACCACCAGAATTTTACCAAGATAGCCAGTTGTGGATTCTATATCGAGGAGAACTGACAAATTTTGATGGGCGTAAGCTGACGGCTACACAAATGCACGTACCAAAACAAGAGGGCTGGCAAGTTACACAAGCCTCAGTTGTATACCTGCTGAAAAAGGCTGATTATTCTTCAGCACTGCAACACTGGCCAGACTTAGTAGTATTCACCAACTCACAGGTAATTTCCGTAACAACTGGTCGAAAAATCCAGCCCAAACCCTTCCTTGCAGCACCAGTTAGCCGGGAACACAAAGTTATTCCCTTTCGCACACAGTCAGCAGGAAAACAAAAACCTCAGCCAAAAAAACAACGCCATTTGTTTCCCAGTCCCAAGGTGAAAGCTAGACATTGGTGGGGACATTTAACTAAGCAATATCCTTTTTATGCCCAACAAAGCGCCTCTGATTGTGGTGCAGCTTGTTTAGTGATGATTGGTCGCTATTGGGGGAAGAATTTTAGTCTCTCGAAGTTGCGGGAACAAGTTAACGTTAACCGTGATGGTGCATCTTTGCGTGAACTAGGAACAGTAGCCGAAACTCTCGGTTTTACTTCTCGACCAGTAAAAGCCAGTCTTGACAAATTTGCAGAACAATGTTTACCAGCGATCGCCCATTGGCAAGGTAAGCATTTTATCGTTGTTTATGAGATTAGCCCTAAAACAGTAACTATCTGTGATCCTGCCATCGGTCAACGCACTCTCAGCCACGCCCAATTCCTAGCTGGCTGGACTGGTTATACCTTATTACTGCAACCTACCGTAGACCTCAAAGACGCACAAGAAGCTAACAACACTCCCTGGCAGTTTTTTGAGTTGGTCAAACCCCACTGGAAAGTATTGTTAGAGGTATTTATAGCTTCGGTGGTGCTGCAAATCTTTGGATTAGTATCACCCATATTTACCCAAATTCTACTAGACCGGGTTCTTGTCCAAGGCAGTATTGTCACCCTCAATGCTGTCATCGTCGGGATGCTAATTTTTGGTTTATTTAGTCTTTTCATTAACGGGATACGGCAATACTTACTAGCACACACAGCCAACCGGATCTCCGTCTCTATGCTGGTTGGATTTATCAAACATACCTTCCGTTTGCCCCTATCGTACTTTGAATCCCGTTATGTCGGGGATATAGTTTCCCGTATCCAAGAAAACCATAAGATTCAAAATTTTCTCACAGGAGAGTCTCTATCAATCCTGCTGGATTTAATGACAGTTTGTGTTTATCTGGTAGTGATGTTTTGGTACAGTTGGCGCATGGCATTAATGGCGCTGCTTACCATACCACCATTTTTTATTCTGGTATTCGCTAGCACAAATATCTTGCGTCGGATGTCGAGGGAAATTTTTAGTGCTAGCGCTCAAGAGAATAGCTATCTGATTCAAGCACTGACAGGAATTCGTTCTGTGCGTTCTATGGCCATCGAACAATCAGTGCGTTGGCGTTGGGAAGAACTCTTAAATAAAGTAGTCAAAAAAAGTTTTAGAGCTCAAATCATCAATAATCGCCTGCAAATCATCAGTGGTGCCATTAATTTATTCACAAGTACAGGCTTACTCTGGTTTGGTGCATGGCAGGTAATTAATCAGGAGCTTACTATTGGACAATTAATTGCCTTCAATATGTTGTTGGGTAATGTTATTAGTCCATTCCAACGCTTGGCAGTTGTCTGGAATCAATTACAGGAAATTATGATTTCAGTAGAACGCATTAATGATGTTTTAGGTGCTGAACCAGAAGAAGATTTACAAACTCAAGAACGCCAGCCTATTAAGTATTTACGTGGTCATATTCGCTTTGAAAATGTGACTTTCCGCTATCATCCAGAAAGTGATATTAATATTTTAGAAAATATTAATTTGGAAATTCAACCAGAGCAAACTGTAGCAATTGTTGGGCGTAGTGGTTCTGGGAAAACTACCCTCACTAAACTGATTTTAGGCTTGTATCCACCAAGTGATGGCAAAATATTAATTGATGGTCAGGATATCACAACAATTGCTTTGAAAAGTTTGCGATCGCAAGTTGGTGTAGTTGACCAAGATACTTTCTTATTTGGTGGTACTATCAAGGAAAATCTGACTATCGCGCATCCCGAAGCCACTCAACAAGAAATCATCCAAGCAGGGAAATTAGCCGGAGCAGACGAATTTATTCAAAAACTACCAATGGGTTATGAAACCCAAATCGGTGAAGGCGGTGGACTACTTTCAGGGGGACAACGCCAAAGAATTGCCATCGCTAGGGCATTACTAGGAAATCCCCGCTTAATCTTATTAGATGAAGCAACTAGTCATCTGGATTCGGAATCAGAAAGAATAATTCAAAACAATTTCCGAACCATTCTCCAAGGAAGAACTAGCATTATCATTGCTCACCGTCTTTCCACAATTCGCAATGCAGACCTCATCCTCGTTTTGGATCGTGGAGTCTTGCTAGAGTCTGGCACTCATGACGAATTAATCGCCAAAAAAGGCCATTATTACTATCTCAATCAACAACAATTCAGACAAACTGGTTAAGAGGTTGTTTGAAAAGTGTTTCGCTGTGACTTTAGGCAGTTTTAGATCCCCCCTAACCCCCCTTAAAAAGGGGGGAACCAGAATCAAAGTCTCCCTTTTTAAGGGGGGAACCAGAATCAAAGTCCCCCTTTTTAAGGGGGGAACCAGAATCAAAGTCTCCCTTTTTAAGGGGGGAACCAGAATCAAAGTCCCCCTTTTTAAGGGGGATTTAGGGGGATCTAAAACTATTTGATACCGACAATAGGACTTTCAAACATCCTCTAAAGCCTCGGCTTCTCGACGCGATCGCTCGGCTTGAAATTATTTGAATTTTGAATTTTGAATTAATTATGCGTTCACCATCTTCCAATCCATTAGATGCTCGAAAAGAAATGGATGAAAATAAAAAATATGTCGCTCTAGAAACAAAAGAAGTAGAACAATCTTTAGAAATACATTCTGTTACAGAAGAATTACTCGATGCTTTACCCCGTGTATGGACGCGTTCATTACTGTACTTACTCATTGCATTTGCGGCCGCCATCATACCTTGGGCAATGATTAGTCGCATGGATGAAACGGGAACTGCTAGAGGTAGGATTGAACCCCAAGGCGCAACTCAAAGATTAGACTCTCAATCTGGCGGTAGTGTGAAAGCTGTGAAGGTCAAGGAAGGGGAGCCAGTCAAAGCTGGACAGATTTTGCTCGAACTTGAGTCTGATATTTTACGAACCGACTTACAACAAGCACAGACAAAATTAGAAGGGCTACAAAATCGGCGATCGCAACTAGACCTACTCAAAAACCAACTGATGCTGTCAATAGGGGTACAAGAGCAACAAAATAAATCCCAAGAATTAGAAAAAGTTGCTCAACTTAATCAAGTACAGCAAAACATTGATGCCAAACAGAGTACTTATAACCTACAGAAGTTAGAAAAACAAGCCTTAGTTAATCAGGCAAAACAACAAATTAGCAACGTTGAGAACGATCAGCAGTCGGCTCAAGGTCGTTTGAGTATAGATGCTAGACAAGTCAAACGGTATAGCCAACTCGTCAAAGATGGTGCGGTTTCTCAAACCCAAGTAGACCAACTCCAAAAAGAAGAACAAGAAAGCCAACGACTTTACAAAAAAGCGCAATCTGACGTCAAACAAGCAAAATTCGGCTTAACTGAAGAGCAGAATCGTTATCAGACAACCATTAATCAGTTAGAGGCTGATATTAAACAAGCAAAACTCCGATTGCAAGAAGCTCAAAGCAGCTATCAAAGCGTGGTGCAAGCAGGGAAACTGGCGGTGATGAAGAGTCAGGAACAACTCAAAGACCTGCAAACACAAGTTGCTACACTTCAATCGGAAATTGCTCAAACTGGAAGCCAAATAACCTCTATCAGAATTCAAATGCAGCAGAGAACAGTGCGATCGCCCATTGATGGAACTATATACCAATTAAGCGTTACCAAATCGGGATCTGTATTGCAACCTGGCCAAATGGTCGCTCAAATCGCCCCTAAAAATGCTCCATTCGTCCTGAAAGCACAAATACCTAGTCAAAATAGCGGCTTCTTGCAAGTGGGTATGCCAGTCAAAATCAAATTTGATGCCTATCCCTTTCAACAATATGGCATAGTCCCAGGCACAGTTAGTTGGATTTCCCCAGACTCCAAAGTGCAGCAAACAGATCAAGCCAATGTTGATACCTACCAACTGGACATCACTATACCTAAACCCTACATCCAAAATGGTGACAAGCAAATAGCCCTACGTCCTGGTCAAACAGCTAACGCCGAAGTAATTGTCCGTCAACGGCGAGTAATTGACTTGATTTTAGATCCTTTCAAAAAACTACAAAAAGATAGTTTAGAGCCTTAGTTATCTCAATAACCCATAGCCTGACTTCTAAACATGGAGAGTTTATGTCGCAAACTTTAACTGTTACTACCAACGATATCATTCAGTACATCAAATATTCTTGGCTAATCCCTGGTGTGCTAGAAGCGATCGCCACTCAAAAAATTATTGCAGACACTGCCAATCAAGCAGGGATCACAGTCACCGAACAAGAAATACAACAAGAGGGAGACAGACTACGCTTTGTGAAAAAACTAGTCCGCGCCGAAGATACTTGGGACTGGCTGAAAAAACATCATCTGTCTCTCAAGGAATTTGAAGATTTAATCACTACTACTATTCTCTCTAGCAAGTTAGCAGAACATCTTTTTAGCCATCAAGTAGAGACTATTTTTTATCAAAACCAACTCGATTATATTGCCGCAGTCACCTATGAGGTAATTTTAGAAGATAGCGACTTAGCCCTAGAACTGTTTTACGCCATTCAACAAGGAGAAATCACCTTTCCTGAAATTGCTCGTCAATATATCCTTAATCCCGAATTGCGCCGCATAGGTGGATATCAAGGAATCCGACGACGTAGAGATTTTCGAGCAGAAATTGCTCCCGTAGTATTTGCTGCGGAACCACCACAAGTCCTTAAGCCAATTAGTACTTCCAAAGGAGTGTATTTAATTTGGGTGGATGAAATTATTCAACCTAATTTAGATGAGGAATTACGTCAACAACTTATTAACAATTTATTCGCAGTTTGGTTACACCATCAAGTTGAAAAAACTGAAATTCATAACCAACTAGATATAGGGGATGTTATATCATCTGTATCTCCAGAACTGCTGAAACAGGCTTAATGGAGTTAACTCATCCCCCGGCTTCAAGCCGGGGGGAAATCGAAGTCATTAGTCATTTGTCATTAGTACCAATGACCAATGACAAATGACTAATGACTAAAGCGGCGGGGCGGCTATCCCTCTACATACACCTGGGGATGGAGTTTACCGCCGCTTTCAATGAATAGTCATTTTTTTAGCTAATCCAGGGAGGAATTAGCTATTTTCTGCTGCGTATATGAAATATTAAAAGTACTAATTTACTGAATTAATAAACTAATTAAACTTATATAAAGCTGTCATCTTTTTTTTATAAATACGTCGAAATATAGATGAAAAATATTGAAAAGTAGCTTGCATTATTATTTACTTACGCATATAGTTAATTCAGTGAGCAAAAGAATAAATTGCTTACAAAAAAAGGTCTTAATCAATAGTTATTTGGAGACAATCATGATTATTTCAAACTTGAGTATTTTGGAAGCAGTTGAAGAATCCGCTAATATCCAAGGTGGAGATTCACCCTTCCTCAGCGCGCCTTTGGCTGCTTTATTTCCGCAAGTTGCACTATTTCCAAATAATAATGCTGGTGCTTCTGCTTCTGCTAATGTTATCAATCCTTTCGCACAGGGTGGTACTTTGACTGGAGTTGCTGTAACTAATGCTCAAGCCCTAACATCGGCAACCGTAGTTTTCGGTGTTAGCAGTAATGCACAGAGCTTGTCTGTAGCTTCCTCAGCTTTTGTACCAGGTCCAGGAGGTATTCCTCTTTTAGTCCCAAATGCACTTTTTAAACCCTAATTATTCATAAATTAGGAATTCCATAAAGTTTGATTTAATAGAGACGTTGCAAGCAACGTCTCTACATATCAAAAACTCTCATGTTTAGCCCTAAGTGACATACTCCCGACGCTGTCCCATCAGGGCAGCGCAGGCTTCTCACTTCACAGCTAAGTGTGCCATCAATAACTTTGCCAATTTATATCATGTCCGGCAAATTAGTTGTAATAAGTAAGTCGGCAAGAATAAATTAAACTATGTTAAGCAATGTAAATTTAATTAAATTATTCACGTCTACTTACTTATATCATTGCGATCGCAACTCTTAGAGACGCACTCGCGTTCACTAGGCTACGGCTGAAGCCAACGCAATGACAAACATAATTCTTGCTTGCATTGGGATGCTCCCAATCTTGGGTGTTGACTTATTGCATTTTAATGATACTATTCTAAAAAATGAAATTAAGGAGTAAGCCTTGTGGCATTTACGAAAAATCAATTATTCAAGTTATTCGTAAAATATTTCCCAGCAATTACAGCTATAATAACGGTTATCCCATTACCAGTTAAAGCAGCTACATTTTTAGTCAGCGAACGCGCTATTTTAGGAGGAAATGATGAAGTCGATTGGGCAAGTTTAGGTAAAGTATTTAATCCCTCTGCTCCTAAATTTTCTGATTTTTTACCTAACTCTTTTTCAGCAACATCGCAAGGTGGCTTAGGGTTGGATATAAATATAGCTCCAACCAATAAGACTGGGATTACTCCACCGTTTGTCTTTCAAACATTACCTTCACCTGGCATTCGGAGTAACTTTGCCCAAGGAGATTTTGTTCTCTTCGGAGGTATAGACCCAACAGGTTTTATCCCTCTTCCTCCTGGGACTCCTGATCCTGGTACTAAGGGGAACGGCGGGCCTTTTACCATTAGTTTTGCCCAGCCTGTTTTTGGCGCTGGTACTCAGATAGCTGTAGACACTAGTAATGTGCCAGCTGACATTTTTATCACCGCTTTTGATAACGCCAATAACCTGTTGGGTACTTTCTCAGTTCCAAATATTTCGTCCCTAGCATTAGATAATTCGGCAGCATTCTTGGGGATTCGTAGTGACACTCCAGACATCTCGAAACTCGTTTTTAGCAGTTCTGCTCCACAATATGGCTTGGCGATTAATCAGGTAAGCATTATTGCAGTTCCCGAACCAACTTATACTTTGGCAATATTAGCTTTTGGTGTTTCGGGTGCTGTTTTGAAACTACGCCAACGCACTTAATACTCCCACGATGTCAAAATAGCTTTGATTTCATAAGTTAGAGGTTTCGGACATACTCAAACTTATGTAAGTACGTAAGTTCCACATAATTTTTGTCTTTCGCCAAATTCAATTCAATGTCATACAAAGAATTAGAAAAAATCATAGACGCTAAGATACAAAAAGCTATACGGAAGCACGAAATGATAGTTGCTTTGATTAGTAGTATTATTGGCTTGATTTTTATAGTGGGTTTGTTCCACGCTATTTTCCTCAACCACACTCAAATTCAAGCACTTTACTTGAAGTGATTACTGTTTCATTCAATGGGTCTTTATGGTCAAGCGTTCCCTGATGTCCATAAAACTAATTCAAGTTACGCATATTTGTTATAAAAGCGAATTGCACCTATGGAGAATAAAAATAATGGCAGGGCTATATTCGTCTTATTTTTGACTATATTTATAGACTTGCTCGGCTTCGGAATTATCCTGCCGATATTGCCTTTGTATGCTGAACAATTCGGCGCAAAACCTAATGAAGCGACCCTACTTGTAGCTGTTTATTCTTTAATGCAATTCTTATTTGCACCATTATGGGGCAGCTTTAGCGATCGCTACGGTCGCCGTCCGATTTTATTACTTACTTTATTAGGTTCTGTAATTGCATACATCGGGTTAGGTTTTGCCAACTCATTATGGATTTTGTTTATTGCTCGTAGTCTTGCTGGGATTATGTCAGGGAATATTGCCACTGCTCAGGCGTACATCGCAGATATTACCACGCCAGCTAATCGATCTCGTGGCATGGGGATAATCGGAGCAGCTTTTGGTCTTGGCTTCATTCTCGGTCCAGCCATTGGAGGTCTTCTGATCGGCACTGATTCGGACAACGCTAACTTTCATCTACCATCGTTGTTCGCAGCCGGATTATCTTTATTGGCATTGCTTTGTGCTTTAATATTACTTCCAGAATCTTTAAATTCTGAGACTAAAGCCAAAATCCAAGTTCATCGCTACCGTCGGCGACGGCTGAACTTGCTACAGCTGTCACAGCGTCCACAGTTTTGTGTGCTTGTTGGCATCTACTTTTTAGTTACCTTTGCGGTTGCGGCTATGGACTCGACATTGGCTTTATGGTCTAAGCAGCAATTAAACTGGGGACCTCAACAAACTAGTTATCTTTTTGCCTTCATGGGGATTGTCAGCACAATCATTCAAGGAGGACTGATCGGATTCCTCAAGAGACACTTCGGTGAAATCAAGTTACTTACCTTGGGGATATTAGGATTAGGTTTAGGATTACTGCTAATTGGATTCTCACAAAGCTTAATTTTATTGTTGGTCGCCACCGCGCTTGTGGCATGGGGAATTAGTGTCAGCCAACCAATATTAAACAGCCTAATTTCCCAGATGACAGCCCCAGAAGAACAAGGGCAAATATTAGGAATTGCTAGTTCTTGCTCTGCGTTAGCACGCATCGGTGGGCCAACATGGGCAGGGGCTAGCTTTATGAAATTTGGGAGTTCTGCTCCTTTTTTGAGTGGATTTTTAATAATGCTGGTAGCTTTGACTCTTAGTTTGCGAGTGACTAAAAGCGCATCTGAACCAAACACAGAACGTGTCGCCTGAGAATCTAGGTAAAGAAGCCTTATCTGAGACTTCTCTCAAAATCTAAAATCTAAAATCTAAAATCCAAAATTGGTATGACAGGTCGCCGAGTATTGTTTTTAGGCATCTTTGTAAGCATTCTCCTCACCTACGCAATTTGGCTAGGTGGGGGCATTCCTGCAAGCATCACCAAACTTCCTGACCAAGGATTAAACTGGTACTACTGGAAGCTTCCCAACCCGACCTTTTGGAGTCGAGCGACGGCTTGGGGGATGTATCTTGGGCATCAGTTTAGCATCTGGGCGTGTATCTTATGGGCGCAGCGATCGCAGCTGAAATACAAATCAGCGTTGCACCCGATTAATTACCTCATGCTTGCCATTAATGGTGCATTCATCGCTTTACACTTTCTCCAGACCTATATTTGGTACGATGCTCTAGCTCAAGATACTTCAATTTTCGCTTCTCAAGGTGCGGTTGTCCTCCTACTGGTCTTCGTACTGATTTTGGAAACGCCTCGACGCGGTTTGTTTTTTGGTAATTCTGTTCCATTCCATCAACAGTTTTTGCAAATTATCAAGCTGTACCACGGCTATTTTTTCTCCTTCGCCGCTATCTACACCTTCTGGTATCATCCAATGGAAGCGACTTTGGGGCACTTAATTGGCTTTCTCTATATGTTCTTGCTTTTGCTGCAATCGTCGTTGATCTTTAACCGCAGTCATGTAAACCGTTGGTGGACATTCTCTTTGGAAATTACGGTGGTTTTACATAGTGTCATTGTGTCATTGATGCTAGGACAAAGCAAGTGGCCAACATTTCTCTTTGGTTTTCTTGGCATTCTGGTGCTTACTCAGCTTCACGGTCTACCTGTGGGTATCTCAACTAAACGTACTATCTACGGAGCCTTTTTAGTGAGTGTACTGGCCGTTTATGCGCTGACTGAACGCGGCTTGGGCAGAATTTACGAAGTAACCTATATTCCTCTGATTGAGTTTGGGCTGGTTGGCGCAATTTACTTAATCTTCCTGCTCATCTTATGGACAATTTCTCGTTTACCGAAAAATTTGGTTTAAGTTTTTTAAAAAACTAATACCGTTTCTTTGTGAGGCTGCGCCAAACCCTTTTAAGTTCTTTCTTTCTTTCTTTCTTTGTGTCCTTTGCGTCCTTTGCGGTTCGTTTTTCTTTCTTGTACTTAAATATGGTTTAGCGCATCTTCATACAGAATTGGTATAACAATTTTACTCACCACTACTAATATTTTTTTGCTGTTGATAACGCTGTTTAAACTGCTGTTGTTGTATTTTATGATCCACAATTTGCTCAGGATAGCCAACAGCATGACGTTCTAAAGATGAAATTTTACCAGTAACTAAATATTCTGTATCTACAGACCGCAATTCTGATACCCATTGCCGAATATATTCCCCTTCTGGATCGAATTTTTGTGTTTGACTGGCTGGGTTGAAAATCCGCACAGGTTTGGGGTCCATACCACTAGAAGCACTCCATTGCCAACCGCCATTATTAGCAGATAAATCTCCGTCAATCAACTTCTGCATAAAGTATTTTTCTCCCAATTGGGGATTAATTAGCAAGTCTTTAGTGAGGAAACTGGCGACAATCATCCGACAGCGATTGTGCATCCAGCCACTTTCGTTTAACTGGCGCATTGCTGCATCCACAATGGGGTAGCCAGTTCTCCCCTCACACCAAGCTTGGAAATATTCTTCGTTAGTTTCCCAAGGAAAGTTCTTAAAGAGGTCGCGGAAAGCACCATCAGCTAATTCGGGGAAGTTATACATTGCGTGTTGATAAAACTCCCGCCAAGCTAATTCCTGTTGCCATGTGCGGATATTAACTGCTGTTTCCTCACTGCGGCTGTTTTCTAGTGCTTCTATGGTGGCTTGCCAAACAGTGCGAATGCCAATTACGCCAAATTTTAATGCTGCACTCAGTTGCGATGTTCCCTCCACTGCGGGAAAATTTCGCTGTTCTTGGTATTCAGTAATCGCTTTAGTAGTAAATTCCTCTAGCCGTTCTTGCGCCGCCGCCTCTCCCGGTGAAATAATCAATTGTTCATCCCAGATAAATCCTAAATCTTTGGCTGAAGGTAATGCGATCGCTCCTGCAAGTTTGGCAATTTCCTGTTCAGCTTCTGTTAACCCCTCAACATTTTGCAGTGTTTCTACTGGTTGACTTTTTGGTTTAGTAATCCAATTTCTCCAAAAGGGTGTGTAAACCGTGTAAGGACTGTTACCACCCGTGCGGATCTCATCTGGGGAGTTGAGGATCTGATCCCAGTTATGCTTAAGAAACTGAATGCCTTTTTCTTTGAGGGCATTTATAATAGTGCGATCGCGTTCTTGTGAATAAGGTTCTACATCCCAATTCCAAAAAACAGCTTTGGCATTTATTGCCTCTGCTAAAGCTGGTATCGCTTGTACAGGATTGGCGTGGAGTATTAATAACTGGCTGCCAACTTGAGCATATCGCTCTTGAAGTTTCTGCAAACAGCCAATCATATAAGTTACTCTCACCGGAGCAATATCATCCCGTTCGAGAATATACGGATCAAGGCAAAACACACCCACCACTTTCGGACTCTGCCGTTTTGCCGCAGCCAGTCCCGTATTGTCAGAAATGCGTAAATCGCGCCGATGCCAAAACAAAATTAAGTCAGACATTCCATGCTGAATATAGTTCACCCGTACTAGCTTAGATGCTAGTGGTACCAATGAGCATCATTCTGGCGATAAATTTATTCTATTCAGGACTTACGCACTAAAAACTTGAAACCTCGATCCCCCCTAACCCCCCGATAAATTGGGGGGAAACTCAAAAGCCCCCTTTTTAAGGGGGTTGGGGGATCTCTTGTGCGTAAGTCCTGCTATTAATAGGCATTGGTTATTCCCCATTCCCCATGCCCCATGCCCCATGCCCCATTCCCCATTCCCCGGTTTGTCAATCGGTAATAGTGGCTTTTTAGCTAAAAATTGAGTATACTCTTTTTAACAGTTAATTAGTCCTTTTCTGATGGCTAACCTACTACTTGACGACGGCACAATTGAGAGTGATTTAGGCGAAATAGCTCGTGAACTTGCCCATCTTGGCATTCAACTCAGACACTACGACCCAGGAACATCGCTTCTCTTCCCCAATCTGCTAGACCAACATGTTTTAACTGAGTCTGAGAAACGTTATTGTGTAGAACTGCATAACAGCGTCTTTGAATTTATTCAGCAAGAGAATGGCGCTATCTGGTGTGACTTGCTAAATGTGCATCCAGGTTCCTTCAATCTTCACCAGCTGATAGCAACCTACGGCCGTTACCATACTCATTCTGTCGCTGAACCCCTCTACGTGTTGGCAGGAGAAATGATCTATGGCTTCGTGCGACCTGATGGCAGCCAAGTACAGCTTTTAGTTCAAGCACAAGACTATCTCTACATCCCCCTTGGCGTTGAGCATTGGTGCAGCCCAAGTGCTTCGTTGAATTTCAAAGCGGTACGCTATTTTGCGATCGCTGATGGCTGGGTTCCTAATTATACAGGAACTCATGTAAGTGATTCCCTTTACAAGCCGCGTTAAATAATTCGTAATACTTCGACTGCGCTCAGTACGAGTTCGTAATTCGTAATTCGTAATTAAGTAATGGATAGAGGATTTAGATTTAGACATCAAAACTTGCTGCCTGTCAAGAGGGGGGAATTAAACCCCTAAACTTTATTAAAGCTCAAAGTTGAGCTAAATTCGCGTTTTTTTATAATCCCATAACCGTGCGATAATGTGCTTCAATTTGCGCGACGGTTTCAGACTTGCGCTTTGTTTCCCATTGACTACGGTTAAATAATTCTTGTCGCAAATCATCAACATTAATTGTTGTCACTTTACCATCGGCAATAATTTGCTTACCATTTACCCAAGCACTATTAACAACATTCGTGGGACGACCTAAGACTAATAAGCCAATAGGATCTGTACGCGGAAGTAATGATAAATTGGTGAGGTCATAAAGTACCAAATCGGCTTGTTTGCCGACGGTTAAAGAACCGAGTTTATCTGCTAAATTGAATCCTTTTGCACCTCCCAAAGATGCCATTTCTACGGCTTGTCGGGGCGTAATCCAGTGTTGATAATCTGAGTCTGTAATATTATGTAAAATAGAACCTATTTTGATGGCTTCTAGCAAATCTTGAGAGTCATTACTCGAAGCACCATCACAACCAAAAGTTACATTTATTCCAGCTTGGCGATATTTTAAAATTGGGGCGATACCACTGCCTAAACGCAGATTACTTAAGGGATTATGAACAACTGTAGATTGAGTTTCGGCGAGGATGGCGATATCAGCATCATTTAACCAGACGCAATGAGCTAGAGTTGTGCGATCGCTCAAAAACCCGATTCTTTTCAAATGTTCCACAGCAGTACAACCGTACTTTTCTTGGGCGAGTTTTTGCTGTGCCCTGGTTTCGAGTAAATGGGAGTGACGACAAAGATTATAGCGATCGCTTAACTCAGTACACCCCTCAAATAAAGCATCAGTACACAATTGAATCCCCGTTGGTGCAACTAAAATACTCACACCTTCATCCGGGCGATGAAACTGTCTTACTGCCTCTTCGATAATTTCTAATGTTGCCGCAGTTGAGCGAAAATAAGGCTGATGACTTTGGGCTGATTCCCCGGATGGCATACCTGCGGAGAGGGATTCATCTTGAATTAAGGGGGCGATAAAGGCACGAATTCCCACTTCTCTGTAAGCGCGAGTTGCAATGGCGATCGTTTCTAACTCAAGTCCGGGAATTAACACCAGATGATCTACCACACTCGTACCGCCGGAAAGTAGGGTTTCCACCGCAGTACCCAAAGCACTTAGATAAACCTGTTCGGGATCGAAGGGGGCAAAATCATACAGTTGGGCCAACCATAATTCTAAAGGGAACATTGACATGATTCCTCGCTGCCACATCTCTGATGAGTGGGTGTGGGCGTTGAAAAAGCCAGGTAGCAATAGCTTATTTTTGGCATCGATCGCAGTGCCAATTACTTGTAGATTGGGGGAAATGGCTGCGATCGCGCCATCTACAATCTGTACATCTACGGTTGTATAATCCTCACCGACGGCAATCATCACATTCTGGATGGTGAAACTTACCATATTTAACCTTGATTAAGTAATCGTATTTTCAACCGAATTTCAAGTTACAAAATAGAAAATGGTGTTGGGTATTGCAATTTATGAATTTACCATTACGGACATTGGGAGTTGCGCCAAATGCGTGGACAGTGAATGATGCGATCGCAGACATCACTCGTCTTCAAAAGACCCCACAACTCGTTATTTTATCAACAGAAACTAAAACCCTGCGCCTAGACTTAGCAAAAGCTGCGATCCTCGTCATTGATATGCAAAACGACTTCTGTCACCCTGATGGCTGGTTAGCGCATATCGGCGTAGACGTAACTCCGGCGCGTCAGCCTATTGACCCTTTAAACAACTTACTTCCAGAACTGCGTGAGGCTGGTGTTCCAGTCTTTTGGGTAAATTGGGGAAATCGTCCCGATTTGCTCAATATTAGTGCTGGTTTGCGTCATGTCTATAATCCCACAGGAGAGGGTGTGGGATTGGGCGATCCACTGCCAAGTAATGGTGCTAGAGTACTCATGGCAGGTAGTTGGGCAGCAGCAGTAGTAGACGAACTCCAACAGATTCCCGAAGATATTCGTGTGGACAAATACCGCATGAGTGGGTTTTGGGATACGCCATTAGATAGTATCTTGCAGAATCTGGGAAGGACAACATTATTTTTTGCTGGCGTTAATGCCGATCAATGTGTGCTAGCCACATTATGTGATGCCAACTTCTTAGGATATGACTGCGTGTTAGTTAAAGACTGCACCGCCACAACTTCTCCTGAATATTGTTGGCTGGCGACATTGTATAACGTTAAACAATGCTTCGGTTTTGTCACTGACTCCCAAGGGATTTTAACAGCGTTGCAAAAGAATGAGGAGTAACTCAATTTTGGATTTTGGATTTTAGATTTTAGATTGACCTGATGCTTGAATACTCTTTCTTAGCTCAAGAATTTTAGATTTCTTCTCGCGTTGAAATTTGCTTGCTCTCAGACATTTTTAAATTTTGGACTTCAGCGTGAGCGCTTAGTCGAACGGTTTTGAATTATTCAATCCCTTCTCCCAAGGGGAGACGCTGCGCGAACGGCTTGGTGCAGTCGCTCATGGGGGAAACCCCCAAGACCGCGCTGCTTCACCAAAATCCAAAATTTAAAATCTAAAATTCTGTGATTCAGGACTTGGATTTTAGGAATTTTCATATCCATCGAGAACTTCAGAAGGGATAAATTAAATGTACGCGACTCGTTGTGTAATTCCGGTTATCAAATCTCCCAAAGATTACCAAGTATATCGCATTAGTCCCAATGACTCTAATCGATTAGCAATTATCTTCGATTCGACAAATGCTAATACTTCATTGACTTGCTGCATCGAAATTTTTGATGTTGGTGGTCAAACACCGCCAAATCGCCATCAGTGGGCGGTGGAAATGTTTTTCATCCTCAAAGGGGAAGCGATCGCTATCTGTGACGGCAAGAGTGCCACGATCAAAGCTGGAGATAGTTTATTGGTGCCTGCCACTGGTACTCATTTGATTAAAAACACTGGTTCTACTCGCTTGTATACGTTGACTGTTATGGTTCCCAATGAAGACTTTTCGGAATTGATTCGCAGTGGTATTCCGGCGGAGTTAGATGCAGAAGATATGGCAGTACTGGGGAGATTAAATGCTTTGATGCCCTGTTAAAATAATTCGGAATTCGTAATTGAATTAGTATACTAGCCCTAGCGAATAAAATTCGCGGCTATACAGACAAAACCCACCTCCGTGGGTTAAAAAGTCTTGGTACAAATCCCCTAATTTTAATTATGGGGATTTCTCTGTTCACTTTTAATGTATTTTGCTCAATTCAACCTATATTAACTAATTCTTAACATGAAAGAAACAGTAACTCTGTATCGCCCCACTGGGCCAAAAGAGCTAGAACTTGTTAAACAAAACGACTACACTAAATGGCCGCCAAGACTACCTGAACAGCCAATTTTTTACCCAGTTACAAACGAAGAGTATGCTCAGGAAATTGCAACTAAATGGAATGTTATGGACAGTGGTGTGGGTTATGTTACACGGTTTTCGGTAGTAATGTTGCAAAAAAATTGCTTTGTTGGGTGGAGGCTTTGCGTAACCCAACATCCTGATATATGTTGGGTTACGCTCCGCTCCACCCAACCTACGTCTAAGTCTAATGCACTATTTTAGCCTAGACAGTCCACTACGTGCATTTCATTAATCTTATACTAGTCCTATAGACAAGTTACTCAAGCCCCTTGTTAAAATAATTCGTAATTACTTAAAGGTAGCTAAACTTCCGCTACAGTGTCCTAGTCAAAACCTTAATTGATAATTGATAATTTTTGTCTTCTTGTACTAGTAACTTTCCATCTTTAGTTAGCTTCAGTTGCTGTCCCCGCCATTCTATAGTGTTGCCTATAAAGCCAAAACACCAAATAGCAAAGCTTAACAAATCGCAGCAAGGAACGAGCCACAGAAACTTTTTGACAATTGGATCTTTCAAACTGATAGTACCAACAACCCAAGCCATCACCAATCTTGTTACCCAACAGATACATAGTCCTAGCCATCCTAATATTGAACCATCCGTGGCAATTAGCAGCAGCAAGCTGGTGACGACACCATAGGTAAAAATTAGTCCTAGATAACCCCAAGGACGAGAAACTCGTTTACCACGCGCCCAACGAATCTGGCGCTTGATGGCATCAACTAAGTTGTTGCTTATTTGTACATGTTCAACAACATAGTCGGAAAGCACAACTTTGTAACCTGCTTGGACAGGTAGATAGCCAAGTTGGAAATCATCTGCCAGATAATCAGCAATTGCTTCAAATCCACCGATGGCTTCTAGTACTTTTTTCGGGATGACAATGGTGGAGCCGAAGGCATATTTTATACCATTATCCTTGATGTTGCTGACTAAAACCCCAGCATGAAACTCAGTAGTAGTACCAGTAGCCTCTAATGTCGATATCCATCCTTGAGTTAAGGTTCGATACATACAGGTAACTACACCCACGCTTTCGTCTTGTAACGGCTGGACAACTCTTTGCAAATAATCTCTTCCAACTCGGATATCACTATCAGCAAGAAGTAAAATTTCGTATTTAGCTTTGGCTGCGGCATTGGCCAAGTTGCTAACTTTGAGGTTTGTGCCGATGATGCGATCGCTTACAATTAACAGAATATCCAAATCTGAAAAATTATGGATGATTTTCTCTACAACCTCTATGCAAGGGTCTTTAGAGTTTCGCACAGCAAAGATGATTTGATATTCTGGATAGTCCTGCTGACAAAATGAGGCGAGGTTTTCATAAGCATCGCTATCAAGCCCACAAATTGGTTTGAGGATACTAACAGGTGGATGAAACTCTAGATCAATTGGCCGGGGATCAGCAGAAAAAGTTATTGCTGCATAAATTGCATAACTATAAAACCAGACAGATAATATACACAAAATTAGGAGGAAATCAATGATAATTATGTGAAAATTTGTTAAGAGAGTAGATGCAAACATGGAATTGATTAGCAGGCAAGTAATATTAGCATTTTCTAGATTAGCTGCCGAGAGTTTAGGACTTTTTTATGTCTATTAAATGAAATTGGGATGACAAAGTTATTACAAAGAAAGGCAGAGGGCAGAGGGCAGAAGGCAGAAGGTAAGAAAGTATAATGAGAACTAAAGTTTCAGAGTTTAAAGCTCAGTAAAAATAAATAATTATACCGAGACTGCTTGCAGCGAGGTATAAAATGTCCAAGTTTTCAATCTCACCCAATTAACTTTCTTGGGTTCCTTCTGCCTTCTGCCTCCTGCCTTCTGCCTTCTGAATTTTGAATTCTGAATTCTGCCTTCTTCTTTAGGTGGTACGTTGGGATAGTAAATGGTGGTTGGTAATTTCAAAGCCGTTACTAAGGAGCGCTTCGCGTACCTGACTACTTAACAAAGCAGCAAGTTCTGCTTCACCTACCCCGATAGCTCCATTTAAAGGATCACCATGAATAGCGTTGGAGAAGCCCACCGTAGGCATCGCCGGATGAGAGTAAATCTCCACCAAGTTTGCCTGGATTTGGGGTATCAATCCAAGTAAGTATTCCTCTGTAATCCCACCAGTTTGTAATAAACCGTAAACTCTTTGGGTAAAGCTAATACCTTGGGATTTTAGCATCTTCTCACCATACTGGCGTAGTCTGCCGAATACTCCTGACCAAACTAGCTTTGTCAGCAGATGACTGCGATTAAGTCTGAGGGTAAACCCCAACTCCTCACTGGGAAGACGAATTACTTTAATATCAAATTCTGGTGCTAGGTCAACTAAAATACGCAAGACGACTGGATGAATATGCAAATGCAAATGTCCATCCACATGAGAGAGAGGTAAACCAGTTGAACGGTATTTTTCCAACTGGGCGCGAATTTCTTGCCGCAGTTCTTGACGGGTTTCTCTGACAAATTGATAGCGCAACCCGGCGCTCAATGGACTGTTGGAAAAGTTACCTTGTTTGTCAACTAAATGGGGAATTTGCTCTGGCGGTAGGACAGAGCGTCCACATATCAATACAAGATGTAGACCAACAGCTAGGGTTGGGTGGGCAGTTGCCAAGGTGACAGCCTCTTTTGCAGCATCAGCGCTCACCATCAAGCTGGTACTCGTTAGGACTCCTTGTTTGTGTGCTTTGATAATTGCTTGATTAACTCCTTGGGAGAAACCAAAGTCATCACCATTGATGATGGCGAATCGCTTTGCTTGCATAGGTTTTGTATTTTTTCTGATAATTGAGCTATTGAGTTAGGGATTTCCAGGAAATAAATTAAACGAACCACAGAGACACAGAGAACGCAGAGGAATGAGGAAGAGAGAGTTTTTTGGAAGTGCCTTAGACTTATGCCGATCCCAATCCAAAAAGAACAATCAACTACTAACCAACAACTACTGATTCGGCTTTCGCAGTTGCTTGGGTGCGACGATCTTTTAAGTAGGAGAAAAATTCCCGCCCTTCACGCAGACGGCGCACTAACATTTGGGGATCACTGAGCATTTCAGTGACAATTGGGATGATCGCTCTAGGACGAAAGTAGAACTTCCGATACATCTTCTCAACTGCATCCTCAATCTCAGCACTGGAGAGATTTGGATATTGCAATGTGGACATTTGAATTCCTGAAGTGGCAACTAAGGAACTGTTGCTAAACCAATTATTTTCTTGTGCTTGACGATAAAGTTCTGTTCCGGGATAGGGAGCTGCGATCGAAACCTGAATTGTATGAGGACTAATATCGCAAGCAAAGCGAACTGTTTCTTCAATTGTTTTTTGGGTTTCGTCGGGTAAACCAATGATAAATGTGCCGTGTACGGTAATGCCAAGTTTATGACAATTGTCCATAAACTTCCGCGCTACTTCTAGCTTGACTCCTTTCTTAATCCCATCCAAAATTTGCTGATTGCCAGATTCAAATCCTACTAATAATAGCCGTAAACCATTATCACGTAGTTGTTTGAGGGTGTCATAGTCGAGATTGGCACGGGCGTTGCAACTCCAAGTCAGTTTGAGTCGCTGCATGTGTTCGCTAATGGCGATCGCACGATGTTTGTCTATAGTAAAGGTGTCGTCATCAAACATATATTCTCGCACCTTGTCGCCGAAGATCGCTTTAGCTTCTTCCATCTCGCGCCCAACAGCTTCTGGGCTTTTAGTGCGGTATATGTGTCCTCCAATTGTTTGCGGCCAAAGGCAGAAGGTACATTTTGCCGGACAGCCCCGCCCAGTATAAAAGGAAATGTATGGATGCAACAAGTAGCCGATAAAGTATTTGGTAATATCTAAATCACGGTGATAAATCGGCAATACACTGGGCAGAGAATCCCAATCGTGAATCAAGGGGCGGTCTTCATTATGACGTATATTACCCTGGCGATCGCGGTAGCTTAGACCTGTGATTTCCTCCCAAGATTTACTTTCTGCTAATTCCTTGCAGGTATAATCAAATTCGTGGCGACACACAAAGTCAATGATTGGGTTTTCAACCAGCGTCTGTTCTGGTAATACTGCTACGTGCGCTCCAATCAAGCCAATCTGGATATCAGGGTTTTGAGCTTTGATTGTCTCGGCGCACTTCACATCATTAGGCAGCGAAGGCGTGCTGGTGTGCATGATAATTAGCTCGTAATCTTGAGCAATTTCGATCACATCTTCTACTGTTTGACCATGTGGTGGTGCATCGATCAGCTTACTACCAGGTACAAGGGCTGCGGGTTGCGCTAGCCATGTCGGATACCAGAAGGAAGTAATCTCCCGCTTGGCTTGGTATCGTGAACCTGCTCCACCATCAAACCCATCGAAGGAAGGAGGACTGAGAAACAAAGTTTTTTTCACAGGTATATTTCCTTATATATAGTTTGGACGTTTTAGCTAATACTTTTTTAGGATAAAACCCCAAAAGTAGCATAGCTGATCCCAGTCCGAAATGATTCATTCAAGAAGAATTCTGAATTCTGAATTCTGAATAAGAAAGTGGGGATTCAGTAGAAAGTCGGAGCTGCGGCTGATGCCGATGTTTAAATCCCCGTCTGAAAAGGACGCTTTAGACCTCTTGCATAAATCACCTTCCATTCCTCTCTCCTAAAAGGAGAGAGACTTTGAATCTTACTCCCCAACGCTAGTAGGGAAGGGGCTGTTCTTGTTAGGTCTGTATTGCAAACCCAGAAGCGCTATAGTAATTTGTTAGGTTTATTATGAGTCTATTTATACTGTTGTGGTAATTAAGCTGTTAAGTAAGTAATTTTACTAATGCTGCGCCTGCCACTATTCAGATAAAGTATGTGAAATCAATTCCACAAAAAAGTAATAATATGGCAAGTAAAGAATGGAAAGAATGGCATTTAACACCTAATGGATGGGTTGCAGGTACATTCCAACACGATTTTGGACGTAATCAAGTTACCCTGCCTGAAAATAGAGTACTAACTTGTGTTTATAAAGAGACTATAGGCCCTGATAATAATGCATTATCGGGCTACGGTCAACCAGGTTTTTATAAGGATACTAACGCTAGTGTTACTTGGGATTGTTCAAATACTCAGCTGATATCTGAGCTTTTAGAGAAATTCGGTTCTTGTCCAGAGCATTTGTAGGCATATATCAATCTATAGGACTCATATTTTATTTTTGAACAACTAAGTACAGAACACCACAAAAAAGGTATAGAATTTAATCATTCGTAGGTTGGGTAGAACTTTAGTGTTACCCAACATCAAGTCTCAATAGTTCCGAACCCCTTTTACAGTGACGTGTACTAAGCTGCCTAGAAGCTTGACATACATAATTTTCCTTATTAGGATACTGAGCAAGATTCAAGTAGGATTACTTTTGATATTTACTTATATATATGCTTAAAAAAATATATCTAGAGTTTTATTTATGTTTGAGATAATTTTGTTAAGTGCATTTCTTATTCCATTATCTATGGCTTTAGGACATTTTTTAGATTATGATAAAGTTCAAGATATGAGTAAAAATGAATATAAATTACATTTTAAGGTTTTAATATTTAAATGTTGGTTGGTTCTATTTTTACCTATCTGTTGTTGGATGTATTTTCAAGCAACGCATGAATGTACTAGGAAATTATTTTAAATAATTGACTAAAATCAATATTTCTTTAGCAAATAATTTATCTACTGATAAATCATAAGTATCTGAATGTTTCTCATAAAAAAGCCCCCTTCAAAATGGGGGCTGGAGGGATTTATTATCTATAATCTTGGTTTTGAATACTCCCCAAACGAGCAGCATCACGAATGTTATATTCGGGTCGAGTAAAGCGATTTAGCTGCATTTCAAAGAAATCTCGATTTGCTTGTAAATGCTGAAGATTTTGGTCATCTAATGGATATAAAAGTGCAGTTCGCAAAGCTTGAATTACCGCAGAAGTAACACAATACATTGAGCGTTGAAAACTAACTCCCAACTGAATCAACATATCTTCTTCACCCCGGCAATGTTGGCTGTAGTAATCAACAAGATATGGGGGCAAAAAATGCAGCATATCTTGCATTAATAATGTGGGAGGAATGCCAGCAGTACCCACTGGAAATACATCAGCGT
This sequence comes from Nostoc sp., assembly GCF_036919575.1. GTDB lineage: Bacteria > Cyanobacteriota > Cyanobacteriia > Cyanobacteriales > Nostocaceae > Nostoc. Next base: position 38,060 of record NZ_JBALBY010000010.1, on the reverse strand, counting down.
AAAGAATACCATAGTGAAAATCTTTTTGGTCTTCTGGTACTTGACGCGCTTGAGCATTATAAGATTTTGTCCCTCGGAAGGGTGCAGTACGGTAGAAAACTGCTTCTACATAGGGTAAAGCGGCTTCATATAGCCACATGAAACCCTTAGATTTGGGGACAATTTCATAGCATTCGCCACGAATATAAACGTGATGGTAAATGGGACGACCTGCGATCGCAAATATACCATTAACTAAAAAGCTCATCGCCTCTGGGACGCTGCTAATTGTCCCTTCGTCATAGCGGTCGGACATTTCAAAGAATACTGGGGCCATGACTTCCCAGAATAAGCCCAGATTAGCGTAGTATGACATCTGGCGGCACTGTTCCAAAAACATATCGGGGAACAGCTTGTAAAGTCCCAGCATTACGGGATTCCCTTGGAAGTAAGCTTTAATTGCCTTGTCAGCGTTGGCTTTGTATTCTTCTGAATCTAGGTAAGGGTCAAATTGTCCACCCATCCCTCTGTGCCATAACATTGCCCGCATACAAGCTTCCGCAAATTCCATGTTAATGCGATCGTGGAACAAGTGATGCAACAACTTGGGCATTTTGAAAGTTTCACCCTTCTCAATAAATGCCAAAAGTTCTGGATGTGCAGTAGCTTCGCCGCGCCAAATTCGTAAATCGGCATCATCGCCAGCATAATGATTATGCAGTTCTAAATACTCTTTGGGTAAGAAGTATTTAAAGAAAGGCAACGGGTTTAAAAATTCGCGTTCGGCAATATAAAGCAGGTCACGCCAGTAAAAATCCATCGGCACAGCATAAGCTTTGTATAAACCGATGATTTGCATCAAATTTTCTGGGGTATCAGGTAACATTGCACCGCCTGCTTCTAGGCGATGGATTACTTCGGCAAATTCGTGCTTTGAAGGAGGTAATTTAATTGCTGTTTTAATTGCTGTCATGGTAATGAGTAAATTGGTAGAGACGCGATTTATCGCGTCTAAGATTTATCGCGTCTAATGGGATAGGTTTTGAAAGGTGATTTATCGCGTCTGGGGGATAGGTTTTGAGACGCGATTTATCGCCGTCTCTACAAGTGTTTTGATTTATTTCCTATTTCACCGCTACTTGAGAGACTACGGTTTTTTCCAAAGAGGGAATTGCAGTCACCATTGTTGTAGTTGTGGATTCACTCCAACGCACTAACCAAGTCGGTTGTACTCCCAAAAAGATGATAAAAGCTGCCAAAATTAAAGCTGGTATTTTCTCAGACCATAAAACTTTGGGATAGTAGGCTAAGTTATCGAGTCTGCCAAAACAGGTACGGTTGAGGAGAATCACAAAATAAACTGCGGTTAATCCACTAGCGACTACACACAAAATTGTCGAGATGGGAAAGACAGAGAAACTACCTTGAAAGACGATAAATTCGGCGATGAATCCTGTTAAACCGGGAATACCAGCACTAGCCATACCACTTAAAACTAGTAAGGCGCTAATTAGAGGTAAACCGCGTATGGGACTCATTAAACCATTGAGTTTATCTAACTCGCGGGTGCCAACTTTGGCTTCCACGACTCCAACCAAATGGAAAAGAATCGCCAGGATGATACCGTGGCTAAACATTTGGGCGACTGCACCCACAAGTGCTAAGGAAGTACTGGCGGCAGCAGCTAGCAATACATAGCCCATGTGACCGATGGAACTGTATGCTACCATGCGCTTGATATCTTTTTGAGCGATCGCAATTAGTGCCCCATAGATGGCGTTGACTGCTCCCCAAATTGCCAAAGTCGGTGCAATAATACTCCAAGCATGGGGAAACATACCCAACCCAAATCGCAGCAATCCATAGGTTCCCAGCTTTGCCAACACGCCACCAAGAAGAATAGCAATTGGTGCTGAAGCCTCAACATAAGCATCGGGTAGCCAAGTATGGAAGGGAACTAAGGGAATTTTAATCCCAAAACCTAATACTATTCCTACTAGTAAAAGGATTTGTTTGGCTATCGACAAGTTTTCTGTAGAGACTGCATCAAAAGCAAAATTGGTAGAACCACTCAGCCACACCATACCCAAGAATGTCGCCAGAATTAAGGCTCCTGAAACAGCAGTATAAATCAGGAATTTAATCCCAGCATAACCCCGTTTTTCTCCTCCCCAAATTGAAATCAGTAAGTAGAAGGGGATTAATTCTAGTTCGTAGAACAGGAAGAATAGCAGCAAATTTTCCGCGAGGAAAGCACCTGCGACTCCTCCACTAACTAATAAAATCATGGAGTAGAATAGCCGGGGGCGTTCAGTTTCTTTACTACTGCTGTAAATAGCAATCCAGGTGAGCAGGCTATTTAACACCAACATCAATATAGAAAGCCCATCAACACCTAATTGATAGCTCAAGCCAAGAGTTTCATTCCAGGGCAAATACTCTTGAAATTGCATTCCTGGATTGCTGATATCAAATTTCAGCAGGATAAAAATGTTCCAAAAGAGAACTATCCCAGAAAAAATTAATGCTGTTAACCGAATGCGATCTTTAGGGATATTTAGAGGTAGTACCGCGATGAAAATAGCAGCGAAAATTGGCAGCCAAATCAAGACACTTAACATGGTAATTTTGTCCTTTGTCCTTTGTCTTTTGTTATTTGTTATTTGTCCTTTGTTATTTGTCCTTCGTATTTTATGACCTACTCTTAGAGGTTGTTTGAAACGTCCTATTGTCGGGATAAAAAGTTTTAGATCCCCCTAAATCCCCCTTCAAAAGGGGGACTTTAATTCCGGTTCCCCCTTTTATAAGGGGGGTTAGGGGGGATCTAAAAGTGCCTAAAGTCACAGCAAAACACTTTTTAAATAACCTCTTAGCCAATGACCAATGACTAATGACAAAGGACAAAAAAGCTAGCCTACTATACTGATTTTGCCAGTATCTAAATCGTAATAAGCTCCGACTATTTTCAGCTTTTCTGCCTTGATTAACTCAGATAAAACTGGCGATGAATTCAATTTTTTAATTTGTGCCAAAACATTTGCTTTACAAGCGTTTTCTAACTTATCTCCTGATTTTCCTTTTGAGCTTTCTACACTCGGTTTAATCGCCTCAAGCAAACTTCCGATTTGCCCTGGTACTTCAGCACCTTTGATTGCGGCATCTACCGCACCACATCTTTCATGCCCCACTACCATAATGACTTTGGAGCCTAATACTAAACTGCCAAATTCTAGGCTACCAATTTCTTCTCGTGTGGCAATATTACCAGCTACACGGCAGACAAATAAATCTCCAAGTCCTTGGTCAAAGACAATCTCTGAAGGTACTCGTGAATCTGCACAACTGAGAATAGAAGCAAAGGGCTTTTGACCTTTGGCAACTTCGGCTAAACGTGAATATGTTTGGTGTGGATTAAGACGTTTTCTTTGGGCAAATCTTTGATTCCCATCTAATAACTCTTGCAATGCCTTATCGGGGGTAATCTCATCTTCTACTGGGGCAATTTCTGCTGCAAGTAAGTTTGAACTAAGTCCAGCTGTCAACACACTTGTACCGATCGCACCTGCACCAAACTTGAATAAACTTCTTCTGGAAAGATTTATCCGGGGATGTTGTCTGCTCATGAAATTATTCTGACAATATTAAACTGTTAACTTTTAGTAGGATACCTACTGTTATCCAACTGTCGAGATTTGAAAAATCACATTTAAAAACTGCACTCCCCAAAATGGCCAAGTTACCCACATTCCTAAAACACCTACTCCTAGAAGGACGGTGAAGGCATAAAATTGGGCTTGTCCAGAGGTGCTGTATTTGAGACTTTCGCCACCTAATAGGGAAAATAAACCAACTAAATTAACGATGCCATCGACTACAAAGCGGTCAATCATATCGGCAAGTTGGGAAATTTTGGCAACGCTGAAAATAATGGTCATTCGATAGAGTTTGGGGGTGTAAAAGTCGTATGCCAATAAGTCTTGTAAACCTTGCCAAGGCAGGCGAATCGGTTTCGGAATATTCCCTAAATAAATCACGCCAGTGATGCTGCAACCGAAAATACTCGACCAAATTAAAAGTAGTGCAACATCTTTATTTAGAGTTGCCCAATCGGGTAAAAGTGATAAGCTTTGCAACACTAAAGGAAGATGTAGACTGACACCCAGTAAAATGATCATTGGCAAAATCATCGGCCAGTGTGCTTCAGGCGATCGCTGACTCATTTGTGTAGCTTTACCACCAAAAATCAAACCGAATTCTCTGGTTAAACTCACGGCTGTTAAAGCATTTACCGCTATCACTACCCCCACTAACCAAGGGTGCGTTTCCCACAACCCATCTGCTAATTTGATCAATGCCCAAAAGCTACCCAAGGGTGGAAAACCAATTAATCCTAAAGTCCCGACGATAAAGGCTATTGCAGAAATCGGGCGACGTGTCCACAATCCGCCTAATTGGGTAACATCTTGGGTGATGCTATTCCAGATAATTCCCCCAGTACTCATCACCAACAGGGCTGCGGATATGGCATGGGTGAGTACTAACAACAGCGCCGTTTCGGATTGTTGCACTCCCACGGCGATGAATACTAAACCCATGTATGCACTGACAGAATAGGATTGGCAGCGTTTAAGATCAATTTGAGCGATCGCAATCAAAGAAGCACCCAACGCTGTCACAACCCCAATACCCACCATTGCAGAGGAAACTATGGGCGAGATGGTTAACACAGGTTGCAATTTAATCAGCACCCACGCACCACTAGCGACTACTACCGAGTTCCGCAAAATCGTGCTGGGAACAGGGCCTTCCATTGCTTCATCCAACCACAAATGCAGGGGGAACTGGGCACATTTGCCCATCGGCCCAGCAATTAAGGCTAAACCTACGAGTGCCATTGTTGTCGGATTAACATTTGCAGTAGCCGCCCACTGCGCTAGTTCTGTATAATTCCAAGTTCCGGCGAGAGGCCATAATGCCAACACGCCTATCAGCAAGAATAAGTCTCCCACCCGCTTGGTTAAGAAAGCGTCTCTCGCACCTGAAACTACCAACGGCTGGCTAAACCATAAGCCGACTAGTAGATAGGTTCCCAGCGTTAGGACTTCCAAAATTACATAGCTGAAGAACAAGTTATTACACAAAGCAAGGGCACATAATCCCGCTTCAAATAATCCTAATAACGAATAGAAGCGTCCCCAACCCCAATCCATTTCCATGTAGCCGATGGCATAAATCTGCGCTAGCAAATTCAAGCCAGTAATCACAACCAAAGCGCTGACACTCACTGAGGAAATTTCTAAAGCAATGGTGAGGTCTAAACCAGCCGTAGATAACCAAGGAATAAATACATTTTGGGCTGGCTGATTCCAAGTTGCTTGTAAAGCGATCGCACTATGTAGAAACGCCAAAAATGTCATCACCAAGTTTACATAACCCGCCGGTCTTGGCCCCGTTTTCCGAATGATCCCCGGCGACCAAGGCACGGCTAACAAGCCACCTATTAAGGCATAGCAAGGAACTAGCCAAACAGTCTCAAGTAGAAACTGAGCCATCAACTTACCTCTAAATGTTCATCAAAAGTTCAGGATTTTAAATCAACTGGCGTTGATCCCAGTTAACCCAGCGACCGCAGATAATGCAAATTTATCTTTGTTTAATTTTGTTAGAAACAGCTTACCGTTATATCTGTCAAAATGGAATTACTTTATCTAAATAAATTTGAGATAATTACTCTAATTAATTCTTATATAATCAACTATTTGATTAATGAATAATAGCTATTGTTTTTTATCTATGAATTGAGCGTGATATTAATCAATGGTAATCATTAGTTTTATCAATTGATATAGCCCTACTGAATCATTCGTGAGAAACAAGATCCCCGACTTCTTTGAGAAGTCGGGGATCTGCGGCTTGCAATTCGTACATTAGTGTTAAGTTAACGTGAAAGCTCAGTCTAAGAGCATGTTTGAAAAGTCCTCTTCTCGGTAGCAAAACGTTTTAGATCCCCCTAAATCCCCCTTAAAAAGGGGGACTTTAATTGCGGTTCCCTCCTTTTTAAGGGGGGCTAGGGGGGATCAATAAGTACCTAAAATCACAGCAACCACTTTTCAAACAACCTCTGATAGTACAATTGAGGAATTGCATAAAACTTTTTGAGCATCGGATGATGAGCATTTGAGAGAGAATAAAGGCTGAAAGTGTTGATTTTACGATGGTTAGTGCGTTCTTCGTGGGGGATGGTAGGGATCGCGATCGCGACTGGATTCTTGAGTGGCGGTAGTAGTGCTGGCTTGATTGCCTTAATTAGCCATGCTGCTAGTAATAGTGCCGCTTCCCGCCTCACATCGATAATTTGGGGTTTTGTGGGGCTAGCAATAGTTGCACTGATTACCAGTATAATTTCCCAAGTGATGCTGATTCGCCTTTCTCAGAATGCAGTTTTGAAATTACAGATGGGTTTGAGTCGCCAAATTCTCGCTTCAAAGTTGAGTCATCTGGAACGCTTAGGGAATCCTCGATTATTGGCAACTCTCACAGAGGATATTCAGGCGGTTGCTAATGCTGTTTATCAGATGCCTTTCATTTTTATTAATTTAGCGATCGTTTTGGGTTGCGTAGCGTATATAACTTGGCTCTCTTGGTTAGTATTGCTAATGGTTTGTGGTATTTCAGTAGTAGCGATCGCTAGTTGTCAGTGGCTACTCGACAGAGGAGGGAAATTGCTGGCTCTAGCTCGTGAAGATGAGGATCATCTATTTAAACATTTTCGCACGATTACCGAAGGAGTCAAGGAACTCAAACTAAACTACAGGCGGCGTGAAGACTTTTTAGAAAAAAAACTGCAATCAACTGCTACCGAATTCCGTCATCACAACGTTAACGGTCTAACCCTTTTTGCCATAACTACAAGCTGGGGTCAACTCGTATTCTTTTTTGCCCTCGGTTTTGTACTGTTTGTGCTGCCTAATCTGCTTTCCATCAATAGCGAAACTCTCTCTGGCTACATTTTGACCTTCACTTACTTGGTGTTACCAATGGATAACATCATCAGCAAACTTCCCCTATTAAGCAAAGCCACCATTGCCTTGCAAAAAATCGATTCACTGGGTTTATCTCTAGCTAGTCGAACTGAAATATCGACTGTTCCACCTGCGATTAAATCTGATTGGCACAGCTTGAAATTTCAAAGTGTTACCCACACTTACGACACAGTTAAAGAAGACAATAGCTTTATTTTTGGCCCCATCGACCTGACACTTTATCCTCAAGAATTAGTCTTCATTGTCGGCGGGAATGGTAGTGGTAAATCTACATTGGCAAAACTAATTACTGGACTTTACATTCCTGATAACGGCGAAATTTGGTTTGATGACGAGTTAATTAGCGAACAGAATCGAGAATGGTATCGCCAGCATTTTTCTGTGGTATTTTCCGATTTTTATTTATTTGAAGAACTTTTAGGATTAAAAAATTATCACTTGGATGCTCAAGCTACAAAATATTTAAAACAACTGCAACTAGACCATAAAGTGAAAGTTGAAAATGGACAACTTTCCACCACAGCACTTTCTCAAGGACAACGTAAACGGCTAGCTTTGCTCACAGCCTACTTGGAAGATCGACCAATTTATCTATTTGATGAGTGGGCAGCCGATCAAGATCCAGTATTCAAGGAAATATTCTACACTCAACTTCTACCAGAACTGCGATCGCGGGGCAAAACAGTGCTGGTGATTAGCCACGACGATCGCTATTTTCATTTAGCAGACCGAATTATCAAACTTGACTATGGACAAATAGAGTATGACAAAACTTAACCCAAGCGAATTATTTTAACTCGAAGCACTGGTATAAAACCGCAACGCAAACCGCCAAAACCAAGTAGAAGTAAAAAACAGCACTCCTGCTAATATTGCCGCACCTATTAACCAGCTTATTTCACTCCGACCCAACAGCGCTTGGGCTGGTATAGTAGTTAAAAAAGCTACTGGCATTACAAAGGTGAAGAAAAAGCGATAAGCAGTGGGATATGCGGCGATGGGATATCGTCCAGCTTCCAACAAACCACGCAACACTTCGGTAGCGTTGTATATTTTGACGAACCAAATACTCGTCGATCCCAGCATAAACCACAGGCTATACAAAATCACCAAGCTGAACAATAACGGCAGTACACCAAGTAGATAGTCGTCTATCCCGACACCAAGGCGTTTACCTGCATAGCCAATAATAATACTACCAAAAACTAGATCCGGCAGTCCCCAAGGTGAAAGGGTATGGGTGGAAAGCCAAAACTGACTACGGATAGGTTTTAATAATATAAAATCCAAAGTGCCTTCCTGTACATGACGGACAATGCGATTCAAGTTCGATGCCAGAAAAGTAGCAGAAAATCCCTGGAGTAAGGTAAAAATCCCTAGAACTACTAAAGCTGCTTCCCATGACCAGCCACTAAAAGTGTAGCCAGTCCGGTAAAACAAGAATAGGCCAAAGAGGCTACCGATAAGATTTCCTAAGCTGCTGAGGGTAGCTATGAAAAAATTAATCCGATACTCCAACTCTGCCGCGATCGCAGCACCCCAAAATAGTCTTAGTACTTTCAAATATCTTCGCATCTTACATCTTAAACCTATATAGCGTTTCCTAATCACATGAGGTACATCATAGCCCCCTCTCGAAGAGCGGGGAGGGGGTTGGGGTTCTTGTACGTCACCAAGCGAGAACCGCTATAACCCAAAATCTGCCATCTGTAATGACATTTTCCAAAATTACACAATAACTTTACGTAAATTTAATATTACTTTTTATCCAGGAAAATTGCTAAACGTTAAGATGTTGTGGATCTATTCTTGAAACGTAATAAATTCTATGCATCTGGATTTACCACAACTGATTAAATCACTCGGCTACTTTGGGGTATGGGCGATTGTCTTTGCTGAATCTGGCTTGTTAATTGGTTTTTTCCTGCCTGGAGATAGTTTATTATTCACTGCGGGATTTGTCGCATCTCAGAATTTACTGAACATTTGGGTTCTGATTTTTGGTGCTTTTATTTGTGCAGTCTTAGGTGACAATGTTGGCTATTTTACTGGACATAAATTTGGCAGAAGACTATTTCAGAAGGAAGATTCATGGTTGTTTCATAAAAAACATCTTGTGAAAACCCAAAACTTTTATCAACAGCACGGTAAAAAAACGGTTGTTTTAGCACGTTTTCTACCCATTGTACGGACTTTCGCGCCGATTGTGGCTGGGATTGGGGCGATGCATTATCGCACATTTATGTCTTACAACTTAATCGGTGGCTTTCTTTGGACATTCGGCATCACCATGTTAGGGTTTTTCTTAGGAAAATCTCTGCCACCTGAACAGGTAGATAAGTATTTGTTACCGATTATTGGATTAATTATAGTTGTTTCTTTAGTGCCATCGATTATTCATCTAATACAAGAAAATAGAGCAAAGAAAAGTTAAAATATTTTTCGGATTTTGTGTAAATATTAGGTATATTTATTTACTTAATTTTGCTAAATATTGGTGATGTATGGCTAGACTGTCTAAGAGGTTGTTTGAAAAATATTTTTCGTAACATCAAAGCCTCTCGGACTGTGGGGGAGAGGAATGGAAGCGGGGTTTCTAGTATACTTTGCGACTTTTCAAACATCCTCTCAGGAAGATCGACTGGTTACAGCAGAAATCATGTATTTGAACCACATCTGTCGTAGGGGCACAGCATTGCTGTGCCCCTACTGCGTGGTCTATTTACCTGAAAATAGCTGTAAAAAGAATTGAAGATCGCTCGTCCTCGTCTGAGCTATATGTGTACTACTTTACCAAGTAGAGTGACCATTGGTATAGCGATCGCCTGCATTAAACTCAACAACATATTGCACTCCCTGTTCTCTAGCATTGGTTTGGATTTTCTAAAGGCAAGCGCAGTTGTTCACGAAATTCTCGATTATAGCAGGCTTGATCCCAATTTTCGGCTGTTTTTAACTTTTGAGGAGTTAGGTGACGAGCGCTTTTCAGGTTGGCACTCTTGAGCTTGGCACCTTCAAAGTTAGTACCTTCAAGGTTGGCATTTTCCAGGTTGGCATTTTCCAGGTTAGTACCCTCAAGGTTGGCATTTTCCAGGTTGGCACTCTTGAGTTTGGCACCTTCAAGGTTGGCTTTTTCCAGGTTGGCATTGGAGAGCTTGGCACCTTCAAAGTTGGCGTTGGACAACTTCGCACCTTCAAAGTTGGCACTCTTGAGGTTGGCACTCTTGAGGTTGGCACTCGAGAAGTCGGCATCTTTGAGATTGGCACTAGAGAGATTGGCACCTTCAAAGTTGACATCAAATAAGTCCGCATCTTGCATTTGGGTACTTTCTTTGAGGTCAACACGTTTGAGGTTAGCACCTTCGAGGTCGGCACCTTCAAAGTTGGCGCGTTCGAGGTCAGCATCTTCAAGGTTGGCACTCTTGAGGTCGGCACTCTTGAGGTCGGCACTGCTGAGGTCGGCATCTTCAAGGTTGGCACTCTTGAGATTGGCACTTTTAAGGTCGGCACTGCTGAGGTCGGCAGTATTGAGGTTGGTACGTTTGAGGTTGGCCCGTTTGAGGTTGGCACCTTTGAGCTCGGCATCTTTGAGGTTGGCAGCGGAGAAATTAGCATCTTCAAGGTTGGCACTGGAGAAATTGGCATTTTCAAGTTTGGCACCTTCAATGTTGGCATCATTCAATGAAATATTATTCAGGGCGTTATCAGCCTTAACCAGTTTTTCCAGCGCTTCAATTCTTTCTGTGCTGTCTTTTTGTCCTTGAAGAGCTTCGACAGTATCCAAAAGTTGTTTTATTCGTATCTTTTTGTATACAACATTTCCCACAAATATTACTACAGCCACGAGGAGAATAGAAGTCAAACCAATTGACCTAGAGCGCTGATTTTTTATGTCCATAATACTTTGCTAAATAAACTCACAAACTCAACTCGATTGCACCAGGTTTGCAGCTTTTTACTGCTGAAATACTTGACTTGATTTAAGTAAGTTGGCGTGAATAATTAAAGATTTGTAGTAAGCAGCTTTAGCCCGCTTCCCTCTTCAAACACAACTTCAACTGCACAAGAAAATTGGTCAGCATTGGCTGTGATTTGCTGGTGGTAAGCCTAGTTGTTTGCGAAATTCTAGGTCGTAGCAAGCTCTCTCCCAATTTTTAGCTGCTTTGAGCTTTTGAAGAGTTAGGTTTTGGGCATCTTGAAGATTGGCACCTAGAAGATTGGCACCTAGAAGATTGGCACCTAGAAGATTTGTACTCTTGAGGTCGGCATTTTCAAGGTCGGCATTTTCAAGGTTGGCATCTTCAAGGTTGGCACTCTTGATGTTGACACCTTGAAGGTTGACGCCTTGAAGGTTGACACTGCTGAGTTTTGCACTCGTGATATTAGCACCTTGAAGGTTAGCACCTTGAAGGTTAGCACCTTGAAGGTCAGCACTACTGAAGTTGGTACTGCTAAGGTTAGCACCTTGAAGATGGGCATCTCTGAGATTGACACTAGTTAGATTGGCATTGCTGAGGTTGGCATTGGTTAGGTTGGCATTGCTGAGGTTAGCACTGGTTAGGTCGGCATTGGTTAAGTTGGCATTGGTTAGGTCGGCACTGGTTAGGTCGGCACTCTTCAGGTCGGCATCTTTAAGAATGGCACGTTCCAGCTTGGTACCTTCGAGGTCGGCACTCTTGAGGTCGGTATCTTCAAGGTCAGCATCTTCAAGGTTGACACTGGAGAAATCGACATTATTCAATGGAATCTTATGCAGGGTGTTATCAGTCTTAACCAGTTTTTCCAGCGCTTCAATTCTTGCTGTACTGTCTTTTTGTTCTTGAGCAACTTCGACACTATTCCAAAGTAGTTTTATTTGGATTTTTCTCCCTACAAAAATTGCTACAAGTATTACTAAAGCTCCGAGGGGAATAAAACCAAAACCAATCGACCTAAAGCGATTATTTTGTATGTCCATGATACTTTACTGAATAAACTCCCAAACTCAACTCGATTGTGCTAGGTTGACAATTTACTCCTGCTGAAATGCCTTGGCTTCAGGGAGCATCTTACTTTCGTAAAAAGCCTTGTAAAACCTCACCCCAACCCTCTCCGTGGGTTCGGAGAGGGAGTAATAATCTTGTTTCTCATCTGGTATATTTGCAAAACTGAGATGCTCCCTTGGCTTCATTTAGTTGTTTTTCTAGAAGCAAATAATTCGTTGATTCATTGGCTGGTATTATAGAAAACCAAAAAATCCTGAATATGACTTCCTCACTTCGGTAATTTCATTAGTATCAGTTTTGCATTATCCCACAGACTCTTAATTGAGGCAACAGTTTTGTTTTATTCGTGCTGATTTTTATAAATAAAGCTCTGAAAAACTCTCTGTCATACATGGAAGTTAGGATGCTAAAACGAGATATTCAGAAGACATTAATAAAGCCTCTGAAATACGTGGTGGAGTGATGAAAAAAAACTGAAAGATAAGTAAAAAGCAGGTAATCCCACCTGATGCAAATGAATAAATATATTCATGCTCAGATTTGCACATTTGTTTGACAAATCTATGACAAATTCATGACGCAAATGTGACGAGATTGATTATGCTGCCTTAAAAGTAACAACTTATTAACTTGATTGTATATAAAAAAAATATTGAAGAAGAATTCAGTAGTCAGAATTCAGGAGCGGAGCTTAGGATTGCTCACGGACTGGAAGAACACTAAATCTGCATATAGGAATCATATTTGATTTCTGAAAAAATCTCGGTAGTCTTGTAGTAGACCGTCATGGCTTTAATGTTCCAAAAAAATTGCTTTGTTGGGTGGAGGCAAAGCGTAACCCAACATCCTGATATATGTTGGGTTGCGCTCCGCTCCACCCAACCTACGTCTACGTCTAATGTACTATTTTAGCCTAGGGGTTCACTACGTGCATTTCACTAATCTTATACTAGTCCTATATTTAGTAGGGGTGTAAAAAGGTCGTTTATTCAGATGCCAATCGTACAGAATTCATGCTGAATTATCGAAACAGCAATATTGGCGCCAGTCGTCAGAATTCAGAATGAATTCTCTACGAAAAAGTGGATGAATAACCGGCGTTTTTGCACCCCCACCAAATTTTCTTGTTTTGTGGTCTTCAATTCATTTGGGGTCTGAATCCCCAAATGAATTGATTCTGATTCCTGAATTCTATTTTGATATAATTATTTGATAATACTGACATTCTACTCTATAGAACTCACCATTTTCAGATTATTTGGCATCGTCATCTATACTAAGTTAGATTCTACAGAGTTGGAATTTTATAACCAGGGTTGTATATACAGAAGTTATCAGAAAGTAATTTAATATCATAAATATTCCCGAAGTTCTAAAAATCATACTTAAGCACATAAAATCTATCTAAAGATACCAATTTGAATGATTATAGAATTACCTTTAAAGATAAAATAAATACCATAGACCAACAAAACTAATGTCTGGGGAAAAATTATTAGTCGAAGTATATTCAAGAATTACGCAAAATAAAGTATGAAATAACATAGACGCATTTGCCAGCGTCTCGTTGACGCAGCTTCTCCTAGAGAATAAAAGCACCTTACCGCAAAGTTCTTGCGTAAGTCCTAATATTGTGAAACCATAGCTTGTAACTTGCTGCCCCGATGCACTAGTCTGTCTCTCGCCTGACTCCAGAAAAAAGTACTGGTACTAGTAACAATCATGACGCCATCTCCAAATTCAGAAAATAATCAGAAACCATTTAATCGTCGTCTGTGGCTTCTGCTTTTAGGACGTACCAGTTTGGCTCTAGGTGGGGTTTTGCTGGTTGGAATTGCAGTTGGTGGTTGGTGGGCTAGAAACTATGTATATAATGATTTAGCACCGTTAGTCCAGCAAAATCTTCAGCAATTGCTTGGGCGTCCAGTAAAAGTTGGGAAAGTTGAACGTTTTTCGCTCTCTAGTCTAAGATTTAGCTCTCTATCGATACCAGCAACTCCCACCGATCAAGATCAGGTGGTAGCAAAAGCTTTGGAGGTGCAGTTTTCGCCCTTGGAACTCCTGTTTAACCGAAAACTAGCATTAAATGTCACGTTAGTTCAGCCCAATGTCTACATTCAAGAAGATAAAGATGGTCGTTGGGTGACAGCCCAAGTGAAGGCTGCGGAGGGACAAGGCTTTATTCAAACTGAGTTGGAGACACTTCAAATTCAAGATGGCGATGTCGAGTTGATGCCATTCGCCGCACCAACTAAACCGAAAGGCTCAGTAATATTAGATCAAGTTGGTGGTGTCGCCCGATTTTCCGATCGCAATCAAAGGATCGCTTATGACATCAATGCTCAACTCACTAGGGGAGGCGGTGTTAAAATCGTTGGCGAAACACAAGTAAAAGCTCAACAAACTAGCCTCAAACTGCAAGCACAAAATTTACAAGTATCAGAGGTCAGTCGATTAATTCAGTTACCCATCGCTTTGCAAGCAGGGTATTTAAATGCTGATTTAGGGGTTCAGATTCCACCCAAATTATCAGAAATATCAGTTACGGGAACAGCTACAGCTAATCAAATTACTGCTAAAATTAAAAATATTCCTCAGCAAGTTTCTAATTTTAATGGGAGATTTGTATTTCAAGGTCAGACAGTTGCTTTAGATAATCTGAATACGAACTTTGGTAAAATTCCCATTCTCGCAAATGGAACAATTAATACTCAAACAGGTTTTAATATCTCTGCTCAGATAAAACCTATTAGTGCGAAAAATATCTTAGACACATTGAATGTAAATTCGTCAGTCCCAGCTAGTGGCGAAATTCAAGCAAATATTCAGGTACGCGGCGCACTTGAGCAACCAGTAGTTAGCGGTACAATAAGCAACACAAAACCTATTCAAGTTGACCGCGTTCAATTTAAAACCGTCAACACTGATTTCCGCTTAAATGCATCTCAAACTGCATCTCAACTTACCGTCTCCAATCTGAAAATAGTCCCCGCAGCCGGTGGTCAAATTATCGGCGGCGGTGAAGCTAAATTGGGAGTTAAAAAAGATGTAATATTTAATGCTCAAGCTGATGGGATATCAGGGGATATACTAGCACGCAGCTATGGCGTTACTCTACCGATCGCAGTTGGAAATGTTTCCGCAAAAGCCCAAATTTCTGGCTCACTTGACAAACAGCCGTTGAAACTTGATGTTTCTAATGTTCGGGTAACGCCGCCAGGCGGAGGGCAAATCACAGCCAATGGTCAAATTCAACTGGCTCCCCAAGGTCAAGTAGGTGTAGATATTCAAGCTCAAGGTATCCCCGGAAATGCGATCGCTCAAGGTTACGGCATTTCAACTCCAATTCAGGTTGGTGGTATATCTGCGAACGCTAAAATTTCTGGTTCTCTGGGTACACCGTTAAACGTAAATGTTTCTCGCGTTCAGGTTAATCCAGAGGTGGGAGGGCAAGTTACAGCTAGTGGTCAACTTCAGCTAGCACCCCAAGGTAGGGTATCATTTAATGTGCAAGCCCAAAATTTACCAGGGGATGCGATCGCCCGAGCGTACAAATCCTCACCTTCGATCACCATTGGGAATGTGTCGGCAAATGCCAATATTTCCGGTACTCTGAACAATCTGCAAGCAGTAGCGCGGGTGCAAGCACCGAAAGCCACCTATCCCACTACCGGACGAGTTGTTGTTGCTAAACAAGGAGAGAAAATTCTCTTCCCTGATGCAGTTTTGAACGTCGCAGGGGGGACAATCACCGCTAGTGGTCAACTTGCACAACAACGCTGGCAAGGGGTTGTCAAAACTTCTGAAATTCAACTAAACCGTTTCTCACCACAACTGCGAGGACGGCTAAATAGCAATATTCAGTTAGCAGGCACAACAAAATCTTTTCAGCTTGCAGATATTCGCGCCGCCGGAGAAATCCGCCTTCCTCAAGGGATAGCACAGCTGGAAAAACCGCTCACAGCCCAATTTAAGTGGAATGGACAGCAGATTATAGTTGAAAACGCAAGTACCCCAGGATTGACTGCTAATGGTGCGATCGCTATTCAGTCTCCACCAACTGGCGCACCCAAAATCGCCGGATTTAATTTAAATGTACTGGCGCAGAATTTCAACTTAAAAAATACTGGCTTCAAAGTTCCTGGTGACGTAGCGGTAGCGGGGTTAGTTGATTTTAATGGAAAAATTACAGGTACTCTAGATGTTCCCCAAGCTAATGGTAATATCCGGCTGCGGAATTTTCAGGTGAGTGACTTAGCATTTGACCCACTTTTAACCGGAAACGTGAATTTTCAAGGCGGACAAGGGGCAAGTCTGCGATTAGCTGGGAAGCAAGATAAGATTGCGCTGAATCTGGGTGCAGATTATCGGCCAACTTCATTTTTAGTTCAACGTGATGGCGCACTCACCACGGGGAGAACTGAGGGAGAGAACTTGCTCATTAACGCCCAACAGTTTCCCATCGCTCTGATTGGCGGCTTTTTACCTAACAATCAATTGAAACCACTGGGGGGGCAACTATCGGGAAATTTAGTTGTCAATCTTAATAATTATGCGATCGCGGGGGATGTTGCGATCGCAGCGCCCCGTGTTGCTAGAGTTGCAGCAGATGAATTTCGCGGCACGATCAATTATGCTGATGGTACTGCTAGCTTGGCTAATGGTCAATTGCGGATTGCAGATAGCAACATTGCCTTGAGTGGAAATGTGAAAACAGGGAATGACCCGCAATTTCAATTCCAAGCTAATTTTGATCAAGCCAAAATCCAGAGACTTTTACAAGCGTTCAATGTCTTCGACTTTCAAGACCTTAATACCGGGTTGCAGCCTCCGAAGTTAGCTAAAGCAGAAGTACTTAACACTGAATCTATCAGTTTGCCCGATGCAGATTTGAAAACACAGTTAGCATATTTCTCAAAACTTACCGCATTGGCAGCAAAACAACAGCAAGTAGAGACAAAACAAACTCCATCTTTGCCCACCCTTGCAGAATTAACGGGTGCTTTAAGTGGAGCAATTACAGCGAATGGCTCATTAAAATCTGGGTTGAACGTCGGCTTTAATTTTCAAGGTGCTAACTGGCAATGGGGTGAGTATTCTATTAATCAAGTCATTGCTCAAGGCAGTTTTGCTGATGGTATCGTCACACTTTCGCCCTTGAGTGTTGGGATAAATCAAGGACTGGTGGCCTTTTCAGGACAGTTAGGAACTGAGCAACTATCTGGAAAGTTGAATGTAGCAAGTTTACCTTTATCACTTTTAGAGCCTTTTATCCAAAAATACCCCATAGATATTACTGGGAAAGTGAATGCTGACGCCACATTAGCAGGTAGTATAAAAGACCCTAGTGTTAAAGGGCAAGTTGCGATCGCGGATGCAACTCTCAATAAAAAACCTGTGCAAACCGGAAAGGTAAACTTTGATTACAACAAAGCTCGCTTGAATTTTGATAGCACTTTATTAGTGACAGGAACGCAGCCAGTTACTATTACAGGTAGCGTACCGGCTCCTTTGCCTTTTGCGGCAGTGCAACCAGATAGCAATCAAATCAGCATCAACGCCAATGTGCAGAATGAAGGATTGGCACTGTTAAACGTATTTACCAACAATCAAGTCGCTTGGGTAGACGGTCAAGGAAAAGTAGATTTAAACATTCAAGGCACTTTAAACGAACCAATTATTAACGGAAATGCCACACTTAATAATGCAACTTTTAGCGCTCAAGCTTTATCTGAACCCCTAACGAATGTCACAGGAACGGTGCAATTTAATGGTACAACGCTGAATGTTGAAGGTATCCAAGGTACTTACAATAAAGGGCAAGTGAGTGTATCAGGTATCCTGCCAATTTTTACTCCTGGACAAGCCGCAGCGAATCCCCTGACAGTATCAATAGCAGACAAACTCAATTTTAAGGTTGCAGGACTTTATCAAGGCGGTGTTGGCGGCGATGTCGTAATTCGGGGAACAGCGTTAAAGCCTGTAATTGGTGGAGATATTAAACTGAGTGATGGTCAGGTGATTATTGCAAACTCGACTACTGCTAATAAAAAATCAGCAGCGACAGCAGAGGCTAACGCTAATGTCATAAACAGAGAAGAAGTTAACGCTAACGTCACACCTACACCAGAGAATAGCGCTGAACCAGTAGTTACAGCAACCGGAAGTACTAGCGCAGCAACTCCACCCAATTTACCTAATTTACCTATAGAGTTTGCAGATTTAAAGTTGACTTTAGATAAAGATATTCGTGTTACCACTCAGTCTCTATTGAGCTTTGTACCAGGAGGAGCCGCATTGAGTCAGCCCCTATTGAGCTTTGATGCCAAAGGCGACTTGACCATTAATGGTACATTAGCCAAGCCGCTTCCTGAAGGAGTCATTCGTTTGACAGGAGGAAAACTGAGCTTATTTTCCACTGAGTTCACCTTGGCGCGGGGCTACGAACAAACTGCGCGGTTTACTCCAAGTCAAGGACTTGACCCGACTTTAGATGTCCGACTTACGGCAATTGTACCGGAAGCATCGGCAAGGAACACTCAAACTTTGGAATCACCATTGTCTTCAGAAGTCAGCGATGTTTCTGTAAACAACTTTGGGACTTTACGTACCGTTACCATTCAAGCCAGGGTGAACGGGCCAGCTAGTAAATTGGGTGACAGTCTAGAATTGACAAGTGAACCCAGCCGTAGTAAGGGAGAAATAGTTGCTCTACTGGGTGGCTCAATTCTGAATTCTTTCGGTCAAGCAGATGCAGGACAAGGGCTAACTAATTTCGCTAGTTCTACCATTTTAGGTGGTTTGCAAGGAACCATCACTGCGATCGGACAGTCTGTTGGTTTCAGTGAGTTTCGGATCTATCCGACACCATCTACTAATAATACTAAAACAGCGACTGCTTCAGTTCTGAATTTATCAGCAGAAGGTGTGTTTGACATCAATAGAAATTTTTCTGCCTCTTTATCACGCCCTCTTACTAGCGATGACTCTTTCCTTTACAACGTGCTATATCGAATCAATGACGAAATTCTCATGCGAGGCTCAACTAATTTAGGGGATGAAAATCAATTCCAAGTTGAGTATGAAACCCGATTTTAGATTAACACAGTTCAGTTGCAGGTTAAGAGACTATCGTAATTAACTTGAAATTTTAACTATACAGTTGATTATATCTGTGCAAGAATGGCGATCGCTGATCAAAATGACTTGCATTGAGCAATCGAATGCGAGGTGCTTAAAATAGCACCTCGCAACACATACTGCTTAGTAATGGTAAAATGCTACTGACGATTAAACAACCACAAAATTGTTTTTGGTTAGTGACAATCCGGCTGATAATTGTGCAAATTTTACCTGAGTAAAGCCATGTGCGCTACCGTCAAGGTCAAAGTACAATGCACCGGTGATGTCGTTATAGATAAATCGCTGATTGCTTGTCGTCGCAGATGTTCCGATCGTAAACTGATCCGCTTTTAGTGAATGTGTTGACAACCCGCCATCAAAACCATGAGCAGATACCTGAATCCGATCCTTAGTGGCGTGGAAATCATAAAGACTATCACTACCTTCTTTGTAAGAATCGAAAGCAAAGGTATCATTCCCTTCACCACCATAAAGGCTGTCATTGCCAGCACCACCGTTGAGAATATTATTACCTGTTGAATCGGTAGCAATCAAGACATCTTTACCTGTACCACCGTAGAGAATATTATTGCCCGAAGAACCACTAGCATCCAAGGTATCGTTACCTGCACCACCGTTGAGGGTATTATTGCGTGATGTTTGACCGTCGAAGTAGCCGTACCGATTTGCTGAACTACTACCAGAGATGTCAAGATAATCATTGCCATCGCCCCCAGAGAGTAGGTTATTGCCTGTTGAACCGCCAGCATTCAAGGTATCGTCACCTGCACCACCGTTGAGGGTGTTATTGCCTGTTGATTGACTGTTGGAGCTACCGAAGCCCTCGTCATCTCCTGAATTACTACCAGAGATATCTAGAAAATCATTGCCATCGCCCCCAGAGAGTAGGTTACTACCATATGAACCGCTAGCAGTCAAGGTATCGTCACCTGCACCACCGTTGAGGGTATTACTGCCTGTTGTACTATTGCCGGAAGAATATGTTTGAGCGCCAGAGATGTTTAGAGCATCATTGCCATCGCCCCCAGAGAGCAGGTTATCGCCATACGAACCGCTAGCAGTCAAGGTATCGTTACCTGCCCCACCGTTGAGGGTATTATTACCTGTTGAACCAGCGGCGCCGCTTGGGAAAGAAGCGATGTCTAGAGAATCATTGCCATCGTCCCCAAAGAGCAGGTTCTTACCTGTTGAACCAGTAGCAATCAAGTTATCGTCACCAACGCCACCCTTGAGGGTGTTATTGCCTGTTGAAAATTGAATATCCAAGTAATCGTTACCAGTACCACCAACGAGGGAGTCATTGCCCGCACCACCAACGAGGGAGTCATTCTGTGTGAACGATTCATTCCCTGTACCACCAAAGAGGGAGTCATCGCCCGCACCACCAACGAGGGAGTCATTGCCCAGACACCCTCTCAAAAAGTCGTTGCCACTTTTACCGTCAATGAGGTCATCACCCCCCTGACCATTGATCGTATCATCTGAGTTGTCAAAACCGTCAACATGATTGTTGAGGTCGTTAAGGAAGGTGACTGTGTTCTTGTTGAAGATAGTGCTTTGGGTGGAGTTGGCATTGAAGACATCAAAGCTGTCTGTGATGCTAGTTTGCCCATCAAACAAGATATTGCCTAAGTCTACACTGGCTCCTGTAGATTTGCTGAGGTTATCTAGGTTTTCCAAGGCAAAGTTTTGCAGGATAAGTGGGGCACCATTAACCCCTGCAAAGCTGATTTCCAGATTCTTGCCATTCTCGGTCAGCAGCAGATTTTGGGCAGTTAAGCCATCGCCCTGCAATATTAGGGTATCCACTTCGGCAATGACTGCTGCTGTGGGGTGGGTTCCTTTACCTACTCCACCGAAATCGGTGATGGTAGCACTGTTATCGTAGTTAAAGTTGTGAATAAATTTATCCTTACCACCGCCACCAGTGAGGATATCCTTACCATTACCACCAGTGAGGATATCATCGCCATTACCACCGTTGAGGGTATTATTGCCGTTATAGGCAAAGAGAGAATCATTGCCATCGCCCCCAAAAAGCAGGTTATCGCCTGATGAATTGTCAGCACTCAAGGTATCGTCACCAGCGCCACCAATGAGGGTATTATTCCCCGCACCACCTCTCAAAAAGTCGTTGCCACTTTTGCCGTTAATGAGGTCATCACCCCCCTGACCATTGATCACATCATCTGAGTTATCAAAGCCGTTAACATGATTGTTGAGGTCGTTAAGGAAGGTGACTGTGTTTTTATTGAAGATAGTGCTTTGAGTGGAGTTGGCATTGAAGACATCAAAGCTATCCGTGATGCTAGTTTGCCCATTAAACAAGATATTGCCTAAGTCTACACTGGCTCCTGTAGATAAGCTTAGGTTGTGTAGGTTTTCCAAGGCAAAGTTTTGCAGGATAAGTGGGGCACCATCTACCCCTTCAAAGCTGATTTCCAGATTGTTGTCATTCTGGGTCAGCTGTAGATTTCGGGCAGTAAAGCCATCGCCCTGGAATGTTAGGGTGTCCACTTCAGCAATGACTGCTGCTGTGGGGTTTGTTCCTTTACCTACTCCACCGAAATCGGTGATGGTAGCACCGTTGTGGTAATCTAAGGAGTTGTAAACAAATTTATCCTTGCCACCGCCACCTGTGAGGGTATCACTGCCAGGGCCACCTGTGAGGATGAAGATATCATCGCCATTACCACCGTTGAGGATATCACTGCCAGAGCCACCGTTGAGGATATCATCGCCATTACCACCTGTGAGGATATCATCGCCATTACCACCTGTGAGGGTATCATCGCCATTACCACCGTTGAGGGTATTATTACCCTGGCCATCAGAGGCAGAAAGAGAATCATTGCCATCGCCCCCAGAAAGTAAGTTATCGTCTGATGAATTGTCAGCACTCAAGGTATCGTCACCAGCGCCACCGTTGAGGGTATTATTCCCCGCACCACCACGTAGATAATCGTTGCCACTTTTGCCGTCAATGAGGTCATCACCTCCCTGACCATTGATCACATCATCTGAATTGTCAAAGCCGTTAACATTATTGTCGAGGTCGTTAAGGAAGGTGACTGTGTTTTTGTTGAAGATAGTGCTTTGGGTGGAGTTGGCATTGAAAACATCAAAGCTGTCTGTGATGCTAGTTTGCCCATCAAACTGGATATTGCCTAAGTCTACACTCGCTCCTGTAGATTTGCTGAGATTATCTAGATTTTCCAAAGCAAAGTTTTGCAGGGTAACAAAGACACCATCTACCCCTTGAAAGCTGATTTGCAGATTGTTGTCATTCTGGGTCAGCTCTAGATTTCGGGCAGTCAAGCCATCGCCCGAAAATGTTAGGGTGTCCACTTCGGCAATGACTGCTGCTGTGGGGTGTGTTCCTTTACCTACTCCACCGAAATCGGTGATAATATCACCGATGTAGCCGATGTTGCCGATGTTGCGGTAAACAAATTTATCGTTGCCGCCTCCACCAGTTAAGGTATTGTAGCCATAGGAAGATAGAATGGTATCGTTGCCTGCTTTACCGTTAATCGTGTCGTCCTCATCGCTGCCCACTAGAGTATCATTACCATTGGTTCCAATGATATCTGCCATAATTTTTACCTACCTAAATAAATCGATTTTTTCAGTAACTTCAGTTGTGAATTTGCAGTTTGTGCTATTTCAAGGCACAAATAACTTTGTTCAAAATTGATATTTTCGGCAAACTTCATCCGTTACCCTTAAGGAAGAGTAATATTTCTCGAAGATTCACCTTTGGACTGACTTGTACGTAGCACGGAATTTAACGTGTTAATATTTATGTGATTTGCTTACAAAAAGTGCTATCATAAGGTTAAGTGCTGCATATTACGGTCAGATATTACCATTTACCGTGTTCGTGCAACAACGCCTTTACAACAAATTTATATTTGCTTCATCACAATGAAATATTTTGATGCGACTCAACAGAGTTCACATTAATCTGATTAATCCCTATTTATTGAGCGGTAGGCGCGATCGCGCTGACGGCAGTATGCCCCAAATATATTTGATAAATTTTGATTTCCCTTGTACCGGGTGGGTTAGAAATTAATTAAAAATTCTCTTTCGTGTTAACAAGTATACACTTCATTATATCTGTGCAAAAATGGCGATCGCTGATCAAAATGACTTACATTGAGCAATCGAATGCAAGGTGCTATTTTAAGCACCTCACAACACATACTGCTTAGTAATGGTAAAACGCTACTGACGATTAAACAACCACAAAATTGTTTTGGGTTAGTGACAATCCTGCTGATAATTGTGCAAATTTTACCTGAGTAAAGCCATGTGCGCTACCGTCAAGGTCAAAGTACAATGCACCTGTGATGTCGTTATAGATAAATCGCTGATTGCTTGTCGTCGCAGATGTGCCGATCGTAAACTGATCCGCTTTTAGTGAATGTGTTGACAACCCGCCACCAAAACCATGAGCAGATACCTGAATCCGATCCTTAGTGGCGTGGAAATCATAAAGACTATCACTACCTTCTTTGTAAGAATCGAAAGCAAAGGTATCATTCCCTTCACCACCATAAAGGCTGTCATTGCCAGCACCACCGTTGAGAATATTATTACCTGTTGAATCGGTAGCAATCAAGACATCTTTACCTGTACCACCGTAGAGAATATTATTGCCCGAAGAACCACTAGCATCCAAGGTATCGCTACCTGCACCACCGTTAAGGGTATTATTGCCTACTGATTGACCGGCGAAGGAGCTGTACTGACCTGCTGAACTACTACCAGAGATATCTAGAAAATCATTGCCATCGCCTCCAGAGAGTAGGTTATTGCCTGTTGAACCGCCAGCAGTCAAGGTATCGTCACCTGCACCACCGTTGAGGGTATTATTGCCTACTGATTGATTGTTAGTGGAGCCCACATCAGATGATGTGGAATAGCCAGAGATATCTAGAAAATCATTGCCATCGCCCCCAGAGAGTAGGTTATGGCCGAATGAACCGCTACCATTCAAGGTATCGTCACCTGCACCACCGTTGAGGGTATTATTGCCTGTTGAAGTAGTGGCGGAAGAATATGTTTCACCGCCAGAGATGTTTAGAAAATCATTGCCATCGCCTCCAGAGAGCAGGTTATCGCCTGAAGAACCACTAGCATTCAAGATATCGTTACCTGCCCCACCGTTGAGGGTATTATTGCCTGATGATCCACCGCCACCGTTGTCTGAGATATAAGAGATGTCTAGAGAATCATTGCCATCGTCCCCAAAGAGCAGGTTCTTACCTGTTGAACCTTTAGCAATCAAGTTATCGTCACCAACGCCACCGTTGAGGGTGTTATTGCCTGTTGACAATTCAACATCCAAGTAATCGTTACCAGTACCACCAACGAGGGAGTTATTGCCCCTACCACCAACGAGGGTGTCATTCGGTGTGAAGAATTCATTCCCTCTACCACCAACGAGGGTGTCATTGCCCGCACCACCAATGAGAGTATTATTCCCTGCACCACCTCTCAAAAGGTCGTTGCCACTCTTGCCGTCAATGAGGTCATCACCCCCCTCACCATTGATCACATCATCTGAGTTGTCAAAACCGTCAACATGATTGTTGAGGTCGTTAAGGAAGGTGACTGTGTTTTTATTGAAGATAGTGCTTTGGGTGGAGTTGGCATTGAAGACATCAAAGCTGTCTGTGATGCTAGTTTGCCCATTAAACTGGATATTGCCTATATCTACACTGGCTCCTGTAGATTTGCTGAGATTATCTAGATTTTCCAAAGCAAAGTTTTGCAGGATAACTGAGGCATTATTTACCCCTGCAAACCTGATTTCCAGATTGTTGTGATTCTGGGTCAGCTCTAGATTTCGGGCAGTCAAGCCATCGCCCGAAAATATTAGGGTGTCCACTTCGGCAATGACTGCTGCTGTGGGGTGTGTTCCTTTACCTACTCCACCGAAATCGGTGATGGTCTCAGTTGCGTATGTGTTACCTGAGAAGTTGTAAATAAATTTATCCTTACCACCGCCACCTGTGAGGATATCATCGCCATCACCATAGCCACGTGTGAGGATATCATCGCCATTACCACCGTTGAGGGTATTATTGCCGTTATAGGCAAAGAGAGAATCATTGCCATCGCCGCCAAAAAGCAGGTTATCGCCTGATGAATTGTCAGCACTCAAGGTATCGTCACCAGCGCCACCAATGAGAGTATTATTCCCCGCCCCACCTCTCAAAAAGTCGTTGCCACTTTTGCCGTCAATGAGGTCATCACCCCCCTGACCATTGATCACATCATCTGAGTTGTCAAAACCGTTAACATTATTGTTGAGATCGTTAAGGAAGGTGACTGTGTTTTTATTGAAGATAGTGCTTTGGGTGGAGTTGGCATTGAAAACATCAAAGCTGTCCGTGATGCTAGTTTGCCCATTAAACTGGATATTGCCTATATCTACACTGGCTCCTGTAGATTTGCTGAGATTATCTAGATTTTCCAAAGCAAAGTTTTGCAGGGTAACTGAGGCATCATTTACCCCTTCAAAGCTGATTTCCAGATTGTTGTCATTCTGGGTCAGCTGTAGATTTCGGGCAGTAAAACTATCATTGCCCGAAAATATTAGGGTGTCTACTTCGGCAATGACTGCTGCTGTGGGGTTTGTTCCTTTACCTACTCCACCGAAATCGGTGATAGTAGCACTGTTGCCGTTGTAACTTAAGGAGTTGTAAACAAATTTAAATTTATCCTTGCCACCGTCACCAGTCAAGGTGTCGTCGCCAAAGGAATTTGTGATGGTGTCGTCGCCTGCAAAACCCTTAATAGTGTCGTTGTCGTCGCTGCCCACTAAAGTATCACTATCGTCGGTTCCAATGATATCTGCCATAATTTTTACCTACCTAAATCGATTTTTTCAGTAACTTCAGTTGTGAATTTGCAGTTTGTACTGTTTCAAGGCACAAATAACTTGGTTCAAAATTGATATTTTCGGCAAACTTCATCCATTACCCTTAAGGAAGAGTAATATTTCTCGAAGATTCACCTTTGGACTGACTAGTACGTAGCACAGAATTTAACGTGTTAATATTTATGTGATTTGGTTACAAAAAGTGCTAATACAAGGTTAAGTGCTGCATATTACAGAAATACGTTACCATTTACGGTGTTCGTGCAAGAACGCCTTTATAACAAATTTATATTTGCTTCATCGCAATGAAATATTTTGATGCGACTCAACAGAGTTCAAATTAATCTGATTAATCCCTATATATTGAGCGGTAGGCGCGATCGCGCTGACGGCAGTATGCCCCAAATATAACCAGATTCCCGATTTCTCAACCAAGTCGAAAATCTGACTCGTGGGAATATGACAGCCTGTCTTTTGACATGATTTTACTATTACAGCAACAATACTACTTGGTGACTGTTTTTACTTGGTGTGAAAGAGAACGTGAAAAAGGATTTTTCGTTGCTAACAGTAGCTTTACCGAGTTTACTGATAGCGTTTCCTAGCTTTGCTATTGAGAGTGAAATTAAGCAGAGAAATACTGATAAATCACTTCGGTTGATTTCAGATATTCCGAGTTTGAGTGAAATCGAGCTACCCGCCACTAATGCCGAATTATTAACTCAACAATCTGCACCGAATGAAGTTAATCCAGAAACTCAGCCAGAAACAGAGCAAACTCCAAGCGATGAGCCAGACATTTCTATAGAAGCGATCGCAGAACCAGATAACCTACCTCAATCTACTCCAACTTACGTAATTAATCAAGAAGAAATTAAAAAGCAGGGCGCTAAAAGTTTAGCCGATATTTTGAAAAGAATGCCTGGTTTTGCGATCAATGATGTCGGTCATGGTGCAGATATTCACACAGGCACATACTATCGGGGAGCCTCAATTAATCAATCTGTATTTTTGATTAATGGCAGACCAATTAACAATAACGTCAACATTTATCATGGTGGAACTGACTTAAATAGTATTCCGGTAGAGGCGATTGAACGAGTAGAATTATATAGCGGCACAGCCTCCGCTTTGTATGGTTCATCAGCCTTTGGGGGAGTTGTGAATATCATCACCAAGTCAGGTTATGGCAAACCTAAATTGAGTGCTAGTGCAGAATTTGGCTCATTGAGTTTAAATAATCAACAAGTAACCTATGGTGGTTCATCTGCTAATGTCAAGTACAACTTTAGCTTTGAAAGATTTTTTACAGATAATCGTTATCGCGTCCCTGTAGGTGCAGCAAATCGTGATAATCAGGGTTTTTTATCAAATGCAGACACAGCTACAAGTACCTACTTTGGTAGCATTGGACTAGATTTAGATCAGAAAAATTCATTGAATTTAGATGTTAGTCAATTCAGCAGTCGTCGCGGCTTAATTTATTTCGGTTTCCCTCTCCAAAGAGATAGATTAGACCACGATGGTTTAAACGTTGGCTTATCCTGGAAAACTCGATTAGGTAATGGGGAAAGCTCCAATATTATAACCTCAATTGGTTATAACCAAGATTATTTTAGTACCTATGGCCCTACAGGAGCATTTTACCGTACAGGAGCTTTAGATACACAACAACTCACAGCTAGGGTAGAGCATGATTGGAAAGTTACTTCCAATAATAAATTGCGCTGGGGATTAGATTTGAAAAACACCGACTTAACCGGTGATGTTTTGAGTACAGATCCTAGTAGGATTGCCAATAACGAAACTGAAGATAAGAGTTTATTCAATACAGCTTTATTTGCTGTCAATACTTGGAATATTAGCGAGGATTTTCTGATAGATTTAGGGCTAAGGCAAAGCTTTGACAGCCAGTTTGGAAATTATCTCAACCCTAGTGTTGGGTTACGTTATGCCGTCACACCAGTAGTTGCAGTGCGGGGAAGTTGGGCAGGGGGACAACGCAATCCTGGGTTAGATCAGTTGTATGTTTATGATACAGTTCATGGTTGGGAACCTAATCCTGATTTAAGACCGGAAAATGGCTCTACTTGGAGTGCGGGAGTAGATGTCAATTTTTCGGAAAATCTGATTGGACAGTTTACTTACTTTGGTAGTAGTATAGGCGATCGCTTGGGAGTCATCGCCGGAAAATGGGCAAACATTGGGCTAGTAGATACCAATGGTTTAGAGGCTGCATTGCAATTAAAAATTGCGGCTGGCTGGTCAACTTTCCTCAACTATACTTATACAGATTCCCAAATAAAAACAGGCTCAGAAAAAGGTTTACAATTAGGTTTGATTCCCTACTCTGTACTTCAAAGTGGTGTAGGTTATCAAAATGCGGGTTGGCAGGCTAACTTGTATGTTACTTACAATAGTGGCGCTCGTAGATCGATTTTCGCTAACCCTAGTGACAAGGCTACAGATTTTGCACCATCTTTTGTGAATTTAGATTTGAGCGGTCGTATACCTCTAACTAGCAATTTAGGGCTGACACTTTACTTAGAAAATCTACTCGGTGAGCAATATGAGCGAGTTAATCGCATATATAGCCCTGGATTCACTTTTCGTGTGGGTTTAAGCTCCAATTTTTAATTATCATAGGACTTACGCAAAATATCTCTCAAACTCTGATTTCTCCGTGCCGCGCCAGTTGCTACAACGGGGAGCCACTGCGGTGGACGGGTTCCCCGGTATAAAGGAGCCAGCGCGTTGGGCGGCTCTGCCGACTTGTAGCGACTGGCGTCAAGTGGCGTGGGAACCCCCGCAATGCACTGGCTTCTCTGCGCCTCTGCGGTTCGTTATTCCGTAACTCGTGCGTAAGTCCTATATCACTGATGATTAAGCTCATGGTTTGAATGTTCATCCTTTGTAACTGTAGGTGATACTGCCATTACCACACTTTGTTCTTGGGCTTGTATTTCCAGTAATTGGGGAATCGTCACAAATCGATAGCCTTGGGCTTTCAAACCTGCGATCATTTCTGGTAAAGCCTTGACAGATTTGGAACGGTTGCCGCCCCCATCGTGCAACAGTACAATTGCACCTGGTTTTGCATATTTCAGCACATTTTTGACCAGCATTGGCACTTGAGGCGAACGACGTTCAGCGTCTCCCGACTCTTCTGACCACATCATGACGGCGTACTTCTTGTTTTTGGCATATTGGGCTAATCCATTATTCAAAAAGCCACCAGGGGGACGAAACAGAGTGGTTTTCTCTCCTGTCGTCTTGTAGATGATCTCTGCTGTGCGATCAATTTCACTAGCCGCAGTTGCTCCATCCATTTGAAAATACCAATGATGCCATGTGTGATTGCCAATTACATGACCATCAGCAGCCACTTGCTTGGCAACTTTTGGAAAATATTTCACCATTTCTCCAATCATGAAGAATGTTGCCTTGATTTGATTTTTCTTCAAAATTTCTAAAATCTGTGCCGTATTTTTGGGGCCAGGTCCATCATCAAAACTCAAGGCGATGACTTTCTCATTTGCTTTTAGTTTCGCTTGATAAACGATTGTTCCCTGAAATTCCTTTGGCACTTCATTCATCTGGTTTATTGCTGGGGAAACAGCCTGTGCAGATGCACTCATCACCCTACCTAAACCCGCTCTCGTATTCTTGCCTTTTGGTGTTTGAATTCCCAACAGATGGTTAAATCTAGTTGTGCCTACAAGCAGACTGATACCCAAAGTACTAACACCAGTAAGCAATATAATGATTGCGACTTTTAAACTTACAGCTAATTTATGACTGGACACATTAAATCTCCTTAAATATTAGTCATTGGGCATTGGGCATTGGGCATGGGGCATTGGGCATTGTGTTATTTCCCCCTGCTCCCTCATCTCCCTCTTATCTAATTCGCACTCGGTTGTAAATTAATATATCTGCTGCTAAAAGAAAAAAGAATGAAATACCCCGAAACATCCCAGCTAAAGCTAAAGGAAGTCCCAATTTAATAGAGTTAGCCAAATTATGCGTAGGTATATCCCGCACTTCGGCAAAGTGACACAGTAAGCCCTTTGTCTCGTTAAGAGTCTCCGACTGGGAATGCCCCTCATTGAGGCTCCGCCTCTGTAACTCGCGGCAGAGCCACCAGTAACTGCATTTCCAGCCTCTGGCTGGAAACGAGATTTTAAAAGGGTTTTGCCTTAAGCTGACACCAATGTTCATGAATTGCCCCTACAGTGTGTGGTTTTGCGTAAGTCCTACCACCATACACCGCAAGTTTGGGACTCGCACCAACTACCCGCATGCTTAAACCAAAAAACGATAAATATTTAATATAAAAGCATTCAGCATAAAAATCACCATTAGGTGATGTGGGGCACGATCGCTGTCTTCGATGCCAGAAATCCCAGTGTTTATCCGCTTATAGCCTCCCACATCACACGCAACACTATGTAATGTTACTCTTCAGACTCCTCAGAGATAGGTTCTGATTCGGTTTCAAGTTCTTCTGTTTTGACTTTGGCTGGAGGTTTAACCGGTTTTGGACCACGCGCTAGGGCAGGATTCCCCGGTTGCCTGTTATCATCCCCATAGTTGGATGCTTTTTTCTCTGTGCCTGACGAACGATTACGGGTCGGTTTTGAGCTTTTGGGGTTGGATTCAATCGGAGATATAGAATCCGACTTGTCGGAATTGTTGTCAGTACTTCCTTGGGACTGACGTTCCGATTTCTTGATTGGGCGTTCTACCATTGTTGATTTTTGTAAATTTATCTTTTATCTTTATACTACATCGGTTTGGTGACTATCAAGCTGTTAAGTAGCATTTTTTTTTAAGATTTTATCAGAAAAGAATTCAGTAGTCAGTAGTCAGAATTCAGAATTCAGAATTCAGAATTGAAATGTGAAAATGGGTGCGTTATCCATAGCTGAACGCACCCGACGACTATTCAACAAAATCAGGTCGTGCCTGTTGGGTTGATTTTAACTTTGACTCTAAAACTGTCCAATTTTCTTGCTCAATTAAGTTAGTCAACTCATCGAGATTGTGACGATATTGTTGCAGCGATCGCAGCAATGCTTGACGATTATACCGCGCCATCATCACGCCCAACTCTGGATTCCCACCACCGACACGACTGGTATCCCGAAAACCTGAACTAGCTAACTTTTGGGCTAATTGCAAAACATCTGGGTCAGTTTCACTCAAACAAGCCGCAATTAACGAGGAACTGACCATTACAGGTAAATGGGAAATCCAACTCACAGCGCCGTCATGTTGCTCTGGTTGACAATAGTAGATATTCGCTCCCAGCGATCGCACAATTTCTTCCACAACTGTAATTGCTGTAGTTGGTGTTGTACTTGTCGGTGTTAAGACATAAGGTTTATCGACAAATAAATAGCGTTGTGCAGCTTCTATCCCACTATCTGCTGTTCCCGCCATTGGATGACCGCCGATAAAATTCTTCCAAAGGGGAGAAATCGCCTTAACTATCTGTGCTTTCGCCGAACCCACATCAGTCACAACGGTAGCGACAGACAAATGAGCGATCAACTGTTCAAATTGGGGCACAATAAGGGCTAGAGGTGTACAAATAAATACAACTTCTGCGGCTGCTAACAGGCTCAGATCAACTGATGCTCGATCAACACTGCCGAGGGCAACTGCCTTTTGACAGGTGGCTTCACGGCGACTGACTCCTAAGATATGATGTCCTTGCGATCGCAAATCAAAACCCAAAGATCCGCCGATCAGTCCCAATCCTAAAATCCCAATATTCATTTTTGATTTTGACATTCCGTTTTTTCTGACTTTACCAACTATTAAAGTTGGCATCCAAGGGTTAAACTAAATTGCAAAATACTTGGTCTTTACCTGATCAATCTTGTTTGATTTAAGTACGTTTTTCGTTTTTAGCGATCATTTCATCTAGGAAATCTCTCAATATTTCTTGCCAACCTGAAATAGCCATAACTTTTTCCCTAACACCTAGCGAAACTTTCAACTGAAGAGGTGTTTTGTCGTAGGCTAACTTCTTCTGTGGTTTGAATTTTATAGTACCCATACTTCTTTATTGTGTGGTATACTAGACAGTGTAGCACCAAAACTTAGATAGATGCTCTTAGGGTTTAAGACAGAGTTGAAACTAAATAACTCAGAACGTACCCAGTTGTTAAAGCATTGTGGTGTTTCCCGCCATGCTTGGAACTGGGGACTCGCGCTCACCAAACAAATCCTAGATCACAATCAAATTAACCCGATAGACAAAATTAAGTTTCCCAGTGCGATTGACCTCCATAAGTGGTTGGTCGCATTAGTAAAACCTGAATGCCCGTGGTATTATGAATGCTCTAAATCAGCACCACAAGAGGCGTTACGGTCGTTGAGAACTGCGTGGGATAGATGCTTTAAAAAAACTTCTTCTTTTCCAAACTTCAAGAAAAAAGGACTGCGCGATAGCTTTACTCTTGAAGGTGTGATTAAGGTCATTGGATCGAATAAAATCCAAGTACCGAAAATTGGAGTTTTGAAAACCTATGAGCGATTACCCCAACTCAATCCCAAGTCAGTATCAATATCTCGCCAAGCAAAGAAATGGTTTATCAGTTTCAGATTTGAGGTTGAACAACAGCAATCTATTAGGACAAGCATTGTAGGAGTTGACCTGGGAATAAAAACCCTAGCTACTCTTTCAAATGGTGAAGTTATTGTGGGATCTAAATCCTACCGCTTCTTTGAAGCAAAACTCTCTCGAATGCAATGGCTGAATCGTCATAAAGTTAAAGGTTCGGCCAACTTGAAAAAGGCACAGATAGAGATTGCTAGGCTGCACGCCAAAATAGCCAATATCCGCAAGGACACATTACATAAACTCACCACATTACTTGCCAAGAACCACGGCACGGTAGTAATTGAGGATCTGAATGTCAAAGGCATCATGTCTAACCACAAGCTGGCAAAGGCGATCGCTGATATGGGATTTTATGAGTTTCGTCGTCAGTTGACTTATAAATGCGAACTCTACGGATCTAAACTTGTGGTAGTTGATAGATGGTTCCCTAGCAGCAAAACTTGCTCAAATTGTGGGAGCAAGAAAGAAAGCCTTTCTTTAAGTGAGAGAGTGTTTGAGTGTGAGCATTGTCACTTTATTATTGATCGTGACTTAAATGCCGCAGTGAATTTGTCAAGAGTCGCCAGTTAGGTGATGCTAGCCTATGGACTGGTTGATGCCGACATCTCCAGAGTGAATTAGGAAGTAAACGCGCTTTGCTATCTATAATCTTTCTCACGGGAGATTGGTCTGGATAACTTTGGATAAGTTTTATATAACGGGTAGCATCAATGACTGTAGAGGAATTACTGGAACAATACGCAGCCGGAGTCTTAAACTTTAGTGGTGTTGACCTCTCGGAAGCTAACCTGAGTGGGGCTAAACTCAGTGGCATCAATCTTAGCGATGCTAATTTGAGTATAGTCAACCTGAGTGGCGCGAATCTGAGTGAAGCTAACTTGAGCAATGCCAAGCTGAATATAACCAGACTAAGTGGCGCGAATCTGTGTAGCGCCATCTTGAACAACGCCACTCTCAACGTCGCTAATTTGATTCGAGCCGATCTCAGTCGCGCTCAACTTAGAGGAGCCTCGCTGATCCGCGCCGAGTTAATTCGCGCTGACCTGAGTCGCGCCGACTTATTGGAGGCTGACCTCACCAGTGCTGATTTGCGAGAAGCGACACTCCGCCAAGCCAATCTCCGTCAGGCTAACTTGAGTGGGGCTAACTTGAGAGGCGCTTTCTTGACGGGAGCCAACTTGGAGATGGCTAACTTAAATGCCAGTGACCTCAGTCATTCTGACTTGAGCGGCGCAAATTTGCGAGATGCCGAACTCAGACAAGCCAATTTCAGCCATGCTAACCTGAGCGGGGCAGATTTGAGCGGGGCGAACCTCCGGTGGGGAGATTTGAGCGGGGCGAATCTCCGATGGGCAGATTTGAGCGGCGCAAAATTGAGCGGGGCTAATTTAATTGGCGCAGATTTAAGCAATGCCAATTTAACGAATACGAGTTTAGTACACGCCAATTTAACTCAGGCAAAATTAATGAGAGCGGAATGGATCGGTGCTGACTTAACAGGAGCAACTTTAACTGGGGCAAAACTTTATGCCACCTCCAGGTTTGGTTTAAAAACCGAAGGTATGATTTGTGAATGGGTTGATCTTAGTCCCGCAGGCGATCGCTCTATTATCCAAAAGTTCGATTCGCAAGACTCACGAGATTTTTTTAACGAAACACCGCCAACAATTCGGATTATTGTTGATTCAACCCTAGAACACGAAGCTAATTTTGCGATCGCTGGCGCTTACTATCAAATTGCTCAGGAATATCGGGGGCTGAAACAACCTCCAAGCATCGAAAGTGGGCGTCGTCGAACTGTTTTCACATTTCATGTAGATAGCGATGAAGGATTATTTCCCACTGCTTACATTGTGATCCTTCCTTTTCTAGATGCCGCATCTACCCAAAAGAATATTTCCAGTATGGTGGAAATTATTAACAGTCAAGTTGTGGCGAACCAAGATTTAAAATTGCCCGATATGGTAAAAAAATTAAATACTCTTGTAGAACAAGCCATGAGTCAGGCTACAACAATTAAACAGATGAAAAAAAATATCGAAGTAGCCGCAAAGTTAAATTTTTGCAAAGCCCCAACTCAAATAATTTTAACAAATTCCAGCGCCTACACTTTGATTGTCCATGACAATCCTCACTTTGGCAAAAGATTTATTAATCGTTCTGCCCTCAATGCTTCAGCTTATGATATATCCTATGACTCAACAAAATATATATTACCTTCGTTAAATATGGTTATGGATTTTGTCAAAGGATTTCACTATATTAGTCATTAGTCATTGGGCATGGGGCATGGGGCATGGGGCATTAATTATTGGACAAATGACAAATGACAAATGACAAATGACAAAAAGTAAATTTCTGGAGGATAAAAATGCGCGATACCTTTAATAAAATGATCGGTCGAAATCGCTATGTAGTCTTTCGCCTATTTCTGCACTTAGGAGGAGGCGAGGTAGCGCCAATTTTGGGAGTATTAAATAGTGCTGGACGGAATGCGATCGATGCCGATGGCGACTTAGAAGTTTTGGGAGAAGAATTGGTAGAAATTAGTCAAACCCTGCTGCAATACGATGAATATTGGCTTTCTGCTGCCAACGAAGGCGATGTATTTTGGGACGAAGGCGAGGCGGGAGATTACGTGAATGAATTATTTACTGACTCAGCCCAAAGATATCTCAGTGAACCAGATTATAGTTCTGACTCTGGATTGAATGAACCTTTATCGATACCTGTAACCCGCAACGTCATTGTGATTATTACGGTAGCTTACGAAGGAGAAATACCAGAGTTAGAAACTGATCTTTCTAATGTTCAGTCCTTGAAGGAAGCTTTTAAAGCCTTAATCAATTTACACTACAAACATAAACTTCAGGCAATCCAAGTGCATTTCTCCCCAGCACAGTTAGGCGATGAACTCACTAGCGATCAATTGTTGCAATATTACCCAGAATTGATTCCTTTGTAATCTGTTGGGTAGTCCGTACTTACTACTTACATCAAGAAATTGTTAAGCTCAGAGATAGGACAATAATCCAATGATCATGACCATAGTACGTAAATTTACAGCCGTTTTTTTAGCTCTGAGTTTGTGTCTGACAACTGTCGCTTGTGGAGGCGAAAACCAAACTAATTCTTCACCTAAGAACGTTAGCCAAAGCTCTAATACCACCAAGCTGAGTGACGGAGAGTATCAAATACAACAAGTTACTTATGACGATGTAGGTGGTGAGTACAACCTGTTTTTACTTAACAATCAGCCCCCAACCTTTGCAACCGAAAATTTGCAAATGGCACGGTTAACTGATGATCAAATCAAGCAGGGTAAAAAAACCTATCTAAAGGTAGAAAAAGGACAACCGATTTTATATCTGACGGAAGACTTTAAAATTGAGTACGTCCATAATGTTACCGAAAATAAAACCAATCCCCAAACAGGACAACAAGAGACGGTTGTAGTCCGTCGAGAAAACAGCTTCTGGGCACCCTTTGCGGGGTCTGTGGCTGGTGCTGTGGCAGGTCAGGCACTTGGTAGTCTGTTATTTAGACCCCAATATTATGTACCCCCTGTCTATCAATCAGGGCAAGGATTAAGTGGTTTCGGTGGATATGGCCCAAGCTATGGCCAAGCAGTTCAAAACTACCAAACTCGCTACAATGCGCCACCCGCAGCCGTGACAAATCGCACTGCGTTCCGCAATACAGGGACAATTAGAAGGTCATATCCTGGAAATTCAACTATACGCAATACACCGCGTAGCACTACAGGTAATAACCGTCCTTCTGGCTCTGGTTTTGGTGGTAGTAACTTGCGACCCTCTGGTAACTCCAGCACCACCAGACGCAATTCTGGTAGTAGTTTTGGTAGTGGGCGTAGTTCAGCGCCCCGCCGCTCAAGTGGTTTTGGCAGCAGACGTCGTTAGGAAATTCCAAAAAATAAATAGACTGCTTAAGAAGTAAAGTAGTCTTTTATGCAAAGAAGCCGGGGGGTAACAAGTCAACCCTGCGGCTTCAGGTAATCGAAAATTTACTATGAGAAATAATCACGAAAATACTCTCGATATAACCCACAGCTAACTGTTGCTTTATTGCCCTGTTAATGTATAAATCCGAAATTTTTTAATTGAAACGCAATTTCAGTATCTAATTTTAACAAGAAAGGCAGAGGGCAGGAGGCAGGAGGCAGAAGGGAATACTGGCTCCTGCCAAGAAGCCCGTGACCAAAGGGAACAAGGGTTTAAGTCCCCCACTAAAATCCTCGATTTAGTGGACTGCAATTGGTGTGGGTTGTGAGCCGCAGACCATATTGCTACCTTCTGCCCTCTGCCTTCTGCCTTCTGCCTTCTTCACCGCTGAATTTGTCTTGATCACTTGTTGAAAGACTTCAGCTAAACCAGAGTTCTGTTTCGTCACCTTGGATTCTGTAAAGTATAAAAACAGTTCATCTCGGTTTGGTAGTAGTAAAGGGTCTAATTATGTAGTAGGCGATCGCTTGGCTAGGAAGGTTATTAGAGACTGATAATGCCCTCTGGTCTGATATTGACGCTATCAGGATCTTCTAGAAACAAATATTGAATTTGATGTAGTATTAGATTTTACTAATTAATCGGTGAGATTCAAGTCAATGTAATTACTGAGAAAGCGAAAATGGAAATGTTGAAGAAGATAGGACTTACGCATAAGAGATCCCCCAACCCCCTTAAAAAGGGGGCTTTTTAGATCCCCTCTTTTTTAAGGGGGTTAGGGGGAATTGACTAGAATATGGTGTCAAAAAATATGGAGCCGAATTTAGTCACAGATCCAAAGATACTGAATGTTTTGAACGAACTCATACAACGGGAGCCGATCTTTCATCGCCCAGAATTGGGGACGACACGTTCCGACTTTGAGCGGATGACGGAAGCCACATTTTGGGAAGTAGGTGCGTCGGGTCGGCGTTACAGTCGGCAGTATGTGTTGGATGAGATGGAGAAACGTTACGCCAGCCCAGAGCAAGACACATGGCAGACTTGTGACTTTCATTGCCTTGAGATTGCCGCCGAAAACTACCTTGTAACCTATACCCTGATTCAAGGTACTCGCATTACCCGACGCTCAACCATCTGGCGACAGACACCGCAGGGTTGGAAGATTGTGTATCACCAAGGAACCGTGGTAGAAAATGCCTGAATAGAATGTTTATACTATGTACCGATACGAGTTCTCGATATACTATAGGACGTTGGTATGTGTTCGTTAAATTAAGCTTTAGTGTAATTGAAAATATTGTAGAGTACAAAATTGTCCTATGCAACTCACCCTATGACTACCGCACCCTTAAGCTGGGAAGAACTAGAAACCCTCACGGACTATCAAATAGATACCGTTAATGGTCTTACCAACGC
>NZ_JBALBY010000009.1:0-768 GCF_036919575.1 Nostoc sp. | reverse complement strand
AAGCACAAGTTTAATTCCCGGCGATTGGAAATCGCGGCTACACAGACGAAACCCACCTTTCCTGCGGAACGCCAAGGGCGAACGTGGGTTAAAGAAAATGAGAGCAAGTTTTACACAATTGTATGTACATTATGTTTGGGCAACCTGGGATAGATTGCCCCTAATTACGCCTGATATTCAGAAGTTAGTTTATGCTGCGATCGTTCAGGAGTGTGAACAGTTAAAATGTACTGTAATTGCAATTGGTGGTATTGAAGATCATATACATCTCTTAATAGGTTTTCCGCCAAGTGTCAGCATATCGGATGTAATTAAACAAATTAAGGGAAGTTCTTCGCATTTTGTCACCCACGAAATCAAGCCAGGTGAGTTTTTCAAATGGCAAGGTAGCTATGGAGCTTTTACAGTCAGTCATGATGCCATTGATAATATAGCCAATTACATCAGAAACCAAGCTACCCACCATAGCCAAAAATCAATCATTCCCACCTGGGAACTAACTCCCAAGTAAACCAACAATTACATACGAATTTAGTCCACGAAGGTGGACTTTGCCTGTGTAGCCGCGAATTCCATTCGCCCGGTATCTGATAAACTTTGCTGCATAACCGCGAATTCAATTCGCCCAGTATCTGATAAACTTTGCTGCATAACCGCGAATTCCATTCGCCCGGTATCTGATAAACTTTGCTGCATAACCGCGAATTCCATTCGCCCGGTATCTGATAAACTTTGCTGCATAACCGCGAATTCCATTCGCCCGGTATC
>NZ_JBALBY010000008.1:0-26782 GCF_036919575.1 Nostoc sp. | reverse complement strand
AAATGACAAATGACAAATGACAAATGACAAATGACAAATGACAAATGACAAATGACAAATGACAAATGACAAATGACAAATGACAAATGACAAATGACTAAAAAACTAACCTGGGTAATTTGGGGATTAAGTGTTTCCTGTCTAAGTGCGCCGGTAATTGCTTCAGCTTTAGAATCTGCACTAGGAACTAACGGTATTGATGCTCTGAAGCTACACCAACTTCCTTATAATTTAATCGGTCGTAAGATTGCTATTGGTCAAGTGGAAATTGGCCGACCGGGGAAGTTTGGGTGGGATAAGGCGGTGTCTAAAAATCGTGCCATATCTTTAGCAGCAGTATTCTTACGCAATGGGCCAGCTAAATCAAATAGCGGTGTTGACCCCCACGCTTACAATGTTGCTGGTGTGATGGTGAGTCAAGACAAAGCTTTGCCGGGAGTTGCTCCGGGAGCGCGGTTGTATTCGTCTGCGGTGGGTTCCACTAAAAACATGGGTCAGGCGGAAGAGTGCTTATCAGCCCAGCACATAGCATTGCAAAATGGTGGCGATGTCCGTGCCATTAACTTTAGCTTTGGTGAACCTCTGAGCCGCGATCCTAGACCAGAGGCTACTTTAGACGGCAATGCTTTACTAACTTTATGTGTTGACTGGTCTAGTCGGGTTCATGATGTTTTGTATGCGATCGCAGGCAATCAGGGTAAGGGTGGTATTCCCATTCCTACAGATAATTTTAACGGAGTGAACGTGGCTTTTTCATCCCGCAGAGGGGGAGTTTTTAACAAAGTAGACGTGGCTAATCTGGCGAGTGCTAACCAAGGAGTGAGTGGAAGGCTAGCTGGAAGGGAATTTGATCTTGGTGGGCGTCGCGCTATCAGTTTAGTTGCTCCTGGGAATAATATTCCTTTGCTCAATCCAGATGGCAAATTGAATAAGGTTACGGGGACGAGTTTTGCAGCGCCTCAAGTTACGGCTACTGTTGCTCTGTTGCAGGAATTTGGTGACAGACAGATGCGGACAAAACAACCCCACTGGAGCATCGACTCTCGACATCATCAGGTGATGAAAGCTGTGTTGCTGAATTCAGCAGACAAAATCCAAGATAGCGGTGATGGCTTGCGGTTGGGAATGACTCGAACGCTAATTGATAAACAAAATAAAAACTGGCTAGATTCTGATGCTTATAAAGATCCAAAGATTCCCTTGGACGCTCAAATGGGAGCGGGTCATTTAAATGTATTTCGCGCTTATCAGCAATTTAGTGCTGGTCAATGGCCACCATCAGCTGCGGTGCCAGCTATTGGTTGGGATTATCGCACAATCGATGTTGGAGCATCTGTTGATTATATTTTAGCAAAACCGTTAAAAGAGGGAAGTTTTGTTGCTGTCACCCTAAGTTGGGATCGATTGGTGAAACTCAACGATAAAAATAAAAACCAGCAATATGACGTGGGCGAAAATTTTAGCGATCGCGGTTTGAATAATCTCGACCTATACTTAATAAAAGCTAATGCTCAAAATTCAAACGCTGCTGCTGTTTGTTCCTCCATCAGCGACATCGATAGTGTAGAACATATTTTCTGCCCCGTTGCTGCTACTGGCAATTACAAAATCCGCGTCCAGTTTCGTCAAAAGCTCAATGAAGCGACTCAGCCTTATAGTTTAGCTTGGTGGAGTGTACCGATAAATTGAAATAGGGATGCACAGAATCAATTCTGGATTCTGGCTCCTGAATTCTGAATTCTTCTTAGGTAATGGTGATATAGTTACCCCAATCGGTTCTGATGGTGAGCAGTCAATGGCTAACGCCACGCTGCGCTATCGGACGCAAGGGGGAAAGTCCGGTGAAAATCCGGCGCTGTCCCGCAACTGTAAACCAAAATTGGGTGAGTCAGGATGCCCGCCGGTTAGAATCAATTCGTTTACATAAATCTGCGAGGTACAGATTATGAAAAGAACAAAACAGGCGTTAGTCAGTCTAACGCTGATGGGAGTTATCAGTTTTTATCTAGTAGTTGGTTTACCCAAACCCGCCTACGCCATGCACATTATGGAAGGTTTTTTACCAGTGCAGTGGGCAATTTTTTGGTGGGTTGTGGCATTACCATTTTTTCTATTAGGATTGCGTAGTCTGACTCGCATTACCCAAGCTAACCCGGAACTAAAACTACTGTTAGGCTTGGCTGGTGCTTTCACTTTCGTGCTGTCGGCGTTGAAAATCCCCTCTGTCACAGGTAGTTGTTCTCACCCAACAGGAACGGGGTTAGGTGCGGTGCTGTTTGGCCCCCTAACTATGTCGGTTTTGGGTAGCTTAGTATTGTTGTTTCAAGCTTTGTTACTGGCGCATGGCGGCTTAACGACGCTGGGTGCAAATGCTTTTTCGATGGCGATCGCTGGGCCATTTGCGGCTTACTGGATATATAATCTGACAATAAAGTTGGGTGGTAAACAAAGAATCGCCATATTTTTAGCAGCTGCGATCGCAGATTTACTCACTTACGTGATCACTTCTATCCAACTCGCCCTAGCTTTTCCCGCACCTGTTGGTGGGTTTATTGTTTCCTTTACCAAGTTCGCCGGAATTTTTGCCATCACTCAAGTTCCCTTAGCAATTAGTGAAGGATTGCTAACTGTGTTGGTATGGAACTGGTTGCAATCTTATAATCCTCAAGAATTGGAATTGCTGAAATTAATCAAGCGGGGAAGTGGCAATGAGTCAATCTAAAAAAGGGTTGAGTAACTGGCTGTTGGTGGTAGCCGTATTAGCTTTAGCAGTTGCACCATTAATATTTGTGCGCGGTGCGGAATTTGCCGGTTCCGATGACAAAGCAGAAAAAGCAATTACTGAAATACAACCTGGATATAAACCCTGGTTTAAATCATTTTTTGAACCAGCTAGTGGTGAAATAGAAAGTTTATTATTTGCTTCGCAAGCAGCTTTGGGTGCTGGAGTAGTCGGTTATGCAATTGGGTTGTATAAAGGACGTTCTCAACAACAAAAACGTGAAGAATGAGCCTGCAACTAGACACTTTAGCTTATACTAATCAACTGCGAAGATTGCCACCAGAACATAAACTGATTTTTGCATTTACTACTCTTGCTATTTCCCTTTGTACCCATCCGCTAGTGCAAATGTTGATGGCGATTTGGATGAGTGTTTGGACAGTTATCTATGCAAGAATTCCGGCTGGTGTTTATTTTAGGTTGTTATTGTTCACCATAGTTTTTTGTTTGACAAGTTTACCAGCACTGATGGTGAATGGAGTTGCGAACGCTGATTTGCCAAGCGTACAATTAGATTCGTGGTATGGACTAACTCTCGGACACTTCTATATTTATATCAGTCATAGTGGCAGTATCCAAGCATTGGGAATTTTAACCAGAGCATTAGCCTCTGTTTCTTGCTTATATTTTCTCATGTTAACTGTCCCTTTCACGGAAATATTACAAACTCTGCGTTACTTGCGATGTCCAGTGCTTTTAACCGATTTGTTATTACTAATGTATCGGTTCATTTTCATCTTGCTGAACACAGCCAATGAATTGTGGACAGCACAAAATTCTCGTGGTGGCTACCTGACTTGGCGTAGTGGGATGAAAAGTTTAGCACTACTAATCGGACAACTATTACAGCGAACCTTACAACGATATAGTCAGTTCTCTCTCGGACTGCAAGCACGGGGTTTTGTGAGTGAATTTCGAGTTTGGCATCCGCGCCGCTATCGTCCCCAAATGCGATATATCATCGAAGCAATTTGCGGCTGTGTAGGATTAATAGGATTAGAATTTTGGCGAAATGCAGGAATATTTACTCGAATTTGAGCAGGTATATTACACCTATCCAGGCGCACAGGAATCAGCTTTGAATGGTCTAACACTGAAAATTCCATCTGGCAAAAGGTGTGCATTAATTGGTCAGAATGGTTGTGGAAAAACGACACTGTTTCTATTAGCAAATGGGCTATATAAACCTGATTCTGGCATTGTACGTTGGCGTGGTGAACCGTTAAGTTATAATCGTAATTATCTCGGTAACTTAAGGCAGAAGGTTGGACTAGTATTTCAAGATCCAGAACAACAATTAGTGGCTTCTACTGTTGAAGAAGATATATCTTATGGTTTGTGTAATTTGG
Source organism: Nostoc sp. (assembly GCF_036919575.1). Taxonomy (GTDB): domain Bacteria; phylum Cyanobacteriota; class Cyanobacteriia; order Cyanobacteriales; family Nostocaceae; genus Nostoc. Next base: position 22,651 of record NZ_JBALBY010000008.1, on the reverse strand, counting down.
GTTTACCAGAACTAGAAATTCAAGACAGAGTAGAGCAAGCATTAGTTGAATTTGAACTGACTACTTTAGCAGAAAGACCAGTACATCATCTGAGTTTAGGACAAAAAAAGCGAGTTTCTATAGCTGATGTGATGGTGTTGCAACCAGAACTGCTGGTGTTGGATGAGCCAACTGCATATTTAGATATAAAACATACTCGTAACTTAATAGCAACCCTGAAAAAAATTCATCAAAATGGAACTACTTTAGTAATGGCAACCCACGATTTAGATCTAGTTTATCGTTGGGCAGACTGGGTTTTTGTTATGGATAAAGGGCGACTGATGCTAGAAGGTAAACCACAAGATGTATTTAGCCAGCGTAGACTTTTATCAGAGTTAGAGTTGGGCGTTCCATTGATATATGAGATATTATTTGATGGCCTATCTGCTGAGTCAGGAGTAGTTATAGAACGACTCCAAAAACGGATATTAGAACTATTTCATAATTTTTCCTGATTAGACAGTTAGAGAATGTCAATAAATTAGGATACAATGCTTTTATAAACAATCTAAAAACTTAATTATTTCAGACAATGAATGATAAGTATACACAGTCTTATTGTTTGTGATTCGCCACAAAAATTCTGCGGACTTTGATATAACTATAGGACTAGTATTTGATTTTTGAAATGCACGTAGTGGACCCTCTAGGCTAAAATAGTGCGCTAGACGTAGACGTAGGTTGGGTGGAGCGGAGCGTAACCCAACATATATCAGGATGTTGGGTTACGCAAAGCCTCCACCCAACCTACAATTTTTTTGCAACATTTTAGGCAAGATAGTCCACTACAAGACTACCGAGATTTTTTCAGAAATCAAATATGATTCCTATAAAACTTACGCACTGTACAAATTAATCGTGATGTGGATTAACGATGCATAGGTTGTTTCAGGCTTTGATTAATTATCCTTTGATAGTAAACAGACCATATTATAGGGGCACAGCATTGCTGTGCCCTTACGAAAGATGTGGTTTTTAAACTTCTTCATATTTGGTATTTTTTGTCAATGCGTAAGTCCTAATAACTTCTACTGACATTTGTGTTTGTGTCACGCTAAAAAACCTCAATAATTAAGGTAGATGGCTAATTTTTGGTTGCTCAAAGTAGCCATACACCATCTGAGAAACTTGACGAATAAAAGCTGTTGCTCTCTCGTCATTATTCGGTCTTCGCACGAAAATTCCTGCTAAATAACGCTTACCTGATGGTGTTTCAATGATACCTGCATCTCCTAATACAAACCGTAGAGTGCCTGTTTTGTGAGCAATACTTGCCCCATAGCCCAAACCAGACGGGAGTAAGCTTCTATTATGGCAACGAATCATGATACCTAAAACTTGAGAGCGACTTGTATCAGAAATTAACTGATTATTTGTAATCAAAGCTGACAATCGTACTAAGTCTTTCGCACTAGTTTTATTAGTTCCTTTAAAGTCTCCTAACATATTGTTAATTACAGTACTTTGCAATCCCCAACTGCGAAACCTCTGATTTAAATTTGCCTTACCGCCTAAACGGTCGATAATCATATTTGTAGCGGTATTATCGCTAATAGTCATCATTTTAGTTACAGTTTCCAAAAGACTAATCTTAGTTCCCACCCGCCGATACTGCATATCTCCAGAACCACCAGTAACGTGTTTACGTTGCATCACCAATGTTTCAGTTAGTTTAATTCTCCTTGTATCTATTCCTTGAAACAAAGCAATTAAAATAGGATACTTAATTGTGCTAGCGGCGGAGAAAGCTTGACCGCCATTGATATTTAAATAATCCCCTGTTTGTAAGTCCATAAAAAAGATTCCGGGAGTGAGGAATCTGTAGCGAGCAATTAATGCTTTAATTGGACTCTTTAGTTCCGATATTTCTCGTCCTAGAGGAACTATACCAGTGTAGTTAGGAGTATTTATTGGGTTAAGAAAATCGCTTGAGGGAGTTGGAGGAATGAATTTTAGTTCTGGTAGTTGTAAATCTGATTGATTTCCACTCCCGCCATCTGCGCTGTCAACTTGATTGGTGTTGTAATTCGCTTTTACTGGCGACGACAGTAGAAGAATACTTGTGAGACTAAGTAATAACCAGCGTAGTTTCATGTAGTGCTGTAATAATAGTATTGGATTGACTTACAGAGATTTCCAGGGAAGTAAATGAAATCCGGATTGATTGACATCGTATTTACTAAAATATCCTATGTCAATAGATATGGATAACATAAATTACTACAACTTCGGGAATAAAAACTAGGAATTAAAATCAGAAGATGAGATAGATAAAATTTACATACATTCGATCAAGTAGTTATGTATTTAGACAAATAGTAAGGGATTAAGATTGTGGTTTGAGTTTTGCTAGCAGTGATTTATACATAGCGATTGCGATAAATAAAGCACCCGCAATTGAACCGATTAAGGGAACTCCAAAAAATAAATTATTCCATCTTGTGGGATGGGCGTCTTGCCCGTCCTTTGTGATTAGCGGGCTTTTCGGCCCGCACCACAAGAAATTTTTGGATATTTTTTTATTTGTCAGTCCCTAAACAAGAATGCAGAATCAATAATTTTACCTATACTGTAAATTATCACAGATGGGGAAGAGTGAAAAACTACAACTGACAGCAGATTTCAAGGAAAGTGAGGTACACAACGATTCGTCCCAAAGCCAGGTATAAACCCTGTTTTACTTCTGGATTCTGAATTCTGAATTCTACTGTAATTAGGATACAGCAACATTCTTAAGGATGGTCATCGGTCCTTGGGCTTTGAGAATCTCCATTTGTGCTGCATTCTGCACTAGCAAAGCACCAGCGAATCCTAATGAATTCACAGAGATAGACTGGAAATGCTCCTGCGATCGCGGTACAATCAACATCCATTCTCGTGTTGCTAGCAGATTGTAAGCACCAGATTGCCCTGCATGTAAACCCACAGCATATAGCAAGGTGCGATAAGCTTCTAGTGTTGCTTGGGCTGCTGTGAATGGCGACTGCACCCAATGGGAATTTAGTGGTGCGAAAGCGTGTACAAAAGGAAGTTTTGGTAAAGTTGCGTTGACAAAGCCCATCGTTTGCGTAGCGGACGCACCAGAAAGTATCGAGTTCTGAAATTGTGCTGATGTTAGCAGAGGTTCAATAGGTATCTGCGGTCCTGAAGGTGTCAGTGGTAATGGCACTAATTGCAAGTGCTTGTGTCGCTGACTTGCACCTGCGGTTTTGCCACTGTTGTAAAATGCTAAACCATCGAAATCAGCTAGACATGCCCACATAGCCGTAAAATCTTCGAGGGTGAGTAAGCTTTCCTGCTCCTCGAAGTCACGGGTGATAATTAGCAGATGATAATCAACAACATTGAATTTATTCAAAATACATACATGGGAATCAGAGATATCCGCCACAAATAAATCCTCTTCGTAGGGTAAGAAGGGATTAAATTCTTGACCAGATGTAGCAGATTGTTTTTCCTGCTTCTCCTTGGCGGCTTTTTTGCGATTCAGGTTAGACAAAATCCGCACTAAAAAGCGCACGTTATCCTGTTCCACAAATTCAAATTCCGTCGGTATTGATAGCAGCGCCCCGCATTGCAAAGCATGTTCGGTCTGCTCTTTGACACTTGTCCATAAAGTACCAGGCTTAAGTAAGATTTTCCCCTGTACCATTTTTATTCCTTCAGGCATGGTGAAATATTTTAACAGTTTTAATTTTAGGACTTACGCATGAGTTACGGAATAACGTAGACACGAAGTGGCTTCCCGTTCGCGTAGCGTCTCCGTCAGGAGAAGGGTACCGCAGAGGCGCAGAGGACACGGAGAGAAGTCGGAGTTTGAGAGATATTTTGCGTAAGTCCTAAATTTCTTGTCGCTGACCAGTACGATGCTGTTTAGGAATTTATCCAGGCTATGCGAAAATAACTTATGTAATAAAGCAAACATTTCACACTAACGCAATACCTCTGCAACAAAACTGTCACAAATAATATCTACATTAGTAATACATCTAAATATCCTTCCAGAGAGCAATGCAAAACCAACCTCGTGATGGAGAACACCCATCAAATAGCATTTTATCCAACACTGCTGATGCTAAATACCAAAATCGAGCACCCTGGAAAAAGGCTGCCGCCTCTCTATCGTTGGTGCTGCTGGGATCGGGTATGACATTGGCAGGCGGCTATATGGCTGGACATTCTCAGCAGGTGTCTGAAAATGCATCTAATTTGGCAGTGAGTCGAGTAAATGCCGCTCCTCCATTAGCAGCCGGTACAGATCCTAACTTTGTTATCCAGGTGGTGCAAAGGGTCGGGCCAGCCGTGGTGCGGATTGACTCTTCCCGAACTGTAAAAACTCAAATACCAGATGAATTTAACGATCCATTTTTCCAACGCTTCTTTGGCTCTCAACTACCACAACAACAGAATCGGGTAGAACGGGGTACTGGTTCAGGTTTTATTATTAGTGCTGATGGTCGTATTCTCACCAACGCTCACGTAGTCGATGGTGCTGATACGGTGACAGTAACACTCAAGGATGGGCGTAGCTTTAAAGGAAAGGTTTTAGGAAAAGATGATTTAACCGATGTTGCTGTCGTCAAGATTCAGGCAGAGAATCTACCGTTAGTAACTTTGGGTAACTCAGATAAACTGCAACCGGGAGAATGGGCGATCGCAATCGGCAACCCCCTTGGATTAGATAATACAGTAACTACCGGAATCATCAGTGCTACCGGACGCAGTAGCAATCAAATCGGCGCTCCTGATAAACGAGTAGAGTATATTCAAACTGACGCAGCGATTAATCCCGGTAACTCCGGCGGTCCGTTGCTAAATTACCGTGGCGAGGTAATTGCCATGAATACAGCGATTATCCAAGGGGCACAAGGATTAGGCTTTGCTATTCCTATCAATACAGCACAACACATTTCTAGTCAACTAATAGCCACAGGCAAAGTAGAACATCCTTATTTGGGAATTCAGATGGTGGGGTTAACGCCTCAGCTAAAACAAAATATCAACTCAGATCCGAATAGCGGTTTGAGTGTGAATGAAGATAAAGGTGTATTAGTTGTAAAAGTTGTGCCAAATTCACCAGCTGCTAAAGCAGGCATACGGGCTGGTGATGTAATCCAAAAGCTTGGCGGTCAAGCAGTCACAGATGCCAGCAGTGTCCAAAAGGCAGTAGAAAATAGCCAAGTCGGGAGCGATTTACGTATGGAATTACGTCGCAATGGGCAGAATATTAACATAGCTGTGCAACCTGGTGCTTTCCCCACGCAAGTGCAATAAAAGTTTTGCGATTAAAAGTGAATTTTCTGGGATGGGTATTGTGCCCGTCCTTTTTTTCAGGTGCGAAAGTTTAGTTACAATAACCGCAAACTAGTACCGCAAGGCGGAATTCGTAATTCGTAATTCGTAATTCGTAATTAATTGTTTGCCAGGGTTTGAGACATTTCAAATGGGTGGCTTATTTACGCCGTGCTGTACTAGGGACTTCCAACAAATAAATTACCCAATCTTGTGGGGTGGGCCGAAAAGCCCACCTTAGCTTAGAGGCTGCTCTATCTCTACACCCGTTCCTTGGTCTAGTTCTATGAACTTTGGCCCAGCGATCAAAACTACAATCATCATTAAAATACTCGTCACCATGATGATGCTCACCACGCTGGGATCTTCAAAATTACTTGTAGCTACTAATAATGCTGCGGCAAAATTACGTTGAGCTGTTCCTACTCCTAGCACTCGTTGAGTATCGATACCAGGGCCGCCCAAAAGATAACCCACGGTAAAGGAGAAGACTATGAAAACGGCACAAACTAAAATTGCACCTGTTTGTAATAAGCCAATGATATCGTTAGTGTGAACTATCAGCCTGACAACCAGACCTAAAAGCAATCCAGCATTAGATAATTTGAACAAAATCGGCTGGATAATGGGGGCGATCGCACTCAATTTTGCTTTGATGAATAACCCAAGGATCAATGGGCTGACCATCATTAACAATAAGGGTTTGGCAATCTCCCAGGAGTTAATTTGCACACCTTCCACCACCAAGGGCAATACAATCGGCATATAAAAAATTGTGCCCAGCATTAGCAACATCATTAATCCCACCGAGAAAGCTATATTGCCTTTGACTATCTGGGCAAGTTTAGGTAGTGCTGGAGGTCCTGATGCTACTGCCATGATCAGTAAGCCATCTCTGAGTGGTTCACTTAAATGTACTACTTGCAGTAGCAAATATACAAAAAGCGGCACTAGCACAAAATTTGTTAGCAGCGATGATATGACTAAGCGAAGGTTGCGGAGTGGTTCCCAAATCTGTTGTACAGTTAGACTTAACCCTGCACCCAGCATGGTGAACACGATAAATGTGAAAAGTGCGAGTTTGTCGATTATTGACAAGATTTCGTTCATGATTTTTTTTCACGCAGAGACGCAAAGGCGCAAAGGGGCAGAGGAGAATAACCAATGAATGCTCAATACTTCTCTATGAGAGGCTGCGCCAACGGCTTTGCTCAGTCAAGTGCCCAATCCCCACTTGCCCTGAGCGAAGCCGAAGGGATGCCCAATGCCTATTACTTCAATTCCAGGGTGACTTGCTGTAAGTTGCCGGTGAATGCAAAGGGTGTTTGGTAAGTATCTACCGCAGGTGTGCCAGTATCTTGACCAACATCAAAGGTTTCATCTAAACCAAATCTGTAGCCTACGGTTTGCTCAATGCGGCCTTCGGCAACCTGTTGATCGTTAATCAAGAGCTTACCAGTACCACCTGCTCCCGGAGTGCCACCGTCATAAGTAAAGTCAAATTTGATTTGGGATTTGCCGATCGCAATTGGTTGGGAAGATTCAATGATTGTGTTATCGCTATTTAAGAAGTTGTAAGCAAAGGTGGGTTTACCTTCTTTCAAGAAGAAACTCCAACCCGCAAAACGTCCGCCTTGGGTAACTAAAACGCCTTGTGTACCAGATGCAGCAACGTCCACATCGGCAGTGATGCTAAAGGAGCGATTCTTAATATTGGGAGCGCTGCCTTCGGGAATCCCTGCAACAGATGTGTAATAAGTAAAGCTATTACGTCCTGTGGTTACGTTGGAACGGGTTTTGACATCAAACCGTTGAATCAAGCGATCGTCCAAGGGCAGAACTTTGTATTTCTTTGCTTCCTTCAGAAATAGATTTTGTAGTTGCGCTAACTTGGCAGGATTCTGCTTGGCTAAATCGTTGGCTTCACTGAAGTCTTTGGTAATATCATATAGTTCCCAATTATCTTCATCGAAGGTGGTTTTGGAGACACGCTCCCAAGGTAAGCGTCCATGACGGGCGGCTGCTACCCAACCTTGATCGTAAATGCCACGATTACCAAACATCTCAAAATACTGGGTTTTGTGATGGGATGGTACAGCAGGATCATCAAAGCTATAGACAAGGCTAGTACCTTCGATGGGTTGTTGTTTTACACCGTTGACTACCTCTGGTTCTTCAATCCCCACAGCTTCCAGAATGGTAGGCGCAATATCAATTACATGATGGAATTGGCTCCGCAGTCCACCACGATTTTTGATGCGTTCGCCCCAAGCCACAACTAAACCATTGCGGGTTCCACCGAAGTGAGAAGCAATTTGTTTTGTCCATTGGAAGGGGCTATCCACTGCCCAAGCCCAAGCTGCATGAAAATGATTGAAGGTTTTTGGCCCACCTAAATCATCTAAAGCGGCGAGAACTTCTTGAGGACTTTCTGCTACACCATTAAAGACTTTGAGTTCATTAACACTACCTGTTAAGCCGCCTTCAGCACTCGCACCATTATCGCCGGCGATGAAAAAGACTAAGGTGTTATCCAATTCACCCAGTTGATCAATCGCGTCAATGACTCTACCAATTTGTGCATCGGTATGGCTGAGGAAACCTGCAAATACTTCCGCCTGACGCGCATAAACTTTCTGTTCGGTGGGAGTCAGGGAATCCCAAGCCGGGAGTTCTGCCGGGCGAGGAGTCAGTTTAGTATCGGCAGGAATTACACCCAAGGCTAGCTGACGAGCAAAGATATCTTCGCGTAATTTATCCCAACCTCGATCAAATTTACCCTTGTACTTGTCGATCCATTGCTTGGGCGCATGGTGGGGTGCATGGGTTGCGCCAGTGGCAAAGTAGGTAAAGAAGGGTTTATCAGGAGCGATCGCTTGCTGGGTGCGAATCCACTTAATTGCATGGTCTGCTAGATCGGGGGTAAGGTGATAATCAGGGCGATTTGGTTTCTGAATATGTTGGGTATTTTCCACCAAAGCTGGACTCCATTGATTGGTATCACCGCCCAGAAACCCATAGAAGTACTCAAAACCTAAACCTGTCGGCCAGCGATCGAATGGGCCTGCGGCACTGGTTTCATAGTCTGGGGTATTGTGCCATTTGCCAAAGGCCGCCGTGTTATATCCATAGTCTCGCAATACTTCAGCGATCGTTGCCGCACTTCTAGGTAAAATCGCAGTATAACCTGGGTAGCCTGTGGCTAATTCCGTAACCACACCTGTACTCACAGAATGATGGTTGCGTCCTGTGAGCAATGCGGCTCTGGTAGGAGAGCAGAGTGCTGTGGTGTGGAATTGGTTATAACGCAATCCCCTTTCTGCTAGATGGTCTAAATTCGGCGTATCGATCAGACCGCCAAAGGTGCTGCTTTGTCCAAAACCAACATCATCAAGCAACACCAGCAACACATTTGGTGCATTTTCTGGAGCCTTAAGGGGTTTAGGGAAGTCTGGTTGGGATTCTTTGTAAGTAATGCCAATTTTACCTTTAAAAGATGGTTGGGGTAATGGCAATTTGTCGCCGTAGTCCGCCCAAGCAGGTAGAGGTAAGAGACTAGAAAATATTAGCGTCAGGGCTGTCAAAAAGGCGATCGCACCAGAAGTTAACTTGAGAGATGCATACAAAGAATCTTTCTTGTGAGGATCAGTCATACAATTTTGGATTTTAGATTTTGGATTTTGGATTTTTTTCACAGGTAAATGTGGGGGTGCAAAAACGCCGATTATTCATCCGCTTTTTCGGTCATAATACCCAACTGAATTCTGACGACTGGCGCCAATATTGCTGTTCGGTAAATTTTTAACTAGCCGAAACCCGATATGAGTAGTTCCCGTATCGGGTGATTCTGACTCCCGCGCCGCCGGACGGTAGCGGCTACAGTAATTGGGAGCGCAGAGATATGATCCCCCCTTGATTACGTGTAACTCTGATTCATCGGGCTTTTTGGGATCAAAGCTTTGATTTAAGGCAATAGGATTAATTTGATGGGATTTGCGATCGCGTCTGACTTGAAAGAAATCAGTAGTCCATTCCCACACATTGCCGGCCATATCATAGAGTCCATAACCATTGGGTGCAAAAGAACCGACGGGAGCAATGCCCAAGTGACCATCGGCTTTGGTGTTGAAAAAGGGAAAAATTCCTTGCCAAGTGTTGGCTCTATGTTCAGAATATTCATCGCCCCAAGCATAGGTTGCACCATCCAAGCCACCACGGGCGGCATATTCCCATTGAGCTTCGGTGGGTAGGGATTTTCCTGACCATTTCGCGTAGGCTAGGGCATCTTCGTAAGCTATGTGAACAACTGGATAGTTGGATTTGTTAGCGATTGCACTGTCTGGGCCAAAGGGATGTTGCCAATTTGCGCCAGTAGTCCAATGCCACCAACTCAGAAAGGAAACTTCCTTGACGCCTGGTTTTGCGATCTCAAACACTAAAGAACCCGGTAATCGCTGCTCATTGGGTAAATCGGGAAACTGTTCTTCAGATAAGGGACGCTCTGCAACTGTCACATATCCTGTTTCTTTGACAAATTCACCAAATTGTGCATTTGTTACCTCATATTTATCAATACAGAAGTTAGTCACCGTTACATTTCCAGGCGATCGCTCTTCCACAAAACTGGAATTATCAGACCCCATTTTGAATGTTCCTCCTGAAATCATCGCCATATCTTGGGGACAGGGATTGACTGTGGCTGCAAATGCAGTTGTATTCATGAATAAGAGTGCGATCGCTATTCCCCGAATGAATATTAGTGTGAGAATAGTAATGTTTTTTTTCATCTCTAATATTCTGATTTTTGCTACTTCTAATTGAATGCCTGTAGTTTATCAATAAGATTCAACTTTGCTGAAAAATTAGATTATTTTAGATTCTAGATGAACAATTACCCTTTTCTTCGTAATTTTCGTTAATCTATTTTTCGCCTTATTTATTGTCGAAAAATACGGATTTTATATCAATAAATCTTCAGAAAATTTTCAATACTTCATACTATGCAGAAACTGTTAGAGGATGTTTGAAAAGTTTTGGGCGAATATAATTCCCTACTATACAAACTCTCGCCCGCCTGCGCGGACTAACCAAAAACTAGGTCTTTCAAACCCAAGGAGGTGGGTTTCGTCTGTATAGCCGCGATTTCTAATCGCCGGGGCTAGTATTAATTTAGACTTTTCAAACAACCTCTTAACTCTCAACTCTAATCTTCGACTAATTTACAATAAAGATGTTTATTTTTGCTAAAATACTAAAAATCGATTGACTTACCGATGTTTATTCTAATATTGATAAATTACATCTTGTGAAAACATAAGTCAAGTACTATTAAGAAAACAGTCAATACACATCAAGACTTCCCTTCTGCCCTCAGCATAGCCGCCTTGTTTTGTAATATAAAGTACCTTGTCTGACACAAGTGTAATTAGCGTAGGCATCGCTATGCGGGAAAAGTTTCTGCATGATGCTCATCTAGGTAAACAGACCAAATAAAAAACTCCATCCCAAGAGTGGGTGGAGTTTTTGGGCATGGGGAATGGGGCATAGGGCATGGGGAAGAAGTTACCTGTTTGGCCTATGCCCCAAGCGGCGCTTTGAGCAACCTCGTCCACCCACTCTTGGGATTGGGACCCGCGACTTTCTTGTTGACCACAAAACTAGAATTTTTGGTGGGGGTGCAAAAACGCCGATTATTCATCCGCTTTTTCGTTCAGAATACCTAACATGAATTCTGACGACTGGCGCCAATATTGCTGTTCGATAATAATGGTCGGATGCACTTCGATCTGAATTTTAAGCTAGAGCTACTGCTGGTTGCTGCCAGCGTCCCACCGCCTTACCAATCACTGCTAATTCTTGCATCAAGTGATCAAAACGGTCTGGTGTCAGAGATTGCGGCCCGTCGGATAAAGCTTTAGCAGGGTTGGGGTGAACCTCTATCATCAGGGAATCTGTGCCAGCTGCGATCGCAGCCATTGCCATTGAAGGCACAAACTCAGACCAACCTGTACCGTGGCTGGGGTCAATCATAATTGGCAGGTGAGTCAGCTTTCGCAACACTGGCACTACTGATATATCTAACGTATTCCGAGTATACTGACGGTCAAAGGTGCGAATTCCCCGTTCACACAAGATCACATTGGGATTGCCAGCGGCCAAAATATACTCGGCAGCCATCAACCAATCTTCAATAGTAGCTGCCATTCCCCGCTTCAAGAGAACTGGTTTCGGCTGCGCTCCCACTTTTTTGAGCAAGGAAAAATTCTGCATATTCCTTGCCCCCACCTGGATCACGTCAGCAACTTCGACAATTTTATCCAGGTCAGCAGCATCCATCACTTCTGTAATAATACCTAATCCGCTAACTTCTCGCGCCTTCGCCAACAAATCCAAAGCACTCTCGCCGTGTCCTTGGAAGGCGTAAGGTGAAGTCCGAGGTTTGTATGCCCCTCCGCGCAAAAATGTGGCTCCAGCCGTCTTGACGCGCCGCGCCGTCTCCACAATCATTTCTTCATTTTCTACTGAGCAGGGGCCGGCAACGACTACCAAAGGGTGGTGTTCACCAAATACCACTGCTCCATTGGGAGTATTAACCACCACTTCCGAAGCTTCGCCGTGGCGGTACTGGCGGCTGGCTCGTTTGTAAGGCTGCTCTACCCGCAACACCTGCTCAATCCAGGGGCTAACTTCCTGAACTTGTAGTGGATCTAAGCTGGCGGTTTCACCTACTAGACCAATAACTACTTTGTGTTGGCCAACAATTTTTTCTGGAGTTAGCCCCCAACTACTTAGTTCCTCATCAATCCGGTTTATTTCCGCCTCTGGGCAACCACTTTTCATTACTATAATCATGTGAAAGTTCCTGATTAATTGAGTAAATTTTTCTGTAAATGGGCTAACTTTATTGTTGCACCAGGCGACTGGAAGTCGCGCGCCAGGTGCTTCAAGTCGGCGCAGCCGCCCAACGCACTGGCTTGGCTACACAGGCGAAACCCACCGACCTGGGTTAATAAAAACCTTTGATTTTCTCTTAGTCCACGGAGGTGGACTTCGTTTGTATAGCCAAGCCAGTGCGGGAACAGGGGGTTTCCACGCCACTTCCTTCAAACTCCTCCACCCCCGCAACGGAGTGGCTCCCCATGAGCAACTGGCGTGCGATTTATAATCGCCAGGGGTAGGTGCAAGATGTGGGCTAACTTTATTGTTGCCTATTGGACTAATTACGAATAGTTAAAAACAAAATAAATTTATTTACAAAATATAGCGCTCAGTCAGTAGTTTTACTACTAAATAACTTGATATAGGGTATAAAAAAGATTAAAGAACAGAATTCAGGAGTCAGGAGTAAGAATTCAGTTGGGTATTCTGACCGAAAAAGTGGATGAATAACCTCTTTTTAGACCCCCACCAAATCTACGATTTGGTGGTATTCAATTAGTGGCGGGTCTGAATCCCCGACTAATTGATTCTGAATTCTGAATTCTGGATTCTGCATTCTTCTTCAAATAATTTTAATTAGCAATGTTGAAGTTATAAAATTTCAACTTCAACATTCACTTTAAAATTTACCGAATACCGCAGTTATATAATACCTGAGCGCCGTTGATTATGAGTTTTTTTGCCGCGTTTCGCGCCAAACTGCCACCATTCGTCCCCAATTGGTGTTGAACTCACCCAAACCCAGCAAACTTCCGACTCTTTCTTCATCCCAAGAGGCAGAGAGAACGCCATAAGTTATCCCTAAGACCCCCAAACCAAATAATCCCATATTCACCAATAAGACGGCGATGGGAGGTAGTTGGATGTCGGAGTAGATAGCAAGCAGATAGCTGACTACCAGGGTGGTAATGCCCAAAGCTGTTGGTACACCACAGAACCCAGCTACCCGTCGGATCATCCTCTGGCTGACTACTTGGGGAATAGTCATTTCTTCTTTGGTGTAAGGTGTCCTTCTATCAGCCTGTTTGCTAGATTCTTGTGGCTGTATTGCTGGTTTACTTTGAGTTTTTGCGGGTTTTTGGCGCTTTTTGTTTGGTTCAAAGGGCAAGCGACTGCGTTCAGATTCTTCAGCAGACATAAGCGGTAGTCCCTATCCACGAATACCGAGGCGAGCAATCAAAGCTTGATACTTTTCCCGGCTTTCCTGCGATATGTAAGCTAGAAGACGCTTACGCTGACCAATTAGCTTCAACAGTCCCCGCCGGGAAGAATGGTCTTTTTTATTTGCCTGGAGATGTTCGCTGAGGCGGTTAATGCGCTCAGTTAGCATGGCAACTTGGACATCGGACGATCCAGTGTCGGTTTCGTGAACTTGGTAGTTGGAAATTATTTCTTGTTTCCGCAGTTGCGTGAGGGCCATGATCGATTCAGTTTCTAGTTTTTCTAAATGTATGTAGCAGTCTCCCATAATATCACAGCCCTCAAGCTGGATGTAGAATCACCTTTGCTGCTAGATTTTGTAATTTTTGATACCAATTAACTGGTAAGCTAGACCCACTATACTCTGTTTCAGTAAGATCCCTAGTTATCAATGATTTCTTGACAAATTACTACTGCTAAACAAATACCTTGGCTGTATAGCTTGGCAAATCAGTGATTAAACCATCTTCTCCAACTTTCACCTCCCAGTTGGTGAGCCAATCTTGCCAATCTTGAGCAGATGGGAAGTTGGGAATTTTATATTCATTTAAATTCTGGTCGGAGAAATTTGCCACGACAACGATATGAGAATTTTGCTCATCCCATCGGGTGTAAGCTAACACTTTGTCCTCGGCATTTTCGTAGAAAAACTGGATATTGTCACTTTGCAAGGCGAGATTCTGCTTGCGTAGAGCAATAAGTTTTTGATAATACTCAAATAAATTATGATTCTGGTCGCCTGACAACAAAGACCAATTAATCTTCTGTGGCTTAGTCACATCTTCGCTTTTTTGTTGGTATTCGCCAAACTCTTCTCCCATCCACAGCATCGGTATACCCATCGCTGTCATTAAGAGAACAGCTGCTAACTTCGCTCGCTTAAATGCGTCTGCGTCAAAGATACCGCGATCGCCTAATTCTCGCAATAGACGTTCGCGATCGTGGGTTGCCAAATAATTTATCACATTGGTAGCGATCGCATAACCCTGCTGCCTGGGATTTAAAATTTGCTTTAGTTGTTCTAATTCAAATGTTTCTCCACAAATATATGGAACTATAAAGTACCTAAAACTCTCATGCCAACAACCATCTAATGGTCCATCTGGCTTAACTACAGTGTTTGTATCAGGAATATGTTCGGCAATGTTGTAAAACTGTTTGGGTGCAGCATGGATTTTTGTTTGTTTAGCCAGCCAGTCGAGAAATTCAAAGTTAGCTAATTGGCGCACCGCATCAAAGCGAATTCCATCAATGTGATACTCCTGAATCCAAAATCGCACCACATCCCCGATGTATTTCCATGCAGGCTTAACATTTAACTTTTCATCATAATTATCATAGTTAAACTCTGGTCCCCAATAATTATCTGGATCTTCAGGATAATGCATATGTTCGTAATACCAGTAATTCCGGTCAATCAGCATTAAAGGGCATTCTTCATCTGTGTGGTTATAAATTCCATCCATAAAAACACGAATGCCTCTAGCATGACACTCATCGATCAATCGCTTTAAATCTTCTGTTGAACCGTAACTAGATTCTGTAGCAAAGAAATGGCGTACTTTATAGCCCCAGCTATAGTTACCAGGGTACTCATTAACTGGCATTAATTCAAGTGCATTAACTCCCAATTCAACCAGATAATCTAACTTGGCAATTACCCCTAAATATTTGCCTCGTTTGTCAACCCCAACGCGATCATCAGTAAAATCTGCAACGTGCATTTCATATATGACTAATTCCCGATTGTCAGGCAACGGTTTTTCGTCATATTGCCAAACGTAAGTATCAATAATGCGTTGCCCATCTTTAATCCGTACACTGCTGGATTTTTCTCTTTCATTAACATCTGTGGCATTAGGGTCAATAACATCTACCCATTCATCAAGTGCAAAATTTGGACTTTTGCTTTGAACACGAAATTTATATTGATAAATGCCGTCTTCCAGCTTTACTTGAGTACAGAAATAACCATCTTCATTTTTTACCATTGGGATTTCTTTCCACTCAGAAAAAGACCCAATTAAAGCTGCCCCTTTGTTCCGAGGAGCAAACAACGTAAATTCAATTAAACTTCCCATTTGCATTTTTTTTAATATCTTGCTGTAAGTAGTCCGTGTAACCATGTGCGAGAATAGGGACTGACAAATAAAAAAATACTCAACTACTTCTTGTGGGGTGGGCATCTTGCCCGCCCGTATGGAAAGGCGGGCAAGATGCCTGCCCCACAAGATTGGGTAATTTATTTGTTGGAAGTCCCATACAAACATTACCCCAAGCATAGGGTTAGCATCTGCTCAGGGAATCGACCTTCCTGAAACCTTTCGAGACGGTACTTCGTTACGAATGACCATACATCTATCTAAAGATAGACTTGGTTAAAAATAAATATGTGCTTTGAAATTTACTTAGTTTGTAAGTATTTTATAACATAGAAGACTTATTTTCTGTTGCTTCAATAAACGCCTCAAACTGGCCATTAGGTGTCCATTGAATAGCCCCATCTCGTCCTGTAAAAAATATTTTTGTTTGGCTTTTATTCAGTTCAGATAAAGCTTTTGGGTCAAAGTTGGCAGAAGAAGCGATCGCCACTTGTGGTTGCAGTGCAATAACTAAATCTTTCAATGACTGAGGGGCACACCACAGCACTTGTGGACGAGGCAAACTGCCACTTTTAACTAGTTGCTGTACCTCTTTAGACTTGATATTACCTACTAATAACCAATTCTGATCTAAAATTTGCAATTGTAAGATGGGTAATTGATCGTTGATTAATTTTGCCACTATTGAACCCGTTTTCACGGGTTGACCAACTGCCAGGGCTTGGTAAGATCCCTGATACTTTTGTAATTCTTGTTGAATTGCCTGAATTACAATGGAATTTTCTGGCTTGGGGGAATATTCATAAAAATTTCTGATTGGTAAACGTTGCAGTAATTCCAACCAAGCACTACTTTCGTTGCCTTGGAAATCAGTTGCGATCGCCCAATTTATTTGATTTACACCCTGCTGTTGCAAAAACGGTAGGATTGTGAAACGTCCTGTACCTTCATCGCCACTATTAATTACAGTTACTGTACCTCTATCTTGAACAATTACAATTGGTTGCGTACCAGATTCTAATACCGTTATCCTAAACAATGTATTTGTCGAATGCCAAAGGGGGATGAATACTAAACCAATCGCAATCACATTAGCAAACCACCACCGTCGCTGCCACCAAGGGACTAACCAAACTAGTATAATCAGTAGATAAATCACCAGAAGTTGCCAACTAGATATGCTGCCTACAGCAACGGAATTTCCGGGCAACTTGCTAAAAAATTCCACTAGTTTAATTAGCCAATCAGTAGGGTAATGCAACACCTCAGCGAGGAAACTTCCTGCCTCAGTCCAAATTAATGCTGCGATCGCACTAATGATTCCACCGATACTAATGATTGAAATTAATGGAGTACTAAGCACATTCAGTAACAAACTATAAGATGGTACAACCCCAAAGACAAAAAGTTGCACAGGTAAAGTCCAAATCGTGGCAGCTAGGGGAACGGCAATCAAAGCAGCGATCGCAGGTGGTAGCCATGCTAGGCGGTTGACTAATGGGGGTACTGTTACGACTAATCCCAGTGTTGCTAAAAAACTCAATTGAAAGCCTAAATCCCAAATCCATAGAGGATTAAAGACTAATAACAGAGTTGCTGCTAATAGTAATGATCCGAACTGTTTTACCTTCCTTTTTAATAGCAGACCAACTAATGCCGCAAAACCCATAATTACGGCTCTGAGAACCGCAGGTTGAAAACCTGTTAAACTCAGAAAAATGATTAAACCCAAAAAGCCAAGGGTAAATTGAGTTGCTTTTTTTGCCCGCCTTGTTAACTGTAATATCACACTTAAAATCAAAGAAGTTTGGAACCCAGAAGCTGCTAAAGCATGGGCTAATCCGGCTTGTACAAACAAGTCGCGGATATCGTAGGGTAAATCAACAGCTTTGCTGCCTAAAACCATTGCACTGACAAGAGGCCCTTCAGGGACACCTAACCAACGAACTTGCGATCGCACAATTCGCTCCCGAATTTGCCACCATCCCCATTTACGTTCCTGATCCAAAACATTTATTTGTCGCCCAATTAGGCCGGCAAACGTTCCTTCTTGCTTGAGAAACTTCTGAAAGTCAAAACCACCAGGATTGGAAGCCGCCTTTGGTTTGTACAAAATCCCAGTCACAGCAATTTGTTGACTAGGGTATAACCCAGTAGCTTGAAGTATAGGCACTGTCACATACAATTTGCCAGTAACCCCTTTTGGGACACCTGCTGAACCTTTTTCATTTTTGACCTCATCTAGCTGAGTCGCTTCCAGCCAAAATTGTCCTCGCTGACTGCGAGTTAAGCGGGGATTACTCGCCACTTCACCGCGAACAATCACAAGTTGTTCTTGATTACTGCTATTTCCAGGCGGGACGAACTGACTAATATCTTTTGCACCTGGTTGCGGCACTCGCCATTGAAGATACAGAGTTGCCAACAATCCCACCAAGCCAGCAGCTAGCCATATTCGCGGATGGAGAGTAGTTTGCCAAATGTTAGGGACTGCCTTATTTTTGCTTCCAACATTTTCTGGTTTCTGAGCAAGTTGCCGTGAAGTAGTGCGTCTTCTAAACAGAATTGCTCCCACTATCCCCAGAACCAAAATCCACACACCACCCCAAGGAACTGCTGTAAACAGCAACCCGAAAATGTAGCCAAGACAAATAATTACACCACTGGTTTGAATCATAAGATTTTTATGCTTATGGTGAAGTAGAATCCATCAAGTTTATACAAACAAAGCCCGCCTGTGCGGGCTTTATCCTTGTAGCCTTAAACTCTGCCATAGAAATTAAAAATAGTACATCTTTGTCAGCTACATACATGATGTAATATCTGTGAGTTTCGTTTTGGAAACTTCTCCGAAATACTTTCACTTTTCCAAACTTAGCGATCGCATATTCTTTTCTTAATGCACTTATTATTTACTTTGTCAATGCGTAAATTATGGTAAATTACTTAACGCAGATTTTACAACACAATCCTCCCTAACAATAGTGGGCTTTTTATGTAGAAATATTTAGACTAAATGGCTTCACTTTACTATCGTCCTAAAGTATATATGTAATTACCCTTAGGGTTTGCGAAATCAAGGTCTGAGCATTGGTACCAATAGCTTATTACTTTTCATACTTCCTAGCATAGACAGGCTAAAAATCCAAATCCAAATATGGAATTTGTGATTTTCAGCGTGTCTTACTCAATCTTGAATAAGGCTGAAAAACGTAATGCGAAGACTTAAACTTCTGAGTGTCTTGTTGATAGTCGGTTTATCCCTTAGCCTTTCAGTGTTCATTTCTTTTGTTTTCCCACACAAAGTTTTTGGTCAGTTTCGTACCAACATTCCCAACGATGCCACGTTAGTTGCACAGCGAAAAGTCGAAGTTAGTTCAGGCTTCGTGGTTGCGCCTCCGAATAAACCCCTTCGCCCAGCAGAGCGTCTCCGTCGCGATACCTATGGCGATGTCGGACTTGCTCCCCTGAGGACGGCGGCTCAGTTAGATCGATTGCTCTATCCTTCTGTTTCGCAATCAGCTCGTCAGAAAGTGGTGGAAGGGGCGTGGTTTTTTACCACCCCAGAAACCGTTACCGAAGGCGCAGGGGCGATGGCTAACCAAACCCGATGCGCGGGCTGTCACCTGAATAACCTTGAGTCGGTTCCGGGACTGGGGCTGCTTACGGGTATCTCTAACGTCAGTCGAGCTGGACGGTCAACCCCCACCAACTTCAGTTATACGTCGGGTGACACCAATAAAGGTGGTAGGCCCGCCGGTGTTCGCTTAGATCCGGTCAATCCAGACGGTTCTGTTAACTTGAATATCGTTAGTAAGTCCGACCCAGCCTTAGATGCGGTCAATAATACCGGGCGAACCGCAGCCTTTACGATCTTCGGGGACTTTTCACCGTCGGTTGAAGCAGTCGATCCGACCAAATCTTACGATCCTCTGGATGGTTCTAAAAACCGCGTCACAGGTAATGCACAGAATTTTGGTGGTTTTGTGCAGCATACACGCCCTCCGATTGCTGAACTTAAAGCTTTCGATCGCAGTATAGATTGCAAACCAGATGCGATTCCAAGCATCGCCCAAGATCGAAACCTCGGCACGATTAATCCAACTACGGGACTGAGTTCAAGTGGATTTCGACGTGGTGTCGGTGAACGCGCTGGACCCCCCTATATTGGTCGTGGGCTGATAGAGGCTGTTCCAACCCAGGACATTACAAACGCTGTTGATCCCTCTGACACTATAGGTGGCAAATCGTCTTTGAAAACTGCTGTATTTCAGTGTACCGGTGATTGTGTTGAGGGTGCGGTCAATATAATTCCTGCCAATGCGCCACCTGACAAACCCAACGCCCTAGCCTCTGGGGTAGGACGTTTTGGCTTACGTGCGAATGGCGCAGAGATGTTGCAGTTTGTTATTGGGGGCTTGCAAGGTGAGCTTGGCATTACGAGCTTGGCTAACAATAATGAGATCAATATTGCTGATCCCAAGATTGCTCCCTACAATAAGAACTGCAAAAATCCACTAGCCGACCCTGAGTTTCACCTCAGCACCCCATTTAGTGAGCGCAATTTCTTGCGCCTGACGGCTCCCCCAGAATTTGGCCCCAATCTCTTGTCTGTGCTAAATTCCAAAAATCCCTCTCAACCTCGTTCTGACTACAGTGGTGCAGCCAGTGTTCAACGGGGAGCGCAGCTTTTTGGTATTGATCTCACTGCCTTTGCCAACCGAATGATCCCCGGTCGTATGCCTAGCGGAGGCGATGGTCGTGATCCCAATGCCATTAACCAGAGCGATCGAATGGTGAGTTGTGTGAGCTGCCATACTCCGGTTCAAAGAACTGGTCGGTCCCCTGCTGTTGGTGATCCATCCTTGGGTACTGATGCAGCAGCCGTTGTAGACATTCTCAGTTACCGTTGGGCACCAATTTTCTCGGATCTGATTTTGCATAAAGGCCCCACCATTGATGCTGAACGGTTTGCACCAACTCCGCGTGATCCAATCCTTGTGAACCGAACCACGGTTGTTGGTAGTAACCGATTGAACTTCAAGACGTATGATCTGCGCCGTAACCTAACTGATGATATCTTCTCAAACCAGAAAGCAACTGCTAAAGGTGAAGAGTTCCGTACACCGCCTCTGATGGGGATTGGTAAGGTTGGTCCTCCATTCTTGCATAATGGTAGCGTCTACTTGAGTACCCTCACCCGTGACACAACGCCTGCCGGTACTGTGTTTACCAATAGCGAAGTGACCAATGCACCGTTGGTTGTTCGTTCGGTAGACGATGCCCTTCGTGCAGCAATTGAGCTACATGATCTACCTGCACCCGATGACTATAAGACCTCTAAGTTGCCGGGCGGAGGATGCCCTGTTCCTCCGGGTGGCAAAGTCTTCAATAAAATCGGCAATGTTATCAACTATGGCTCATCGCCTGAAGATGTCATTTGCCCACCTTATACCAGTACTCTTTCGACAAATCATCGAAGTGAAGCACGCGAAGTTATCGGTCGTTTCCGTTATCTGACACCTTCTGATCAACAAGCGATCATTGATTTCTTGAAAGAGCTGTAGTAAGTCTCCAATATCTCTAATATAGATTGTTTGTGAATTCACTAGGGGGACGTTCTTAAGAACGTCCCTTCTTTTGATATCTTCGTGACCATCGGCACAGTCTGTCTACCTGAAGGATGAAGCCGACTTCGACCAACCCTGGCGGATCTAATGCATGATCCGTTACCCTCGTAAATTGACGAACATATTGTCCTAGCGGACTTCGTTCGTGTAGCCGCACCCTTTATGATATCGGGCTTCCTGTTGAACTAACAGTATCTTTGAGCAATGGAAAACCCAACTTCTCCCTTTGCTCAACATATAAATGAGCTATCTTCCTAGCCAAATGCCGAATCCTGGCAATATAGCGAGTTCTCTCCGTCACCGAAATCACACCTCTAGCATCCAGCAGATTGAACGTATGCGAACACTTCATTACATAATCTAAGCTAGGCAAGACCAATCCTCGCTCTGTCAATTGGGTAGCTTCCTGCTCATATAAATTAAATAGTGTCAGTAGCAACTCAGGATTCGACGCTTCAAAGTTGTATGTACACTGCTCAATCTCTCCCTGGAGGTAAACATCACCATAAGTAATGTTATCCGTCCAATGAATCTTAGTAATTGCTTCCACTTGCTGGAGATACATTGTCAGTCGCTCTAACCCGTATGTAATCTCAATCGACACCGGACGGCAATCAATTCCTCCACACTGTTGGAAGTAAGTAAATTGAGTAATTTCCATCCCATCTAACCATACTTCCCACCCAGTGCCCCAAGCTCCCACCGTCGCATCTTCCCAGTTATCCTCTACAAACCGAATATCGTGGTCTTCAGGGCGAATACCTAAAACTCTTAACGAATCAAGATAAATCTCCTGGATATTATCTGGCGACGGTTTGATTAGAACTTGATACTGATAATAGTGTTGGAAGCGGTTGGGGTTTTCGCCATACCGTCCATCCGTCGGGCGACGACACGGTTCAACATAGGCAACAGCCCACGGTTCCGGTCCCAATGCTCTTAAAAATGTCTGGGGATTCTTAGTACCAGCCCCCTTCTCAATATCGTAGGGCTGGGCAATCAAGCAACCGCGATCGCCCCAAAACTCATGTAATAAACCAATTACCGACTGAAAATTCACGCTTCACCCTTCCTTACTCAGCACAGTGCATAAACCATTGTTGCCTACAACCCGGCACTGTGGTCAGTTTCAAGTGACTCGAAAACAGTCCAAAAATATTTTTGGAAAAGTAGTTGACACATGAAGATAGGTTCGCTATATTGAATAAGTGCCTGAAGCGAAGCGAGAAAAAGCGACGCTGTGAGGGACACCGAACCTTGAAAATATTATAGTTTGAAAGCGATTATACAACAAGTGTTTTGCGTCAAGCAAATAAAGAAAACTAAGCTGAAGTTGTAAAAGAGCAGCTAAAGAGCTAAAACAAACAAACCAAAACGGAGAGTTTGATCCTGGCTCAGGATGAACGCTGGCGGTATGCTTAACACATGCAAGTCGAACGAAACCTT